>JAEUTC010000267.1 GCA_016787985.1 Flavobacteriales bacterium | reverse complement strand
GCGCACCTATGGCAAAGGCCTTGTGCAGCAAACGCGCGACCTCTATTACAACAGCAAGCTGAAGGTGACCGTGGCCAAGTACTACATCCCCAGCGGCCGTTGCATCCAGAAGCTCGACTACTCACACCGCGATAGCACGGGTAAGGTGGAAGAGGTGAAGGAGGAAGCGATCGCCGAATTCAAGACGCGCAATGGGCGGCCGGTGTACGATGGACGCGGGATACTTCCCGACGTGGAGGTGATGGACCCCGAACTGGCCAAGGTGGTTGGGGGGCTCTACAGCAAGGACCTCTTCTTCGATTTCGCCACGAACTACCGTTTGAAGAACCCGGAGATCGGTCCGGCCGAGGAGTTCAAGATCAGCGATGCGCTCTACCAGGAGTTCGTGGACTTCGTGAAGGACAAGAAGTTCGACTACGACACCGAAACGATGGACGCCTTCAAGAAACTGGAGGAGGTGGCCAAGAAGGAGCGGTACTACGATCATGCGAAAGCGCAGATCGAAGCGCTGCACGCCGAGTTGGCGCCGGACCGTACCGAAGAGCTCACGCGCTTCCGTACGGATATCGAAGAGGTGTTGCGCAACGAGATCGTCGGTCGATACTACTACCAGACGGGCCGCGCCAAGGCCGCCCTGGTCACGGATCCCGCGGTGAAGTCCGCCGTTGACGTGCTCAACGGCGCGAAGTACAATGAGGTGCTCACCACGGTGAAGACCGGTAAGTAGTCCGGATGACCACTTCTTCATCCGACCTGTTGCGGGGTCGCGATGTGTTCCGCGTGGTGCATGTGAGCGCCCTTGCGCTCTGTGCCATCATGCTACCGTGGAGCAAGGCGCTGCTCAGCCTCGCGCAGATGCTCTTGGTGGTGAACTGGCTCGCCGAAGGTGTGGTGCGCAAGGACCTGAAGGTCCGCTTCCGAAGGGTGTTCACGCAAGGCCCTTCCTTGATCTTCATCGGCTTCTTCGCGTTGCATGTGCTCGGGTTGTTGTGGACCTCGGATATCAAGTGGGGCGCGGATCTTGTGCGCATCCTATTGCCGGTGCTCGCATTTGGAGCGGTGTTAAGCGGGTCGAAGCGGTTGGATCCTTCTGAATTCCGCCCGATCCTTTTGCTGGGGGCTTGGAGTGTCGTGGCGAGCACGGTGGTCAGCCTGATCATGCGTCATGGTCAAATGGATGACTACCGGTCGCTTTCGGTCTTCATCAGTCACATCCGTCTGGCGCTCTTGTTATGCCTGGCCATCGTGGTGTTCCTCTGGGATCGCGGTGGTCCGCGTTGGTTCCGCCTGGCGGGGTATGCGGCGGTGCTGTGGTGCGTGTTCTTCATCGATCGGCTGGGCAGCATCCAGGGATACATCATCCTTGCCTGCATGGCTGCGGTCTTCGCTTGGCGCTGGTGCGGTGGACGGGGGGCGTTCGCCCGGTGGTCGGTGCGTGGCGCTCTTGTCCTTCTTCCCGTGCTAGCACTGGTCGTCGGTTGGTCCGAGGCCAGCGGTCGGTATCGTTTGCCCGATCCCACCATCATCCCCAAGTTCGAGCGCACGGCTGGAGGCGAATACTACCAGCACGACCTCACCAATCCGCAGATGGAGAACGGCCACCACGTGTGGATGTACGTGGCCATGCACGAATTGAAGCGCGGTTGGGAGCGCAGGAGTGAGCGGTCATTGGATGGTATGGATGACAAGGGACATCCGATCTGGAGCACCTTGGTGCGATACATGGCGTCCAAAGGGCTGCGCAAGGACAGTGTAGGGTTGATGACCTTGGATGAAGCGGACATCCGCGCCGTGGAGCAAGGTGTGTCCAATGCACAACCTGGTCGCTTCAGCGGGTTGAGCGCGCGCTTCGATGAAGTGCTCTTCGAACTGCAACAATACCATGCCATGGGCGCTGTGGACGGGCATTCCGTGGCCATGCGCATCGAGTACCTGCGCACGGGGCTGCGCATCGCTCGGGCGAATTGGCTTTTCGGTGTGGGTACAGGTGATACGGAGCTGATGTTCCAACGCGAATACGAGCGCTCCGGCACCAAGCTCTCGCCACAATGGCGTCGGCGTGCGCACAACCAATACCTCACGCTGTGGATCGGTCTCGGGGTGTTGGGGCTGCTTTGGAGCCTCTTCACCTGGTGGTGGCCAGCACGTGTGATGCATGCCTGGCAGGACCCTCTGTTCATCGCGTTCGCCATCATCTTCGGGATCTCGTGCCTCACCGACGACACGATCGAGACCCAGGTGGGGGCCACCTTCTTCGCGCTGTATTACGCCTTGTTCGTTTTCGCTGCGCCCCGGCTCACCGCAATGGAAGCGCGAACAAGAGTTCAGCCACCCGTTGCGGGCTGATGCGCTGCACACAATCGCAGGGCCTACCAGCTGCACAGGTCGCACATGCTGGATCGAACACCAGCGCATGCGCGTCCCGACCGATGGGGCCCCAGCGGCCCGGATGGATCGGCTTGCGCGGGGCGAACAGACCAATGGCGCGGATACCGCATGCCGCCGCGATGTGTAAGGGGCCGGTACTGGCGGCCACCAAGGCATCGCTCGCGCCGATCAGGCCGATCAGTTCCGTCAGGTCCACCGCTCCACCGGCATCGATCGTGTTCGGGCCATCCAAGGGAAGCGCTCGCCGGTAATGGTCGGCCTCCGCTTGTGTTCCGGTGATGATCACGGTGAACGATCCATCGTTCAGGATCCTGATCAACGCGGCGAAGTTCTCCAAGCCCCATTCCACCGCACTGCCTTTGGAGCCAGGGTGCAGGATCACCGTGCGCGTTCCTGGACGCTTCCACCTGCTTGACCTTTCAGCGATGGGCAAGGCGGTGAAGCCGCTCAATGCCGCTAGTTCACTCAGCCCGATGTCAGGTACGGGCATGATGGGCGCTGCCAACTTCAAGTTCAATTGGGCCTCGTGGAGCGCACTGCGTTTGCGGCTGAACGCCACGCGGTGTGTGCAGGTGAACCAATGCCACCACCGATGGCTGGTGCCGATCCGTACCGGAATATCCGCTGCCCGCGCCCATCGGGCCAGCTCTTTGCGCGGGAAGACATGGATCAAGGCATCGGCCTTCAAGGCGCGCAGCATGGTCGGTGCATCTTCGGCCTGCAACTCCTCCAAGGTGATGATGGCATCCACGTGAGCGCACCGGAGGAGAACGGGTTTGGTGTATGTGCGACCGATGAAGGTGATCCGTACTCCCGGGAAGTGCCGCTTCAACAACCCGGCCATGGGCAGGGTCAGCATCACATCGCCGATACTGTCCGTACGGCTCAGGACGATGTGGTCAGGCGCCTTGATCACGCAGCCGTTGGAGTTTGGCGTACTTCAGGCGGACCGCTCGGGCGCTCAGGCGTGCGATGGAATAGCCCGCCCGCCCGTCGAGGAGACCGAGGCGCAGGAAATAGCCCTGGATGAATTTCACGGCCGGGGAGAACAGCCGCTTCAAGAGCCCGGGTCGTTTTCCGGCGGCGAGCAATTTGCGGGCGTGCAGATCACTATAACGTTCGATGCGTTCCTCATGCGAGCGCACCGTGGGATAGGAATAGTGGAGCAGATCCCCTGCGAGTTGATGCACGGTGATATCCTTGGGAAGTTGAAGCTCTTCGTGCACATGTTCGCCCTGCCAGCTGCTGCCTTCCTTCGGGAACAGGCGCACCTTGGCATCGGGATACCAGCCGCCATGCCGCACCCAAGTACCGCAATAGTTCGTCAAGCGGTTGAACCTGTAGGCGCCATTCAGTCCTCGCTGCGCGGCTTCCATCAACGATGCGCGCAGTTCGGCGGAGATGGCCTCGTCGGCATCGAGGGAAAGGATGTACGGGCCACGGGCCTGTGCGTTGGCGAAGTTCTTCTGGTCGGAATAGTCCGTCCACTTGCGCACGATCACCCGTGCACCATGTTCGGTGGCGATGCGTACGGTGTCGTCGGTGCTCTCCGCATCCACCACGATCACCTCGCTCACGAGCAGTTGCAGCGAGATGAGACAGCGGGCGATGTTGTCCCTTTCGTTGCGCGTGATGATGACCGCCGATATACCCTTCATGCGGCGCCGAAGTTAACCGGCGCTGCGGGCATCAGCGGGTGCGTGCGACCACCAACCGACCACGCCCCAAGACTTGGGCACCGTCCAGGATGGACACCGTGTAGGTACCGCCAGCCAGGCCATTGATATCCAGCGTCTGTTCGGTCTGCGTAAGGTTGAAGGACATCACGGTCCGCCCCATGGCGTCCAAGACGTTCACCACGCTGCCCGAGCGGAAGGCCGTAGTCCGGATGGTGATGCGATCGGTGGCCGGCTGCGGAAAGATCAGCAGGCCATTGGCCAAGCTCGCCTCTTCCAAGCCCTGCCCCGTGTTCACGACCAGATTCACGCAGTAGTCTTCCACCTCACCATAATCGAAGTCGGGTGCACAGGGTTCCTCGGGTGCATCGCTGTAGCGCATCACCACGCGCATGCGGGTGGGGCCGAGGGTGGCCGTTCCGGGGATCTCGAGCGTGCCATCCACGGCCTCATTATCGGCACCACCGCTGTTGAAGACGAGTTCTTCGGGCGCTTCGAAGCTTCCGCTCTGATCGATGTCGATCCAGACATGGAACCACTCGTTGTACTGGAAGCCGGAGAAATCGGGCTCCAGGCGTATGGCATGCACCTGTCCCACGGTGAGGTCCGTGGTCACGTCGGTGTAGTCGCCGTAGCCATCGTCGTTCCCTGAGTCGTTGTCGATGTCACCGAGTTGCACGTTGGCGATCCACTCATCGCTGGAATCGCCGCCGGTGGTGGCGCAGTATTCGAGGTCCGTGCAGGCCCCGCAGCCCGTGGTGTTCACCGTGATGGGCGCCGACCAAGCGGTGGGCACACCGTTGCAGATGGAACGCACCTGCACGGTGTAGTTGCTGCAGGGGGAAAGCGGGGTTATCTCCAGCGTGGTGCCCGTGATACCGCTCACCACGGTATAGTCCGTCGATCCCAATGGGGCATGGCGCACCTCATAACCAGAGGCAGCGAGCACGGAGGTCCAGAATACGTTCACGATGTTCTCCCCGACGAAGCCTTCCGTAAGGCCGGTCGGCGGGTTGCAGCATCCTTCGCTGGTGAAGAGCAGTACGTTACTGTAGTCGCTGTTCTCCGTTTCGCATCGGGCACGCACCTGTACCTCGTAGGGAGTGCAGGGTGTGAGCGGGCCGAGTTCGTACGAGGGCTCCGTCAGCGCAGTCGCTTCGAGCCATTCTGGTGCGCCTACGGGGCGGTAACGCAGGTCGAATTCGGTGCCGACCACGCTGTTCCAGGTGGCGAGGGCGGTGCCGATCTCCACCGTTTGCACCGCCACGTTGTAGGGCGCCGGGCAAGCACCGCACCCATTCATGATCAGCTGCATGCTCGTGCCCGCGTTGATGCGGCCACCGGTGACCGTTTGCCCTGGCAGGTTGCCCACTTGGTCCACTCCCTCGAAGAGCTTTTCGCGGATGTACAATGCGCCCTGTTGCGGGTCGCCTTTCACCAGGGTCATCAGGCTCGCACAGGGCGCGCTGTAGAGTAGTCCCACGACCCCAGCGGTGAGGGGGCTGGCGAAACTGGTGCCGCTGGTGGTGCCATAGCCACCGTTGATGTTGGTGGTGTACACGTCGTCGCCGGGTGCCCCCACATCGATGGTGGTGAGTCCGTAGGCGGAGAACGTGCGCTCGTCGTTGATGTCCGTAGCGGTGACACTGATCATGAAATCGCTCGGGCAGGCGGTGGGTAGATCACCCACTTCATCCACATCCACCTCGTTGTTCGCCGTGGCGCCACAATTGAGCACGCCCTCTGCGCCCAGCGAATCGTACATGGCGCACCAGATGGGCGCATCGGCGGGCTGGCCGCCGTTTATACCCCAACTCGCGTTGGTGGCCACCACGAAGGCGCCCTGTGCCCCATTCGTTTCGTTGTAGAGCCGACGCATGGTAAGGGGATAACTGTGCGAGGCGAGCACCCCAGCGTCGTTCGCTCCGGAGTTGAACACCACCATCATCTTCACCGCCCAGTTGGCGCCTGCCACACCTACTTCATTGTTTCCGGTGGCCCCGATCATGCCCGCCACTTGTGTGCCGTGCGATCCGCCATAGACCTCGTCGGTCTCCGAGTTGGGGTTCCAGCCCCGGAAATCATCCACATAACCGTTCAGGTCGTCATCCACGTCGTTGTTCGGGATCTCCTGGTGATTGAACCAGGCGTTGCCGATCAGATCAGGATGCGGCAGGTTCGAGTTCTCGATGATGCAGACTACGATGGTATCCCCATCGGCCGTGAGGCCACCGGTACTGATATCCCATGCCCCTTCGCTGTTGATGTTCTGGTGGTGCCACTGATCGCCGTAATCACTATCGTTCGGCACATCCCGGAGTTCGAGGTGATGGTTGTTCTGGGCCAGATGGACCCCTTTGTGGGCGCGGGCGGCACGCAGTACATCGAATTGTGCCGCTTGGCTGGGGTCGAACTGAAGAAGCCAGGTACGCATGGGGCGGCTCACCAGGCGCGCTACACGCATGCCAGTGGCGTGTCCGTTCACCGTGGCAAGGTCGTCGGCCACCTTGTGGGCATCGGCGCCAGGGGCCAACATGATCAATAAGTCGCCTGGTATGGCCACGGCTTGGGCCTGTGCTACCGGACGGATCAGAAAGAGGGAGAGCGCAACGGTCAGGAATACTCGCATCGGTGAGGGGCTTCGACCCAAAGGTAGGGGAGGCGCTGGAGGCGTAGCACTAGCTACGCGGCATGCAAGGGGGTAAGGCTTGGAAGGCTGTGGGTAGGAACTTCACCCCCGCACATACACCCGCTTCACCCGCTGTGCGATGCTGGTGAGCGCCTCGTATGGGATGGTGCCGAGGTCGCCGGCGTACTGGACCAGGGTGGGTTCGTTGCCGAAGACGATCACTTCGTCGTTTGCTTGGCAGGGTATGTCGGTCACGTCCACCATGCACATGTCCATGCAGATGTTGCCGGTGGTGTAGGCGGTATGGCCGTTGATCGCGACCCTGCCTTGGCCGTTGCCGAGGCGGCGCAGGAAACCATCGGCATATCCGATCGGCAGAGTTGCGATGCGTCGCGCCCTTTCATCGCGCGCACCGCGGCCGTAGCCGATACTGTCGCCGGCAGGGATATCCTTCACCTGGGCCACCACCGTGCGCAACGTGGCGACGGGCCGCAACAAGGTGGTCTCTTGCGCTGTGGCACCGACGCCGTGCAAGCCGATACCCAAGCGGACCATGTCGAGGTGTGCTTCTACGAACCGGGTGATGGCGCCGCTGTTGGCGATGTGAAGAAGCGGCCGGTAGCCGAGCACAGCGATGATGCGCTCGGCCAAGGTGTTGAACGCGGTGATCTGCTGACGCGTGAAGGCATCGTGTCGGGGATCTTCGCTGGCCGCCAGGTGAGAGAGGATCGAAGCCACGCGGATCGGTGCGTCCTTCAGGGCATGTAACAATGCGGGCAGCTCATCGGCTTGGAAGCCGAGGCGGTGCATGCCGGTGTCCAGTTTGATGTGTACGGCAGGTGCTGATCCCGCCGCGCGGGCATGGTCGATGGCGGCCTGTAACGAACGCAGGTCGAACACCTCGGGCTCCAGATCGAAGCGGTCCAGGGTCTCCATCGCCACGGGCTCAGGGTTCATCACCAGGATGGGGGTGGTGATCCCGTGCTGACGAAGCTCGATGCCTTCGTCGGCATAGGCCACGCCGAGGTAGTGGACGCCTTCGTGCTGGAGCAGTCGGGCTAACTCAACCGCCCCGCTTCCATAGCCGAACGCCTTCACCATGGCCATTACGCGTGTTCCGGATGTGAGCAGTCCCCTGAAGTGGTTCAAGTTGTGACGCACGGCCTCCAGGTCCACTTGAAGCTCGGTGCCGTGCACATGTTGTTGCCAGCGCTGCACGGCACGTTCCAATGCGAAGCTGCGGGCACCTTTGATCAAGACCACCGCTCCGGCGAGGTCGCTGAGGTCCTCGTTCGCGAGGAGTTCGTCACTGTTCCCATAGAAGCGCGCCGCAGCGGGGAAGGCGGTGCTGTACGCGCTGATCGCCGGGCCAACGCCGATCACGTGTTGCACGCCGGCGCGGGCCAGCGTGGCGGCCACGGCAGGGTACAACTGCCCATCGGGCACGCCGCTTTCCATCAGGTCGCTGAGGACGATCGCGCGCACACGTCCATGGGCGATGCGCTCTTGGTGTTCCAAGGCCACGGCCAAGGAACTCTGGTCATTGCTGTAGCTGTCGTCGATCAACGTCGTACCATGCCGGCCTTGCATGGTGCGCAGGCGCATGTCCACCGGTTCAAGCAGAGCGATGCGTTCGTTGATCCAAGCGGCATCCCGTCCCAGGTGCAGGAGTACAGCGATGCAGGTGACGGCATTGCTGATGCTGGCCTGATCGGAGAAGGGCACGAGGAACTGCAAGGGGTCTCCGTGATACTGCAGGTCCACACGGCAGGACTCCCCGTTCACCGCCGTGCTCGTGACGTTGACCGCTGTGCCTGGTTCGTTGGACCCGATTAGTGTCCAAACAGCCTTGGAACCGGTGCCCGTGCGCACTTGGCCGAGAAGGCCATCCAAGCTGGGTGCGATGATGCCGATGCTGCGATGGAACAAGGTGATCTTCTCCGCCAGTTTAGCGCCTCGATCGTTATGGAAGCCTTGGTCGTGGGCATCACCGAGGTTGGTGAGCACGCCGATGGTCGGTTGGATGATGACCTGCAGCTGCGGCATTTCCTTGGGTTGGCTCACGCCGGCCTCGAAGATGCCCAAGGTGTGTTCGGGCCCCATCTGCCACACGCTCAGCGGCACGCCCACCTGACTGTTCCAACTTCCTGGGCTGCGCACGATGCGTTCCTCGCCGCGAAGGAGTTGGAAGAGCCACTCCTTCACGATCGTCTTGCCATTGCTGCCGGTGATACCGATCACGGGGATCTTGAAGCGGCTGCGGTGCCAGGCGGCCAGGATCTGCAGGGCGAACAAGGTGTCGGGCACCCGGATCACGTTGGCTTCCGGCATGCGTTGGCGATCCACGTCGGCACTCACCATGAAGTTCCGCAGGCCGCGCTCGTAGAGGGAGCTGATGTATCGATGCCCATCATGCCGCGGCCCGATGAGCGCGATGAAGAGCGCGTTCGGTTGGATGATGGCGTTGCGTGAGTCGATCAGCAGATGTTCGATGCGCTGCGTGCCTTGGCCCTCCAGTTCGCCGCCTGCGATCGCGGCGACCATCTGCAACGTCGGTCGTTCGAAGCTCACGATGCGGTTTGTTTGGCGCGGGCCGCCATGAAGCAGGTGCGGCAGAGCGGTTCGTAGCTATCCGTCTCGCCCAACAACACCAGGTCTTGGCTCGCGGTGGTGCGGTGGCTGAAATTGGCCAGATCGCCGCAATGCATGCAGATGGCATGCACTTTCGTCACATACTCGGCCATGGCCATCAGAGCGGGCATGGGGCCGAAGGGGCGACCTTGGAAGTCCATGTCCAGGCCCGCGATGATCACGCGGATACCAGTGTTGGCGAGTTGTTCGCACACAGCGGGTAGGCCAGCATCGAAGAATTGGGCTTCATCGATGCCCACCACTTGGATCTCGTTGGTGAGGAGGAGCAGATGGCTGCTTCCGGGCACCGGTGTGCTCCGGATGGTGGTGCCCTCGTGGCTTACCACATCGGTGGCATCGTACCGGGTATCCACGCCGGGCTTGAAGATCTCCACCTTCTGCCGGGCGAACTCCGCACGGCGCAACCGGCGGATCAACTCCTCGGTCTTTCCGGAGAACATGCTCCCGCAGATCACTTCGACCCAGCCTTTGCGTGGACCGCGTGGTCCGGTGTGTTCCAAGAACATCAGGAGTGCCCGGCATGCTGAACGGATCGGACCGGTGTTTGCAGGGTGCTGCGAAAATAGGGATCTTCGCACAGGCCCCTTCGACCGGGCCGAACGCCCATGAAGAGCGAGAAGCCATTCCGAAGGATCAACGATCTGGTCGCAGCCCTTTCCAACGTGAGCGCCGAACTCGGCTCGGGTACGTTGCAGCTGGAAGGATTGGAAACAGCCTGCGACGATGCGCGCGAGCTCTACGAGCGCTTGGTCGTCCTACGCCACAAAGCGCGCGAAAGTGCCGCAGGTGCAGGCAAGCCGGCCCCCGCGTCGACCAACAAGCTGCGCGAGGCTCCTTTGACCGACGAATCCGCTCCGGAACAACCCGCGATGCGTTTGGACACACGGCCAGCTCCTGAGGTCTCCTCGCGCCAGACTTCATTGATAGAGGCCATTGAGCACACGGAACAGGAGAGAACGGTGCCTGCGAGCGGAAAGCATCCAGCACCCTCGCTCGCTGAGAAGCTGGAGAAAGCGGCGGTGAGCGACCTGAACAAGGCCATCACCTTGAGTCATAAGTTCTGGTTCGTGGCCGAACTCTTCAATGGTGATCGGCAGGCCTATGAGAAAGGGGTGGAGCGCTTGAATACGTTCGCGAGCCTCTCGGAGGCGACAGCCTTCATCCAGGAGGAGGTCATCGCCAAGCTTAAGAAGCCCGCAGACCCCGAAGCATTGGCCACCTTCAACGATCTGGTGCAACGCCGCTACGCATGATGGTACGTTCACTTCTCGCCTTCGCGATCGTCGCGCCCGCATTGCTTTCTGCGCAGGACGCTGATGCGGTCCGGGGCAATGCGCGCAAATACGTCAAGAACCTCACCGCCTCGGCCTTGCATGGACGTGGTTATGTGCAGAACGGCGATGCGCTCGCCGCCGATTGGATCGCCCAGCAATTCACCCGGATGGGCTTGGAACCGTTGAAGGCGGACTACTTCCAGCCGTTCCAGTTCAATGTGAACAGTTTCCCGGACAGTATGCATGTAGGCGTGGATGGCACCACCCTCACGCCGGGCGTGGACTACATCGTGGATCCCGCCTCCGGTTCAGCCAAGGGTACCTACGACCTTGTTCACCTGACACCGGACGATCTGCTGGATCCGGCACGCAGGGGCATGGCCATGGGCGTGC
>JAEUTC010000257.1 GCA_016787985.1 Flavobacteriales bacterium | reverse complement strand
CGGTTGGGACTATTACATGAACACCCGATTGATCAACGTCTTCGGGCAGTACGAGAAGAAGTGGCAGAGCTTCGAGGGCTATGTGGGAGCATCGGTCGCACAGACCGCTTTCTGGCGCGAAGGCAACCTGCGGAACGGACGATTCCCCGAGACCTCCAAAGGGAAAGGTGAAGTGACCACCTTCACCAACATCAGCGTCAAGGCGGGGGGATTGTACAAGTTGAGCGGTCGCCAATTCATCTCAGCCAACGCGGCCTTCCTCAGCCGACCACCCGCTACGAACGTTTCCTACCTCAGCCCCCGCATCCACGACGGAACGATCCCCGGCCTCACGAGCGAGAAAGTATACACCGGTGATATCGGCTATGTGGTCCGTTTCCCCCGGGTGAAGGGCCGCGCAACGCTCTACTACACCAAGATCTATGATCAGGTGTGGTCGCGCAGCTTCTACCACGACGAGTACCTCACCATCGTGAACTACAACATGACCGGTGTGGACCAGATCAACCAAGGGTTGGAACTTGGTGTGGAGGCCAACCTCACCAGCACCTGGCAGATGACCGCCGTGTACGCGCAGGGCGATTATCGCTACGCATCTCGTCCAACGGCCACGATCACTCGGAACAACAGCCCCGAGGTGTTCGCTGCCGATCGCACGGTGTACTGGAACAACTACAAGGTGGGAGGCATGCCGCAGACCGCCGCATCGCTGGGCTTCCGGTACAACTCGCCCAAATTCTGGTTCGCAGGCATCAACGCCAACTGGTTCGGCGACATCTACCTCGACCCCAACCCGGACCGTCGTACGGAAGAAGCCGTGGACAACCTTGTCACGGACGACCCACAATGGGATCAACTGCTCACCCAAGAGAAACTGGAGGATAATCTGACCGTCGATGCCTTCGCAGGCAAGTCGTGGATGATCCAACGCAAATACCGGGTGGCCTTCAACATCTCGGTGAGCAACGTGCTCAACAACCAGGACTTCAAGATCGGCGGCTTCGAGCAATTGCGCTACGACCGCATGGATGTGGGCCGTTTCCCACCCCGTTACAGTTACCTCTTCGGGCGGAACTACTTCGCCATGTTGACCTTCAGCTTCTGATGCCCATGCAACCCTTTTCCGCGATGAACTTCCGAACCGCAGTACTCACCCTTGCCGTAGCCGTAGTCGCGGTGGCGTGCAAGAAGGAATTCGACACGCCACCGGAGCGTACGTTGCCCACCGGGCAGGTGCTCACCGTGGCCCAGCTGCGATCCCTTTTCACGGGTGTGCCCAAACGCTTCGGCGGCGACAGCTCCGTGTACGCCGTGGTGACCGCCGATGAACAGAACGGCAACCTGTACAAGAACATCTACATCCAGGACCACACCGGAGCCATCGTGATGCGCCTGTTGAACAGTGGTGGATTGTACCAAGGCGATAGCATCCGGATCTACCTGCCTGGCACAGTGCTCGGCAGCTACGCGGGCATGCTGCAGCTGGACAGCGTGGACGTGGACAACAACGTGGTGAAGCAAGCCACCCAAGTGCAGAAGACACCAGAGACGGTGACGGTTGGACAGATCACACCCGCCATGCAAGGACGCCTCGTACGATTGAACGGTGTGCAGTTCGCATCTACCGATCAAGGCCTCACCTATGCCAACGCGATCAGTCAAGAGACCCAGAATCGCAACCTCTCCGATTGCACCAACGAAGTGATCGTACGGACGAGTGGCTTCGCCAATTTCGCAGGCCAACAACTGCCCATGGGGAATGGCAGCATCGTAGGTGTTGTGGGCCAGTTCAACAGCGATATGCAGTTGTTCATCCGCAACATCAACGAGGTCCAACTCAACGGCGATCGCCCGTGCGACCCGCTCCCAGAGCCTCCGACCCTGTGCGACCCGGCGCAAGGTGTTGAACAAGACTTCGGAACGGCCGTGGCGAACATCGACCTTTCACTGGAGTGCTGGATCAACCTGCCACAAGCGGGCACGCGCAAATGGCGCGGATATACCGTTAGCGGCGACATGGCCGTACAAGCGACGTCGTTCCAATCCGGTGGTGCTGATATCGCTTGGCTGGTATCGCCCGTGGTACAATACACTCCTGGGCAAACGCTCTCGTTCCGCTCACAGCGTGGCTTTGGCGTGGCCGGCCACCAGGCCCTCTCAGTCCTGATCAGCACCAATTACAACGCATCCAACCTGGCCACGGCGAATTGGGTGGAGGTACCTGCGACCTTGGCCACTCCTGCCACACCTGACCAGCAATGGGTGCCCTCCGGTAACGTCGACCTCAGCAGCGTACTTCCTGCAGGTTACAGCGGCAGCTATGTCATCGGCTTCCGTTACTCTGGCAACGGTGCAACTGGCCAAACAACGAACGTTCGGATCGACGACGTCGCGATCCAATAAGCACTTCAGCAATTCACCCTAACCCGACCAGCATGAAACACATTACCCTTGGCGCGCTGTTGCTGCTTAGCAGCGCAAGCGTGAACGCCCAGCTCTTCACGAGCGACCTTGAGGCGTGGACCGATGGCCTGCCCGACGACTTCGTGGGCGCGCGCACGAACCTTTCCACCGACAGCATCTTCCAGGAAACGGAGGATGTGCACGGCGGTACCTATGCCGTTCGCCTGCAACTGAGCACGGGTACGCACAAGCGTTTCACCACCGCTCCACAGAGCGTGACAGCGGGCGCCACCTACGACATCACCTTCTGGGTGCGTGGCACGGGCAGCATCCGCACCGGCCTCTACGATGGCCGTCCGGATGCCTCCGGGTACAGTACCTACAACGCGTACGTGGAACTGGTGGATGCCGATTGGCAGGAAGTGACCCAGTCGGTCACCGCAGCGATGACGACCACCGAAGCGGAATTCGTGCTCTCGATCCTGGAGACCGCAGGTCCTTCCCACTTGGTGGTGGATGATATCACCATCTCCGAAGGCGAAGTGGTGGCACCCACCGCAGCCACGATCTACGAGATCCAGTTCACGACGGAAACGACCGGCGCATCGCCCTTGGTGAACCAAACGGTGATCACCTCCGGTGTGGTGACCGCAGCGAAAGCTGGTCTGGGTTATTTCCTGCAGGATGGTACGGGCCCTTGGAACGGCATCTTCGTGAATGATGCCACCAACGCACCGGTCGTTGGGGATCTGGTGGAGGTGACCGCTTCCGTGCAGGAGAACTTCAGCTTCACCCGCCTGAACACAGTGGTGGATTATGCCGTGACCAGCTCTGGCAACACCGTCCCTGCGGCTGAACTGCTCAACCCCACCACGGCTTCGCAAGAGCAATGGGAGTCGGTGTTGGTGACCGTATCCGATGTGGAATGCACGGTACTCCCGAACAACTTCGGTGAGTGGACCATCGCCAACTGGTTGGGTAGCATGTTGGCCGATGATGTGCTCTTCGCGGCCACGCCCACCCTCGGTTCCTTCTACACCATCACCGGACCCATCCAGTACGCCTTCTCCACTTGGCGCATTCTGCCCCGCGACTTGAACGATATCGGCGTGGGCACCAGCGTGGACGAGAACGCTGCCATCAGCTTCAGCACCTACCCGAATCCGGCGAACGACCTGCTCACCATCGAACTCGACGCAGTGAACGGGCGTACCGAGTACAGCCTGATCGATCCCGCTGGCCGTGTGGTGTTGAACGACATCGCTACCAGCGATCGCGTGCAAGTCTCCACCAGTGGATTGAGCAACGGTGTGTACCTGCTCACGGTGCGCAACAGCGACGCCGTGTACAGCGCACGCGTGGCTGTACAGCACTGATAACGTCGACTCCACAAGCCCGCCTTGTTCGCACAGGGCGGGCTTGTCATTTTCGATCGGGCCGTAGCTTTGGTTCAAGCCCAGATCGCGCCATGAAACACGTGTTCGCCCTATTCGCCTTATGCCTTCTCTTGTCACCTGCAGGAGCGCAGACGTTGTTCCAGTCCGGGCTTGAGTCGTGGTCCGAAGGTATACCGACCGGGTTCGGTGGCGACCAGAGCACCTTCCCCCCTGCGAATATCCAACAGGTGAACACACCCGTGCACGGCGGAGCCAGCGCCATGCACGTGGACCTGGCAGATGCAGCCACAGGCCTGCTGACCACCACGCCATTGATCGTCACCGCCGACCGCTTGTACGAGGTGCGATTCTGGGTGCAAGGCACAGGTACAGTGCGGATCGGGCTTTACGATGGACGGAACGAGAATGCCGGTTTCTCTCCGCTGACCGCACCCGTGGAGGTGAACAGCACCACGTGGCAATTCGTGATCCGCACGGTGCTTTGCGCGAATTCGACGCTTGCGGCAGAGTTCGCACTTGAATTGGCCGTCAATGGTGATGGGTCCTTTCTCGTGATCGACGACTTCAGCATCAACAACAGCGATCTTCCAACGGCCACTGCGGTCACCATAGACCAGATCCAGGAGTCGAACCTCTGGAACGGTGCCTCGCCGCTGAACTTCGAATATGTGCGCCTCGAAGGGGTGATCACGGGCCTCACCCCCAACAGCTATTACCTGCAGGACGGCAGTGGTGCCTGGAAAGGCATCGAGGTGCGCTCTACGCCATTGAGTGACTGGGCTCTAGGACACCGCATTCGTGTATTGGGCACCGTGGCCGAATTGACCGGTTTCGAAGAGACCTGGCCGCGCGGCCGCACCCAACTGATCGTGGTACAACACAGCGAGGTGGTGAGCACGGGTAACCCAACGCCCTCACCCACCTTGATCAGTGCTTGGGAACTGCAGGAAGAAGAATGGGAAAGCGTATTGGTGCAAGTGCAGGACCTGGAATGCCTGAGCACGCCCGACCCCGAGACCAACGCGTGGACCGCCGCGAACTGGCAGGGCACCCTCACCGTGGACAACTTGTTCTACCTCCACAACCCCACCCTCGGCGACTTCTACACCATCACCGGCATCGCAGTCTACCAAGGCACCACGGTGCTGGCACCACGCAATGTGAATGACTTCGGTGTGGGTGTCGGTCTGGAAGAGCACTCGATGGAAGTTCTACGCGTATGGCCCAATCCGGCTTCGGATGTGGTGAACATCGCCGTTGGCGATGCGATGCACGCAATGAACTACTCGCTAGCGGATGCTCTTGGCCGCACGGTAATGGCGGGTACGCTGAACGGTAGTGGTCTGGCTGTGATCCCTGTGCACCACCTGCAAGAGGGCGCGTACTTAATTAAGGTCGGAGATGAAAGGATCTTCGACGTGATGCGAGTGGTGGTGAGGCGGTGATCGACACTACTTCACCTCCTTCACAAGGATCACGAACACCGGGAAGTGGTCGCTGAAGCCATCCTGGTAGTTATCGCCCACGTAGGTGCGGAACGGATACCCGGCGAAGTTGCCATCGGTCTGGCGCAGGTAACCTTCGTTGAAGATGCGCACACCGTAGTACTTGTAGTCGCCGCCCACGCCGCTCACCAGCGCGGGTGAAAGGATGATCTGATCGAAGAGGTTCCACGAATCGCGCCAGGCGAGCGTGCCGATGCCCTTCTGATACGGTTCGTACATCGGATTGAAGAACACACCGTCCACCGCCTTGGCCTTGTCGCCGGTGGCACGGGCGAAGCGGGCCACGCTCACGTTCACGGGATCGTCGTTCAGATCGCCCATGAGGATGATGCGTGCATTCGAGTTGATGGCGAGCAACGAATCGATGATGTGGCGTGCGAGTTCAGCGGCGGCTTTGCGATTGGGCTCCGAGCGCTTCTCGCCACCTCGGCGTGATGGCCAATGGCACACGATCACGTGCGTTGTATCACCTTCAAGCACCCCGCTCACCAGCAATTGGTTCCGGGTGCGGAAGGAAGTGTCGGCCACGGCGAGCCGGTACGAACGGTGGTTGTAGACTTTGAAGAGCTCCGGGTTATGGATCAAGGCCACGTCCACACCACGACGGTCCGGTGAGTCCTCGTGGACGACTTGGTAGTTGCGGTCCTTCAAGGCGGTGGTCTTCACGAGATCCTCCACCACCGTGCGGTTCTCCACCTCGCAGAGCCCCAGGATGGCCATGCCTTGCGGATGCAGGTCCTTGCCCATCTCCGCGATCACGCGGGCGTTACGATCGAGCTTTCGCCAATAGCGCTCTCCGTTCCACTGTTTGCTCCCGGTGGGTAGGAACTCGCTGTCATCGGTATCCGGTGAATCGATGGTGTCGTAGAGGTTCTCGATGTTGTAGAAACCGACGAGCGCGGGCACGTATTGTTTCTTCGTTTCCTGCGCCAGGGTACGCAGGACCAGGAACGAGCAGCCGATCAGCAGAAAGGAACGAAGCGTCATCGTGGGCCGTGGTGTAAAGGGAGCCGAATGTAAGGCGACCCGTGTTGTCTAGAGGTTACCAAGTGGTTTGCCAGATCCGTGCCGTTGTTGAGCTGTTGAGCAGGAGCAGGACCAGGGGCAAGCTCCTTACTGTGGGAATACCAAGGGGTTCCGGTCGTTGTACATCCGCAAGAAGCGGAACAAGGCTTCGGTGCTGTTGCGCTGTTTCTTGGGAAGCGCGCGGAACTCCTCGGAAAGCACGGGGTCGTGCAGAAGGGCTTCGTCCATACCGGAAGCGTTGAAGGGCAGGTAGCGCCCGGTGCGCATGTCGAGCAACTGTTGCACGAGCACCGTACGGGTGACGCCGCCCATCGGGTAGCCATACATGTACGGGTCCCAATCGCGGTAGGTCTGTTCCACGATAAGATGCGACAAGCTGCCCATGAGGCCGATGCGGTAGAATCCGTTGGTGGTGCCGATGTACACCACATCGTTCTGGCAAAAGCCCCAGATGGTGCGCAGGTCCACGGTCTGGATGGCACCACTATCAGGTTGCCATTGGAGCTTGCCCGAGGCGCGGCGGATATCGGCGACCGGCAGCCCTTGTGCATCGCGTAAACGGTCTAGCGGCACCGTGGGCGAATTGTTCCGGAAGGCGGTGAAGTCCGCATAGATGCCCGCGCGCAAGCCCATGCCTGCGAAGTACTCCGTACCGCTCTGCGCCATGGAGGCCGTGGCGATGATGGAAATGATGAAGGCAACGACGACTGTCCTCATGTGTTCGCGCTTGCGCGGATGATGGCGATCACCTCGTCGGGGGCTTGGGCATGTACCCAGTGCCCGGCATAAGGAATGGTCTCCACCGTGCTGTGGATGAACTGCTCCTTGATCGCCGGGATGTCCTCGCGCAGGATGTAGTCGCTTTGTCCACCGCGCACGAAAACGGACGGCACGCGCACTTTCTCGGGTCCGATGGCCGCCAGGATCGCTGGCAACTCGCGGTCGAGCAACGGCACGTTCACACGCCAGGCGAGTTGATCCTCCGTCTTCCAATACAGGTTCTTCAGCAGGAACTGTACCACACCGGGTTCCTTCACCAAGGAGCTGATGTGCGCCTCCACCTCCTTGCGCGTGCGTCCGGCGGAAAGATCGGCGGTGCGCAAGGCTTCGATGATATGGGCCTGGTTGTTCTGGTGTTGCCGCGGACCGATGTCGATGACCACGAGCTTCTTCAGCGCATCGGGCCAATGTTGCGCATAGGTCATCGCGGTCTTACCACCCATGGAATGGCCCACAAGCACCACGTCGCGCAGGCCGAGGCTTTCGATGAGGGCATGCACATCGGCGGCCATGATGGGATACGAGATGGCATCGGTGTGTGGCGAACGCCCATGGTCGCGGAGATCGACGAGGAAGACATCCAATGCTGGGATGCCAGCCTCCGAGGGTTCGGCCAATTCACGACCCACGGTTCCCCAATTGTCGCTGGTGCCGAAGAGCCCGTGCAGAATGACGACGGGTGTGGCGCCTTCCTTCCCCAGGCGCCGATAGAAAAGGTCCACGGTGCTCATCGCAGTTCGCGGAGGTAGAGTTGAACGGTGTTCTCCATGCCGAAGGTGAGCGCATCGCACACCAAGGCATGGCCGATGGAGACTTCAAGCAACCCAGGGACGTTGGCCTTGAAGAAGGCCAGGTTGGCGCGGTCCAGATCGTGCCCGGCATTGAGGCCAAGACCGAGCGATGCAGCCTTCTCCGCAGCGCGAGTGAAAGGGACGACAGCAGCTGCGCGGTCGGTGTGGTAGTGGGCCGCGTACGGTTCGGTGTAGAGCTCGATGCGGTCCGTGCCAGCCTCCGCAGCCCGTTCGATGAGGTCCAGGTCGGTTCCCATGAAGATGGACGTGCGGATGCCCTCGGCCTTGAACCGCGCGATCACTGCCTTCAGGGAAGCTTGGTGGGTGCGTGTATCCCAGCCTGCGTTGCTGGTGAGCACACCGGGCGGATCAGGCACCAGGGTGACCTGCGCGGGTCGAACCTCTAGGACCAAGGCGATGAAGTCCTCGGAAGGGTAGCCCTCGATGTTGAATTCCGTGGTGAGCAACGGTTTCAGGGCCCGCACATCGCTGCGGCGGATGTGGCGCTCGTCCGGCCGCGGATGCACGGTGATGCCTTGGGCGCCGAAGCGTTCGATGTCCAAAGCCCATTGGACCACATCGGGGTTGTTGCCACCCCGCGCATTGCGCAATGTGGCCAGCTTATTGATGTTCACGCTCAGCCGCGTCATCCGTATCCACTTACTTTGTTCCTCCCGAAGCGGGGCCCCAAAAGTAAGGGCCACGCCACCCGGCACCGGAAGAGCCATGCACGCGATCGACCTGATCACCGCC
>JAEUTC010000214.1 GCA_016787985.1 Flavobacteriales bacterium | reverse complement strand
TGAGCCCGTGGGCGTGGCGCGTTTGGCGGATGAGCTGCAGGTGACGCGGCCTACGGTAAGCGACAGTGTGGCGCTCCTGGTGGAACGCGGCCTACTGCTGCGGAAACCCGACCCGAATGATGGTCGCAGCCATACGTTGCGCCTTACCGCTGAGGGCCGTAGGAACCTTCCGGTCGCGGAACCCTTCACCGAGGCGTTGGCTGCGTTGCCTGTTCAGGAGCGCGAGATGCTTCTGTTGGCCTTGATGCGTATGCTGGCCTCGCTGCTGGAAAGCGGTGATGTACAAGTGCAACGCATGTGCTGGACATGCGCGCACTACCGCGGCGATCGCAAGGGACGGCACCATTGCCAGTTGTTGGGAACGGACCTTGCCGTGGCCGAGCTGCGCACCGATTGCCCGGAGCACGAGGCGGCGGCCTGATGGGCGTCATCCACCATTGTTCACACACCGGACAGCTTTGTCCCGTTCTGCGGCCCTTTGCCCAATGGACGTTCCACCCATGCACCACCGCACCATCATCGAACCCTTCCGCATCAAGAGCGTGGAACCCATCGGCCTCAGCACCGAAGCGGAACGCGTACAGTACCTCGAACAGGCCCACTACAATCCCTTCCTGCTGCGCTCGCGCGATGTCATCATCGACCTGATGACCGACAGCGGCACCAGCGCCATGAGCGCGCACCAATGGGCCGGCATGATGGAGGGCGATGAGGCCTACGCCGGTTCGCGCAGCTGGGAACGCATGCTTGCTGAGGTGCAGGACCTCACCGGTATGGAGCACGTGCTGCCCACCCACCAGGGCCGCGCCGCCGAACGCATCCTCTACGGACACCTAGGTGGTCCGGGCAAGGTCTTCATCAGCAACACGCACTTCGACACCACTCGGGCCAACATCGAGTTCACCGGTGCCACCGCCATCGATATCCCCATCGCTGAAGGCCGCGACCCCGCGCTCATGCATCCCTTCAAGGGTAACATGGACGTGGCCCAGCTGGTCCACCTGCTGAAGGAGCACAAAGGCAATGTCGGCGCGGTCATCCTCACCGTCACCAACAACAGCGGCGGCGGGCAGCCCGTGAGCATGGCCAATGCCGAGGGTGTGGCCAGCATCTGCAAGCGCCATGGCGTGCCCTTCCTGCTGGACTGCTGCCGCATCGCGGAGAACAGCTGGTTCATCCAACACCGTGAGGAAGGCATGAAGGGCCAGACCTACCGCCAGATCGCCCGGCGCATGTTCGCTCTGACCGATGGGGCCATCATGAGCGCCAAGAAGGACGCGCTGGTGAACATGGGCGGCTTCCTCGCGCTGCGCGATGCGGCCATGGCCGAGGCCTGCATCAACCTGCTCATCATCACCGAAGGCTTCACCACCTACGGCGGCCTCAGCGGGCGCGACATGGAGGCCATTGCCATCGGCCTTCAGGAGGTCTTCGATCCCCACTACCTGGACTACCGCATCCGCAGCACCACGTTCGTCGGCGAGCAATTGCATCGCCTCGGCGTGCCGCTCATGCGCCCCATTGGCGGGCATGCGGTGTACATCGATGCCAAAGCGCTCTATCCGCACATCCCGCCGGAACAGTACCCCGGTCAGGCGCTGGTGTGCGAGCTCTACCGGCTGGGCGGCATCCGCAGCGTGGAGATCGGCTCTGTCATGTTCGGCACCTATCTCCCCGATGGTTCGCTGAAGCCTTCACCCATGGAACTGGTGCGCCTGGCCATCCCGCGCCGCGTATACACCCAGAGCCACATGGAATACGTGGCCGAGACCTTCGAGGAGGTTATGCGAACGCGCGAGCAGGTGCGCGGCTATCGGATCGTGAAGGAACCTCGCTTCCTAAGGCATTTCACGGCGCAATTCGAGCGGCTGTAGTAGTGCTGGGACCATCCGGTGGTTCGAGTAGGCCGATCGGACCTGACTTGTCCTTCGATCTACTCGAAGTACGTAGCATATGCCGTCAGGTGCTCTCCCATTGCGCTGCGCTGCACCTCCGTAGCCGCGAAATCGCGCAATTGGTGGTGGATGGGTAGCAGGTAGTTGTGCAGCTGGTCGTGCGCCTCACCCTCCATGGTGCAACGCTCGAAAATGAGCCCGAACTCCTCTTCCAGCGCAGCCTTCAGTTCAGCCGGGTTTACGCTGGCGGGGTCGTAGGCGCCGAGGATATCCACCATGTTGGCGATGCCGGTGGTGGTCTCCGGGTTGGCCTTCCAGCGACGGCCGTTATCCAGCATCACCTCGATCGTAGCCGACGTGGCCTTCGGCGGTGTGCTATCGTTCTCGATGTAGGCAGGGGGGCTCAACTGATGTGCACTTTGTGCCGTATCGAGGCTGGAGTGGTCGCCACAACTGCTGTGAAGGGTTGCGCTGGCGAGAAGGAGGATGGATAGGCTGCGGGGTTTCATGGTCGTTCGATCAGGTAGCGATGAGTGGACCTGTGGTCATTGCTGCACACATCCGGATCGGATCTTTCGCGGAGGTGGATCATGCGGTCGGGGTAACTGGTGTCCGCATCGCGGCGCCTTGCAAGGCCCTTTCGATCAGGTAGTCACTCGTTCTATTCCTTCACCACCATTCGTACCCACCTGGTGCCCGCGCCTTCTATGCTGAGCCTGTACACGCCGGGTGGTAAGTGGCCGATGTCCAGGGAATGTTCTGTGGCACGGTTCAACTGCGCGTGACCGCAACGCTTGCCGTTCATATCATGGATGTACACGTCGTGCATGGGCCATCCGCTTATGATGCGCATGAGCCCACTTGTGGGCACGGGGCTTACCATGAGGTCGGTATCCGGGGTGGGCGATGCGGGGAGTAGGAGGGTGGGTTCCAC
Organism: Flavobacteriales bacterium; assembly: GCA_016787985.1. Lineage (GTDB taxonomy): Bacteria > Bacteroidota > Bacteroidia > Flavobacteriales_F > PHOS-HE28 > PHOS-HE28. The sequence continues at coordinate 2,561 of JAEUTC010000214.1, read as the reverse complement.
GACGATGTATTGCAGCATCATCATATTATCCTCGTGCAGCAAGTTGTGGCAGTGGTACATGTAAGGCCAACCGTTGCTGCTCTCCGTGAACTGCATGATGAGTTTCACATCCTCGAAGCGATCAACGAGCACTACGTCCTTCGGGCCGCGATCCCAGGCTGCCGGCGGTTGTCCGTTGCGCTCAAGGATGTAGAAGGATACCCCGTGGATGTGCATCGGATGCGCCATGTTGGAGTTGTTCACGATGTGCCATGTTTCGGTGCTTCCGAGTAGCATGGTGTCGTTGACCACATCCATGTCGTACATGTCCCCGTTGATCATGAACATGCCCATGCCTACCATACCCATGCCGGTCAATGTCTTCGTGCGGGTGCGGATGCTGGCGGATTCTTCTGGAATGGACTGCGGGATAAGGAATTCTGGGATGTTGCTCACACCGCCGGGTGCTGTGGCTGTGACGCGGATGCGTAAGACTGGGAATGCTACCCCGTTCAAGGAGCTGCTTTCCCAGACCAGGTTACCCGACCCTGGTACGGTCAGGGGTAATTCGTTCCCGTAGCTCACCAGCAGTAGGCTATCGCCCTCCATGCCAGAAAGGTCCAAGAGGACTTCGGCACGCTCCCCGTTGCTCAACCAGAGCCTATCTGTTGACGCCGGTGATGGAAGCAGACCGCCATCACCACCGATCACCGCGAACGGGCGGTCATCATCAAAGCCGAGTGCGTAGACCCTTGCGTTGGATCCATTCAATAAACGCAAGCGGACCACTTGTGCGGGGCATTCGAGGTAAGCGTTCGGAGTACCATTCACCAGCACGGAATCGCCGAACGGGTAGAATGAGAAGTTGCCGTTGGCGGAGAATTTGCGGTCCTGGATGACCACAGGGATGTCATCCACACCATAGGTACGCGGCAGATCAAGCTGGGCCTCGGCCTCATCACGGACGATGATGAAGCCAGCGATTCCGAAGTTCGCCTGTTCAGCTGTCAGCTCATGTGGATGTGGATGATACCAATATGTGGCGGCAGGGTTCTTCACCGGGAATTCCGCCATCCACGATGCCCCAGGTTCAATGATGCGCTGGGGTCCACCATCCATTTCGCCGGGCACGTGCAGGCCGTGCCAGTGCATGCTGGTCACCTGGGCCAATTGGTTGTGGATGCGGATCCGGGCCGTATCGCCGCGATCGAGCAGGAGGGTAGGGCCGAGGTATTCGGCACTAGCCCCGTAGGTTGCTGTGTTGATGCCAGGATAGAACTGATGGGTATGTTCATCGGTCACCAGGTCGAACGTGTCGAGCTGTAGTGCTTGAGGTATCGCCAAAGGGCGCATCACCTGTGCCGTGGTCAACAGTGCAGTCCAGAGGAGGAGGTTGGTCAGTAGTGTGCGCATGGGGGTCGAGTCAGATCAAAGGTTCCGAATGAGGAGCGGTCGGTTCTTTGCGGCCGTTGAGGATGAGAAAGACTACGCCTATCGGTATCAGGAGGGAGGACCCTAGGAGCAAGCCGTAGTATCCGGGCATCGTTCCCCAGCGGAGCCACCACGCCGAACCCTGCCCGAAGAGCAGCGCTTCAGAGGTGACGACACCAGCGGTGAAGAGGGTTAAGCCCACGCGTGTTCCTGCACGGGTGGATCGCCACCAGCCGTTGAGCAGGGCCATGGCGAAGAACATAAGACTAAGCGCCCCGAGCATGTTGAGGTGGATGAACCCGATGACATAGTTGCGTATGGTGAAAGCCAGTGTGGCCACCTGCGGGATGGCCACAGCGGTCTGTATGACCACTTTCAGCCCCATGCCGATGAGCGCGTAGGTAACGCACCGCCATGCCCAGAGTGGTACATCCTTGTGCATGCGCTGCTGGGAATGACGAATAGCGTTGCCGGTGCGCCATCCCGCCCAGAGCTGTAGGAGCACCCCGATGGAGTTGATCATGTAAATGACGGGGTGCCGCTCGCTCCATGCGATGGCCAGGGCATACGTCAGCAGCACACTCACCCCCCAAAGGCGAACCGTGGTACTATCCAACGGTGTGGGCGCACCTTGTAGCTCGGCCCAGCGGGACCACAAGGCCAGTGCGGCGAACCAAAGCCATCCGTTGAATTGAAAGTGCAGAAAGAACTGGATGGACCAGTAGTAAATCTCGGTGCCGAACAAGCCGTTCGCGTTGATCATCGGAACGGCCCACACACCTGCCGTGGAGATCGCCATGTAGATCAATGCCATACGCACAAGAGCACGTGATCCCCGTGCATGCCAATTCGATGTGGCCCGCCACAAGTGATCGGCCAACACGTAACCAAGCAGTAGATGCATGCTCGAGAAAGTGATGGAGAACGGACCGTACCCTTCCAGCGGGAAACTGACGAGCATACCCACCACCACCACTTGGGCAGCCATGAGCCAGCGATGCACGCGGCCGCTGGTATAGGATGCGTCGCTATACCGCAGGATGAGCACCACTACGGCCATGAACATCCAGCCCAACATGGCCACGTGACTATGGGCGTGCAGCAGCGCTTTGAACCGGATGAAGGGGAGCTCCACGACGAACATGGCCCTG
>JAEUTC010000210.1 GCA_016787985.1 Flavobacteriales bacterium | reverse complement strand
GATCGGAATTGGCCCACAAGTAGCCGTTCGAGGCACCGGGTGCGTTGAACGTGCCGATCAGGTTGCCGAAGCTTCCTTGCGCGACACTTACGTCGGACGGGTCGTTCGACCACTCGAAGAGAACGGGTTCCTGACCCAACGTAGTCAGGTCGTCGACATTCGTCCAGCCAGCGGGTATGCCTCCTCCGGAGAAGTCCTCGGAGAAGAACGCCTCGCGCACCATGCCTGCGCGGTCGCCCATGGGGCCATGGAGGCGCACCTCTTCGGCAACGCTGTGCTTGGGACGTTGTTTGTCCAGTGATGCAGCGTGTTGTGCTGTGGCTTGAAGGCCGAGAAGGACAGTAGGCAGAAGAAGAGCTGTTGTCTTATGGGGTAGTTGTCGAAGGGTCATCGTCACTGAGGGGTTGTGCGGGTGAAGTTCTGTAGTAATGGGCGAAAGTCCAAGCCTAATTCGAGCAATGGTCCCACGGGATAAGGTGCGGAAATGGGTTGAAAAGAGAAAGCCCCCTTGCCGAACCATCGGCAAGGGGGCTTCTTCAGTCAGGAGGATCAGTTCAACACAACGGAACGGACCGTGGTCTTGGCACCGTTGGAAACACGCACGCTGTAAACACCTTTCGCCAAGGTGCCCAGGTCCATCGTGGTGGTACCGGTAATGGTGTTGATCATCACGACTTCACCCAAGGTGTTGATCACTTCCACGTCGTGGCGACCGGTCTCGAGCAAGCTGATGGTCACCAAACCCTTGGTAGGGTTCGGGAACATGCCAACACCTGCCAACTCCTCGTTCTCACGAACACCGATGTTCGGGTTGGAGCTCAAGCGGATGGCCCAAGCCGTACCGTTGCCGCCGTAGAAATGCGGTCCCTCGGTGCCGTCTTCATTGAAGTCCACAGGAATGTACAGTGCGCTTGTCAAACCAGGCTGTGCTACGGTGAGGTCGTCGAGGATGTACACTTCAGCATCCGTGCCAGCAGCGCCGGTTCCGGTGGTACCGCTACCTGCGATCCGGGCACAAGCGTAGTAAGCACCAGGAGTGAGCGTGATCGCCTGTCCCAGTTCGATGGTCACGAAACCCGCGGTCACATCAGCAGCGGTGATGGTGTACTCTTCGGATTCCACTCCATCGATCCAGTTGTTGATGACAGAAGGGGTGCTCAGCACATCCACCGTATCCAACAAGGAGATGGCGATGGTGCCTCCAGCACGGCTGGCAGGACCGAGGCCGATCTCCATGCCGTACACGGTCATGGACGTGTTGAGGATGTACATGTTCATCAGCAGGATCTCCGGGTTATCCGTGAAGCTGGGTGTACCCACTTGCTGCAGCACCTCGGTCACCCCTTCAGCGTGGCCATCGATCTTGTCCACGGAGTACAGGGTCTCCGTCACTTCGAAATTGCGGACACGGGTGTTGTTGGTCACATCAGCATCCAAGGCCAGCTGATCGCTTGTCATGGTATGGTTCACCACGTACTCACCAACCGCCAAGCCTGTGATGTTCACGTCATCATCTGTAACGAAGGCCGTTTGCGCGGCCAGGGAACCCACATTGGAAACCACTTCGCTGATCGCGGTAGGGCCCGAGAAGGTAGACGTTACGACCACGTTGGTCTGCTCCTGACCACCGAAATTGAAGACCTCGGCACCCACATTGAGCGTGCCTGGCAATTGGGATGCAGGGATGCGGCCATATTCCTCACCCGCACCGGTGGAGGAGACGTAACCGTAGTTCATCTGCAGTTCGTAGTCAGGGAGGGTAGTGAAGGCCACGTCGTCCACCATCCAAGCATAATCGCAACCACCTCCAGGGCCGTGCACAGCCACCGTGGAGAAGTACCGGAAACGGATCCACACTTGAGCTTGGTTGGCCGCGAAGGCGCTCAGGTTGATCTGCGCGGTATTCGGATTGCCCGTGTCGTCGTTCACCTCAACAGCATCATTCACTTCCACCTCGTTCCAGTTCGTGCCATCGACGCTCACATCCACGAAGCAGTCGCCACGGAAGCGACGGAAGAACTGCTCGAACTCAAGCACCACACCCGGGTAGCCGCTCAGGTCCACCGGGTTCGCCATTTGAACGAACGCTTGTTGGTTGCCGCTGCAAAGCAGATCACTGTCGAAAAGGGCATAGCCATTGGCAGCAGTTGTGGAAGCGATCGGATCGATAGCGAACGCACCACTTGGCTCCGTGGTACCGATCACCCAGCTGTCCGCCGAAGCTCCGGCTACCGTGCCAAGCACCCAGTTGTTCGCATTGGAGAAGTCATCGGACCAGATGATATCACGGTCACCGCCAACGGCCGTGGGACGAGCGTCCGTGATGCGGGGCATGTAACGCGACTTCTTGGCGATGGTGGCCCGGTTGTTCGGGTCAGCCAGCTGGCCGAAAGCACTGCTACCCACGAGTGCGAGCGCTAGCGCCGGAACGTAGAATTTGCTCATTGTTGAGTTAAGTTGTTGGTCAGGGTTGAAGTACAAAGGAACGCATTGGGATGGGTGGTTCCAATATTTCCGAACAGTGAGAAGAGTGCTTCGTGCCACCATTCTCGTGATGTCTAGTGAGGGCGGATCGGAAGTTTACATGAGTTAGTCGATAAAAATGCAATGCCTGACGACTGTTTCGCCTTGTTCGTCCAGAAGTGGTGGGCGAGCTACCTCGCCAACCTTGCAGACCAGCGTGGTCGACCTCGCGGGTATCAGGTCAGCCGGGACGAGGGCCACAAGCGCGCAACCACCACCATGATGGCCGGTGCGATAAGGTTGTACCACAGGAAAGCCACTTCGAAACCGCCGAAATGGACCACAAGGATCGCCGCCTGGGAGACCAGTGCTGCGATGAACACCGCGGTTCCGCCAACGCGTTTCATGAAGAAGGCCACCAGGAAGATGCCCAGGATGGTGCCGTAGAAGAGCGATCCCAGGATGTTCACCGCCTGGATCAGGTTGTCGAAGAGCGGAAAGATGGCGGCGAAAAGCAGCGCAAGGAGGCCGAAGGCGATGGTGGCCCACTTGGTGGCGATCACCTGGTCGCGGCCTTCAAACTGCTCGCGGAAGACATCCACAACGGCGGTGGTGGCCAACGCGCTGAGCTGCGAACTCGTGCTGCCCATGCCTGCGCTGAAGATCATGGCCAGCAGCAAGCCTACCAGTCCGATAGGTAGGTTGTCCATCACCCACGTAAGGAAGATGTAGTCCTTGTCGTTCGGTTCTGCGCCCTTGATCGTATCCATGACCGCTTCGCGATATCCTTCACGTACCAAGGCGTCCTTTTCCAATGCGTGTGAAAGCGCCATCGTATGGCGTTCAACGTCCTCAGCCCGGCCATCGCGACAAGCCTCCACCCACTCTTGCGCATGCCCACTGATCTCGTTGCCGAGCTTGCCGTGCTGTTCGTTCATGACCTGGGCATCCAGGATGGCACCAGCCCCCCGCTGCGTCTCACCAGCCAGCCCACGTTTCGCTGTGCTGTCGTGCGTTCCCGGCTCCTCTGTCGTGAATGCATCCACGGCTTTCACGTTCGCTGCATTCCAATGCACCGGACTCGCATTGAAAAGGTAGAATACGAACACCAGCACACCGGTCAACAGGATGAAGAACTGCATGGGGATCTTCAGTAGACCGTTCGTGAGCAGTCCTACGCGCGCTTGGCGGATCGTCTGTCCCGTGAGGTAGCGTTGCACCTGGCTCTGGTCGGTGCCGAAGTAGGAGAGCTGCAGGAAGAACCCGCCGATCAAGCCGCTCCATACGGTGTACTTCGTGGTCGGATCCCAGGTCGTGTCGATGATGTTCAATTTGCCCAGCGCGCCAGCCAGTTGCAGGCTTTCACCGAAGGAGGCATGTTGGCCGATCTGCTTCAGCAGGAAGTAGAAGGCGATGAATAAGCCGCCGAAGATCACCGCCATCTGTTGCTTGTGCGTTACACCCACGGCTTTGGCGCCACCGGTCGTGGTGTAGAGGATCACCAATCCCCCGATGAACACACAGGTCCAGCTGAGCGGCCAGCCCAGCACGGTGCTGAGCACGATGCTCGGTGCGTAGATCGTGAGGCCGGTGCTCAGTCCGCGTTGGATCAGGAAGAGGATGGCGGTGAGCAGGCGTGTGCGTTCATCGAAACGTTTGCCGATGAACTCATAGGCCGTGTACACGTTCCACTTGTAGTAGAGCGGGATGAAGACCCACGCGATCACCACCATGGCCAAGGGAAGCCCGAAGTAGAACTGAACGAAGCCCATACCCTCTAGGAACCCTTGGCCGGGTGTGCTGAGGAAGGTGATCGCGCTGGCCTGCGTGGCCATCACGCTGAGGGTCACCGCCCACCAACGGTCTTCGTTGTCGCCGCGCAGGTAACGAGCGATGGTCGTCGTCCGGCGCGTCCGCCACACGCCATACCCCACGATGAAACCGAGGGTGCCGAGGAGGATGAACCAGTCGAGCCAGTGCATGGTAAGGCGGGAATGAAGAATGTAAAATGTAGAATGTAGAATTGTGAATGGGCGGACCTACGAGGTCGGCTTCACTTCCTTGGGTTGTTGCGTTCGGCGGTCTTGACGCTTACGGTAAAGATGGCGACCAGCTCGCCGCACTCTTGGATCAGCCAGGCATGCTCGTTGTTCTTGGTGTCCATCATCCCGCTGAGTACCTGTACCCGCAGGTTGTTCTTCGATTCGCGCAGCTCCTTCAATGCGCCGCTCATCTTATGGATGAAGTCACGGGACGACTCTGCTCCCTGTACTTCGCCATAGTGGAGCGCTGGCGCCGTTCCGCTCCGAAGCAGTTGGCCGGCAAGGTGATTTCCGGCGCGCGTGTTCGGCATGTTATCGGTGTGCTTCACCACTGCAGCCGCGAACACACAGCATCGCTCCTCGAGATCGTACTTCCTTTCCATGCGCTAGCCGTTTGAGTTTTTACATTTTACATTTTACATTCTTCATTCTTTCCTCTTCACTCCATCATTTTCCTCCCCTCGGGCTGATCAAATTCGCGAACAACCGATACGCGCCCGGCACGCCCGCCGGCAACTGCCGGAAGAAGCTGATCCCCGTGTAGATGAAGCGTCCTTTGCCATGGTCGCAGGTGATGAGGCTGCCGGTGAGCGGTTGTTCGCCGGGATCGTTCCACGCAATGAGCGGGGTGTACTTGTCGCCGAGGTCGCCAGCGAAGTAGAGTCCGCGTTCCTGCACCCAGCCTTCGAAGTCAGCGGCGGTGATCGTGTTGGGTGTGGTGAGCAGCGGGTGCTTGGGGTCGAGGAAGGTGGGCGGCGCCTCCTCCACGGTCACACGGTCGCGGGTGATCTTGAAGGGGTGGGGGCCGAGCGTGCTGGGGTCGATCTGGAAGTCCTCCACACCGGAGACCGCGAAGCGCGGCGTGGTGTTGTACTGCACGATCAACGTACCGCCTTGCTCCACGTAGCGCAGCAACAGCGGGTGCAGCTCCTTCATGCCCTTGGTGGCGTTGTAGGCGCGGATGCCGGTGACGATGGCGTCGTACTTCTTCAGTTCTTCCAGTTTCGCGCTTGAAGGCTCAATGAACTCGACAACCACACCGAGCTGCTCCAGGGCCTGCGGCACCTCA
>JAEUTC010000207.1 GCA_016787985.1 Flavobacteriales bacterium | reverse complement strand
CGAGCCGGTGGTGATCGCCAACAGCGAGGGAAAGCGGACCACCCCCAGTGTGGTGGCTTTCGTGGAAGGTGGTGAACGCAAAGTGGGCGACCCTGCCAAGCGTCAGGCCATCACCAACCCGACCAACACCATCTTCTCCATTAAGCGCTTCATGGGCAACTCGTACGACGAGAGCTCCAAGGAGGCTGGTCGTGTGCCCTACAAAGTGGAGCGCGGACCGAACAACACGCCGCGTGTGCAGATCGGCGACCGCCAGTACACGCCGCAGGAGATCAGCGCCATGATCCTCCAGAAGATGAAGAAGACGGCCGAGGATTACTTGGGCACCACCGTGACCGAGGCGGTCATCACCGTTCCGGCCTACTTCAACGATGCGCAACGTCAGGCTACCAAGGAGGCGGGGGAGATCGCCGGTCTGAAGGTGCGCCGCATCATCAACGAACCGACCGCTGCCGCACTGGCTTACGGTCTCGACAAGAAACACAAGGACCAGAAGATCGTCGTGTTCGACTGCGGTGGTGGAACGCATGACGTGAGCGTACTGGAACTCGGTGACGGGGTCTTCGAAGTGAAGAGCACCGATGGTGATACCCACCTCGGTGGCGACGACTTCGACCAGGTCATCATCGACTGGTTGGCCGAGGAGTTCAAGAACGACGAAGGGCTCGACCTGCGGAAGGATCCCATGGCCCTACAGCGGTTGAAGGATGCCGCCGAGAAAGCCAAGATCGAGCTGAGCTCCACTACGAGCAGCGAGATCAACCTGCCCTACATCATGCCGGTGAACGGCATCCCCAAGCACTTGGTGCGCACCTTGAGCCGCGCCAAATTCGAACAGCTTGCTGATAGCTTGATCAAGCGCACCATCGCTCCGTGCGAAAGCGCCCTCAAGAACGCCGGTCTGAAGGTCAGCGACATCGACGAGGTGATCCTCGTCGGTGGTAGCACCCGGATCCCGGCGATCCAGGAGGCCGTAAAGAAGTTCTTCAACGGCAAAGAGCCCAGCAAAGGCGTGAACCCTGATGAGGTGGTGGCCATCGGCGCCAGCATCCAAGGGGGTGTGCTCACAGGTGAGGTGAAGGACGTACTCCTGTTGGACGTCACCCCGCTCAGCCTTGGTATCGAGACCATGGGTGGTGTGATGACCAAACTCATCGAAGCCAACACCACCATACCGACCAAGAAGAGCGAAACCTTCAGCACGGCCAGCGACAGCCAGCCGAGCGTAGAGATCCACGTGTTGCAAGGGGAACGCCCCATGGCAGCGGGTAACCGTACCATCGGTCGCTTCCACCTGGATGGCATCCCACCCGCACCCCGCGGTGTGCCGCAGATCGAGGTCACCTTCGACATCGATGCGAACGGTATCCTGCATGTGGGCGCCAAGGACAAGGCCACCGGCAAGGAACAGAGCATCCGCATCGAAGCCAGCAGCGGTCTGAGCAAGGAGGACATCGAGAAGATGAAGAAGGAGGCCGAAGCCAACGCCGACAGCGACCGCGCTGCCCGTGAGCGCGTGGACAAGCTGAATCAGGCGGACAGCCTCATCTTCCAGACCGAGAAACAGCTGAAGGAATTCGGTGACAAGATCCCGGCCGACAAGAAACAGCCGATCGAAGACGCCCTGGGCAAACTCAGAACGGCCCACGCCGCGCAGGACATCGGCGGTGTGGACAGTGCGATGGCCGAGTTGAACAACGTGTTCTCCGCTGCCAGCGAAGAAATGTACAAGGCAGCTCAAGAGGCACAGACAAGCGGAGCTTCAGGTGGTTCACAGGCCAACACCTCGGGTGATGCCGAAGTGAAGGACGTGGACTTCGAAGAGGTGAAGGACGACAAGAAGTAAGAAGGAAGGTTGAGAACGAAAGCCCCGCGCCGAAAGGTCGCGGGGCTTTTCGCTGCAAATGGACTTCGTGTTCCTCAGCGGACCGAGGCCACACGCCCATCTTGATAGTCCTCGTGCTTCACCACCACACCAGCCTTGTCATAATAGGTCCATGTACCGGTGCGCTGGGTATCCATTCTGGAAGGATCGTAGCGCGCGCGTCCCTCGGAGCGAAGGGCGCCACCCGGATGGAACTCCTTCTGAAGGAACTCCACCTTCTTCTTATCCACCAATTGTAAGGTGCTTATCGGGTGGCCATCGGCCGCAAAGAGGTCCATCCGAATGAAATAGGGTTCGGTGCGGTGGCGTTCCTCGGCATATCGCAGCTTACCGTCCACATAGTGATCCTCGTACTGCACGGAGGTCCCATTCACATAGCGGGCCTCTGACCGGAGTTGACCGTTGGAGTGGTAGGTACGGAGCACGCTGCGGACCGCGTCCACGGAGCGGAACTCCCGTTCTATCGTTCCATCGGGCCAGTAGTTCTTGTAGATGGTCAATCGTCCAGCATCATAGAAGCCCCTGTGTTTCAATGATCCGTTAAGGTGCAGGTCCTCTACCCAGCCTAAACAGGGGTGCCCAGAGCAAGACCGGATGGAATCCCCACCCAAGGCCTTGTTCATGGCATCGTAGGCATTCATCTGTGGATCAGGGTCTTCCCCCACATCACCAAGAACGAAGTGTTCGTCGGTCGGGAGCAATGTAGGTTCCGACTGACCATGGCTCGCCTGTATCCATAGCAGTGAACAGAGAGCTGGTAGCAAGATCGAGGTGCGCATCACTCCGTTCTACGGAAGGATGGGTCGAACGGTTCCGAACACGCCGCAACTCGTCGAAGGAGAAAATAGTTTGGTCGACAATTATTCGACATCTACAGAACATCCATTCCGCCCATACTCAGCGCCATCTTTCTATCCATACAACTGATATACAGTCGCTTACGATCAACTTCGGCCGGTTTCCATTTTTCACATGCCAGGAATTTTATCGACAACAGATCATTGATCGTCGACAAAAAGTAATCACTAGTCGACACTTTTTCTTGACAGGCCGTCATGGATCCCTAAATCTTCCGGATGGAAATCAACCCAAGTCAGCATGAAACACCTCTTCCACGCATCAAACCAGCAGCGGTCGGCTCACCTGATCGCCGGCCCGGGAGCCCTGAACTCAGGGTACCAAGGGACCGGACGGTTCGCCATGAGCCCGAAGCGGACATGGGCAGCCCTGTGGCGCCTGGGCATCGCCGCGCTTTTGTTGAACCTGGTGACCAGCGCACAAGCACAGCTCACCCAGACATATAACACGACAGGAACTTTCGTGGTACCAGCCGGGGTGACTGAAGTGACGGTGGAGTGCTGGGGCGGTGGCGGTAGGGGTGGCTCGCGTACAACGAATGGCCGAGGTGGTGGTGGTGGCGGAGGTGCTTATGCGCGCAGCGTGATCCCCGTGATCGAGGGCAACACGTACACGGTCACCGTGGGTGCCGGAAGCACTGGAACTGGAGCCGGCGGGGACTCGTGGTTCGGAACAGCGACCACCGTGATGGCCAAGGGTGGCTCGTCCTGCGGTAACAACAGCTCCACAGGTGCGAATGGTGGGTCCGCTTCAGCTTCCATCGGCACCGTGAAGTTCGCTGGTGGTGATGGTGCCAATGCGCCTTCAGGTACAGGTGGTGGCGGTGGCTCATCGGCTGGCACAGCTGCTGCAGGGGCGGATGGTTCCAACCAGACCGGTGGCACTGCGCCAACGGGCGGTGGGAATGGAGGCGACGGAGGGAACGGCACATTCGGTGCGGATGGTGATGATGGAACCAGCCCTGGCGGCGGCGGCGGCGGTGCAGAGAGGACCTTTAATGGCACGCTGGTGGGTGGTGCTGGTGCGAACGGGCGCGTTGTTCTCACGTACACACCGTGCACAGGCCCCACCGTCGTGGTTTCACCCAGCACGCCCACGGTATGCCCTGGAACCAGCGTGGTACTGACAGCTTCCGGTGCGTCTGGCAGTTATTCATGGTCGCCTGGTTCCGGGTTGAGTTCGACCACGGGTGCCGTGGTCACAGCGACTCCAGCATCCACTACGACCTATACGGTGACCGGCTTGAACACAGGTTGTTCGATCCCAGGCTCGACGACCGTCACCGTTCGCGTGAATGGAGCACCTACGAGCGCGGCAGCGAGTGCTTCGACCAACACGGTATGCGCCGGAGGTACGGTGAACCTAACGGGTAGCGCAACGAACCTCGGAACCACTGTACTCAGCGAGAACTTCAATGGTGGCCTAGGGAACTGGACCACCACCAACACATCCACTGGCGGAACCACGGCTAACGCTGCATGGACCTCCCGACCGAACGCCTATTTCTACGATGCCACCAGCGGTGCAGACCCCACCTTCAGCAGTAATGACGCCAGTTCCTTCGTTCTAACCAATTCTGATGCACAGGGCTCCGGAACCACGGCGACGCAGTTGATATCCCCCGTATTCAGCACGGTGGGCTACTCCACTTTGAGTCTGAGCTACTACCACCATTACCGTTTCAACAGCGGTACTAGTGATCGTGCTCGTGTCGAGGTCTCCACGAACGGTACTACGTGGACCATCGTTCAGACCCACTCCAGCACACAAGGCGCCGTGAATGGCTTCGTGCAAGCCACGGTGAACCTGAACGCTTATGCTGGCCAACCTATCGTGTACGTGAGGTTCCGATATGACGCGACCTTTGACTGGTGGTGGGCGATCGACAACGTCACTGTAACTGGAACACCCACCGCACTCACTTGGGCCTGGAACTCCTCACCCTCGGGTTTCAGCTCGAGCGTACAGAACCCCACCAATGTGGTCGTTAACGCGAATACGACCTATACGCTAACGGTCACAGCTGGCAATGGTTGTACCGCAACGGCGAGCACCGGCCTCGTCACCGCGGTTCCTCCGCCTGACGCTGGCACCAACGGTACGTTGACCACCTGTAGCAACAGCGCAGCGACCAACCTCTATTCCTTGTTGGGCGGAACACCAGACGCAGGTGGATCCTGGAGCGGGCCGAGCGCGGTAGCAGCCAACCTGTATGACCCTGCAACGATGAGCCCGGGCACCTATACCTACACCGTCACCGCCGCCCCTTGCGCCAACGCAACAGCCTCTATCGCCGTTACGGAGAACACCGCAACAGCATGGTACGCGGATTCGGATGGTGACGGGTTCGGTGATGCAGGTACCATGCTCATGGCTTGTACACCACCCTCCGGATACGTATCAAACAGCAGCGACTGCGATGATGACGCGATCCTTTACACGGATGGCGATGGCGACGGTTTCGGCGCCGGCAGCCCGGTAGCTTGCGGTGTGGCGAACAACACCGATTGCAACGACAGCCAGATCCTGCATGCCGACGTGGATGGTGATGGCTTCGGCGCAGCAGCGAACGCACCTTGTGGTATCGCCGATGGCTCGGATTGCGACGACAGCCAATTGCTTTACGCTGATGGCGATGGCGATGGCTTCGGCGCTGGAAGTCCGGTGGCCTGCGGAGTCGCGAACGATACGGACTGCAACGACGGTGAATTGCAGTATGCTGATGCCGACGGAGATGGCTTCGGCGCTGGAAGTCCCGTGGCTTGCGGCGTGACCAATAACACCGATGACTGCCCCACAGTACCGGGCCTGATCGGTTCGACCTGCGATGCACAACCCGGTCCTGGCTTCGTACTGGGCCAATTGAACGGATCTTGTGCTTGCGTCGCCACACCCTGCACCGAGAACGTGGTGCTTGAACTGCGTTCCGATGCCAATAGCAGCCAGCTGGGTTGGGAGATCCTCGCGCAGAACACCAACCTGGTGATCTGCAGTGGTGGTGCACCTGCCGAGCCCTTCCCGAACGGGATCACCTCACCCATCGCGCCGAACTGCTGCCTACCGATCGGTTGCTATCGCCTGCGTGTGCTTGACGCTGGTGGCGATGGCTTCGTGAGCGGCGGCATCACCGGCGGTTACCAGCTCCGTGAAAGTGGTTCCGCAGGTCGTCGTATCATCGACAACATGGGCAACTTCACGGGTGGTGCCTCCAGTGCGTTGGCAAGCACTTATGACAATGGCGCCTTCTGT
>JAEUTC010000241.1 GCA_016787985.1 Flavobacteriales bacterium | reverse complement strand
AGGTGAAGGCAGTACCCAGAACGGTCGCGAATCGCACTCGAAGCGACTCGGCATCAAATTGTTCGGTGGCCAGGAAGCCATCGCCGGCAACATCATCGTTCGCCAGCGCGGTACCAAGCACCACCCCGGCAAGAACGTGGGTATCGGTGTGGACCACACCCTGTTCGCCACCGCAGACGGCATCGTCACCTTCCAGAAGAAGCGTGGTGACCGCAGCGTGGTGAGCGTGCTCCCCGCTGATTCGAAGAACTAAGCCCTGAACGACAAGTCACGAAGCCTCCTCGACTTGTCGGGGAGGCTTTTTCATTGGTGACCATTGCGATGGGGCTGCCTGTTGACATCCGATCACCGAAGTGAAGCCCGGCCTTGATCAAGCCCTCTACCTTTACCTACCACGAGAACACCTGTCCCGGATATGCTGGAACTGAATTTCCTGCGGGAGAACCGCGAAGAGGTCGAACAGCGCCTGAACAAGCGCAACATCGACGCCAAGACCCTGCTCGATACCGCGCGTGATCTGGACGACGCGCGCCGCGCCACCCAGACCGAATTGGATGCCCGCCTGAACGAGCTGAACGGCCTGAGCCGCACCATCGGTGACCTGATGAAGGCCGGAAAGAAGGAGGAGGCCGAAGCGGCACGGGCGAGGACCACCGAACTGAAGACTTCCACTGCCGCCCTGAAGGACAAGCTCGATAGCGCAGAGAAGGCACTGCACGACCACCTCTGCACCATCCCGAACGCACCGAACGCGAAAGTGCCCGTGGGCAAGACCCCCGAGGAGAACACCGTGGTGATGGAGGAGGGCGCGGTACCCGTCCTGCACGACGGCGCGAAACCACACTGGGAATTGGCCGAGCACTACGGACTCTTCAGCCTTGACCTGGGCGTGAAGCTCACGGGGGCTGGATTCCCCGTGTACAGCGGCCAGGGTGCGAAGCTGCAACGCGCGCTGATCAGCTTCTTCCTGGACAAAGCCACGGAGGCCGGTTACCGCGAGATCATCCCACCCCACATGGTGAACGCGGAGAGCGCCTTCGCCACCGGCCAATTGCCGGACAAGGAAGGCCAGATGTACCACGCCACCGCGGATGGGCTGTATTTGATCCCCACGGCCGAAGTGCCCATCACCAACCTGTACCGCGACGAGATCGTGGAGGCGGCGCAACTGCCGATCAAGCTGGTGGGCTATACACCGTGTTTCCGGCGCGAAGCGGGCAGCTACGGCGCGCATGTGCGTGGCCTGAACCGGGTGCACCAGTTCGACAAGGTGGAGATCGTGCGCATCGAGAAGCCGGAGAACAGCTACGCGGTGCTGGAGGAGATGGTGGAGCATGTGAAAGGCCTGCTGCGTGCACTGGAACTCCCCTACCGCCAATTGCTGCTCTGCGGCGGTGACATGGGCTTCGCCAGTGCCATGACGTATGACATGGAGGTGTATAGTGCCGCGCAGAAACGCTGGCTGGAAGTGAGCTCCATCAGCAACTTCGAGACCTTCCAGAGCAACCGCTTGAAACTGAAATTCAAAGAGGAGAAAAAGAACCGCTTGGCCCATACGTTGAACGGCAGCGCGCTGGCTTTGGCCCGTATCGTAGCGGCCCTACTGGAGAACAACCAGACACCTGAAGGCATCCGCATACCCAAGGCCCTGCAGCCGTATACGGGCTTTGCCATGATCACCCGATAAGGCGATGAAGCGTGGCATACTGTTCGCTGGTGTGGTGGCGTTGGTGGGGAGTACCACGGTAAGCTCCTGCCGCCGTGCTGCCGACCCGCAACAGCTCGCCACGGTGGACAGTCTGATCAATGCCCTAGAAGCCGCACGCCTCACGTTGAACGAACTGGATACCCAACGCTACGCGAAGGCGGACTCCATCCTCCAGGCCACCCGAGGGCTGTTTCTTCAGCGGTTCAACGATACCCTGGCGAAGGACCTCGCGACCACGCTTGGCGATCAATTCGTGCAGTTGCGCGAGGCGGACCGCCGCGGTACCGACCACCGGAACGTGTACCGATCCGTAGTGGATGCGGGCCTTCGGCTGAAGAAGCTACGCCACGATGTCTCCGTTGCCGCTCTCGAACCGAAGGATGTGACGGCAGCATTGACCAACGAGCGGCTTGCTGCCGAAGTGATCGAGGGAGGTGTGCTGCAGGTGATCTCGAACTACCAGAGCACCCAGCGCGTTCTTGAACGACAGCCGTTGGTGGACAGCCTGCTCATCGACACACTTCCCGAACGCCGCATACCACGATGAGCACCCGCCTCCTTCTCCTCTTGCTCTTGGCGTGCTTCGCGATGGGCAGAGCGCAAGCACAACCTGGAACGGATGAACAGCTGGCCGCCCAGTATTTCCAGCAGGGCGACTACGCCAAAGCCATCCTCTACTACGAGAAACTCCACCGCAAGCAGCCCAACGCTTTCTACTATGAGCAGTTGTTGAAGAGCCATGTGGCCCTGAACGACCTCGAGGGAGCGGAGAAGCTTGTCAAGGACCAACTCCGTCGCTCGAACGGTGATCCCCGGTTCATCATCGACCTGGGCGGGATCTACAAAGCGGCCGGTGAAACCGACAAGGCGAACAAGGAATATGACAAGGCCCTCAAGCAAATGGGTGCTGATCAGAACACGGTGCGTGCGGTGGCGAACGCGTTCCAGCAAGCCAATGAACTGGACCGCGCCTTGGAGGCGTATGATCGTGGATCGCGCAGCTTGCCCGAAGGGCAGTCGTACGCCTACGAAATGGCCGGTCTTTACGGAGCCAAGGGCGATACGCCCCGGATGGTGAGCGCCTACATGGACCTGCTGGCCCAGAACGAAGGCTACATCCAATCGGTGCAGAACGCGCTCTCCCGTGCCATCGACTTCAGCTTGGCCGACGACCGTTCTGAGCTCTTGCGCACAGAGCTGCTGCGTCGTATCCAGCGTGATCCACAGCGCACCATTTATCCGGAGCTGCTGATCTGGATGTACATCCAACAGAAGGACCTGAACGCGGCGTTCGTGCAGAGCAAGGCCATGGACAAACGCTTCGAAGAAGGTGGTGTGCGGTTGATGGACCTGGCACGGATCGCCTTGGCCAATGATGACCACGCTACCGCCTTCAAATGCTACGAATACGTGTTGAGCCTTGCGCGGAACGATGCCAACTACGTGCAAGCCCGCATCGGTGCGGTGCAGACCCGTTATGATGAACTCACCGACCAAGCCGAGCCTGCCTTGGCCGACCTCCAAGAGCTGGATCAACGCGCTGCGAACACCATCACCGAACTCGGGCTCAGTCCACAGACGATCGACCTGCTGCGCGAGCGCGCACACCTGAAGGCGTACCACCTGAACGATCATGCCGGTGCCATCGCGCTGTTGGGCGAAGGCATCGCGCTGCCAGTGCTCGACCCAAAGACAAAGGCACAACTGAAGCTCGACCTGGGTGATGTGCACCTGCTGGCCGGGGAAGTCTGGGAAGCCTCCTTGCTCTACTCGCAGGTGGACCTCGATTTCAAGTACGATATGCTCGGTCACGATGCCCGTCTGCGCAATGCGAAGGTGTCCTTCTACTCCGGCGACTTCTTGTGGGCGCAGGCCCAGCTGCAGGTGCTGAAATCGAGCACCAGCAAGTTGATCGCGAACGACGCCATGGAGCTCTCGCTGCGCATCACCGACAACCTCGGCCTCGACAGCAACAGCGTTCCGTTGAGCTACTTCGCGCGAGCTGAGCTTCTGCGCTTCCAGCATCGCTATGATGAGTCCCTCGCGGTGTTGGATTCGTTGAGCGAAGCGTTTCCTGGGCATTCGCTCGGGGACGACATCCTCTACGAACGCTACCGTATCGCTTACGCGCGCCATCGCTACGAGGAAGCCGCAGGTCACCTGACCAAATTGCTCGAGCTCTATCCGCTGGACATCCTGGTGGATAACGCACTATTGGACCTGGGGCGGCTCCATGAAGACCGCTTGAATGACCCGGATAAGGCGAAGACCTTCTACGAGCGCCTGCTCTTCGAACAAACGGGCAGCATCTTCGTGCCGGAAGCACGTGACCGGTTCCGGAAGTTGCGCGGGGACAACCTTGAAGCGCCACCAGAACCGCCAGCGCCAACGCAGCACCCATGATCGTCTACAACGTCACCATCAACGTGGATACCGATGTGCACGAGCAGTGGCTCCGCTGGATGAAGGAAACGCACATCCCCGAAGTGATGGCGACAGGGCTGTTCCTTGATAGCCGCATGTTCAAAGTTCTGGCCGATGATGAGGGCGGCATCACCTATGCGGTGCAATACACCTGCGCAGACCTGTCCACCTACGAGCGGTACCGCGATGAGCATGCCCCACGGCTGCAGGCAGAGACCCAGAAACACTACGGCGGGAAATTCGCGGCCTTCCGCACCCTGCTGGAGGTGATGCATACGACCTGATGCACGTACGCGCCAAGAAGCATCTCGGGCAGCACTTCTTGAAGGAGGATGACATCGCGCGCCGGATCGCAGAGAGCCTGACCGGCCATGGCGGATACACGCACGTGGTGGAGGTGGGTCCTGGCACGGGCGCCCTTACGCGGCACCTGGTGCACCGGCCAGGGACCACGCTTGTCTGCTATGAGGTGGACCGCGAATCCGTAGACTACCTCGAACGGACCTATCCGGGGCTGGATGTGCGCGACAGTGATTTCCTGCGCATGCACCCCGATGCGGTGTGCCCGGGACCGATCGCGGTGATCGGCAACTTCCCGTACAACATCAGCACGCAGATCGTCTTCAAGATCCTTGAACACCGCGACCGGTTCCCGGAAATGGTGGGCATGTTCCAGAAGGAAGTGGCCGACCGCATCTGCACGGGCCCTGGCAGCAGGACCTATGGGATCACAAGCGTTCTCGCGCAGGTGTGGTACGACATGGAGCTGCTCTTCAACGTGGAACGAGAGGCGTTCATCCCGCCCCCCGCCGTGCGCAGCGCTGTGATGCGCATGAAACGGAATACCGTGATGGCGATGCCTTGCGATGAGGATCTCTTCAAGCGCTTGGTCAAGACCGCGTTCAACCAGCGGAGAAAGACGTTGAGCAATGCGTTGAAGGGATTCCGCGAACTCCCCAAGGGGGTGCCTTCGGAATACGCCGGCAAACGGGCGGAAGAGCTGTCCGTTCAGGACCTCATCGCGCTCACCTTGGCCTGTGAAGGCTAGTGCCGCCTAGGCCATCTTCGTAGCTTCGCGACCGCTTGCGTCAGCCCCACGGCTGTCCTGCAACACCACGGCCCGTAACATGTCCCTCGACCTCACCCGCACCCAACTGGAAACGCTCCGCGATGATGTGGAGCAGGGCCGCGACTCGGCCATCCAGGCGCTGTTGAAGGACCTGCACCCGGCGGACATCGGGGCGATCATCGATCAGCTGCAGTTGGATGATGCGGTGTACGTGTACCGACTACTGGATAGCGAAGTGGCCGCGGAAGTGCTGTTGGAACTGCACGAGGAGCTGCGCGAAGACCTGCTGAACTCGCTCACCAGCCGCGAGATCGCAGAGGACGTACTGGAGCACATCGACTCGGACGATGCGGCCGATGTGATGGCCGACCTGAGCGAGGACAAGCAGCGCGAGGTGATCGCCCTGCTCGATGATCCCGAACACCGGGAGGACATCGAGGAGCTGCTCACCTATGCGGAAGGGACCGCCGGTGCGCTGATGGCGAAGGAACTGATCAGTGTGCGTACCGACTGGTCCGTGGCCCGCGCCATCGTGGAAATGCGCCGCCAGGCCCAGGAGGTGGACCATGTGTACACCGTGTACGTGGTGGACAAGGATGATCGCCTCTGTGGCATCCTGCCCCTGAAGGATCTACTGTTCAATGCCGAGAGCACACGCACGCTCATCAAGCACATCGCTGAAACGGACGTATTCTCCGTGACCACCGATACCGATGTGGAGGAAGTGGTGCAGCGCATGAAGAAATACGACGTGGTGGTGCTACCGGTCGTGGACAAAAGTGGTGCGCTGGTCGGCCGGATCACGTTCGATGACGTGATGGACGTGATGAGCGATGAGGCCACGGAGGACTACCAACTGGCCAGCGGTATCAGTGAGGACGTGGATGCCACCGATAGCCCGCTGGTTCAGGTGCGGGCGCGATTGCCCTGGTTGCTCATCGGTCTGGCGGGCGGTATCGTCACCTCGCGCATCATCGCACAATACGAGGGACAACTGCGGATCGATCCTACCATGGCCTTCTTCATGCCGTTGATCGCGGCCACCGCCGGGAACGTGGGTGTGCAGTCCTCGGCCATCGTGGTGCAGGGCCTGGCCTCGGGCAGCATGGTGAACGTGAACCTGCTCACCCGGATGTGGAAGGAGCTCCGTGTCGCACTGCTCACCGCCTTGGTCTGCGGCGCGGCCATCTTCGCCATCAACTTCGCACTGGAGCAGACACAGGCGCTCACCTATACCGTGAGCATCGCACTTTTCACGGTGATCCTCACCGCGGCGATGTTCGGCACCGTGATACCCCTCTTGCTCGATCGGCTGAAGGTCGATCCTGCATTGGCCACGGGCCCTTTCGTCACCACGCTCAACGACATCTTCGGGCTGCTCACCTACTTCACCGTGGGCCATCTGATGTACGGGCTCCTCTCCTGACCATGCGCATCGCTCTAGTGGACCCCGCACATCCGATGCTTCAACAGCGGTTGGAGAAAGCCGGTCACACCTGTATCGCGCTGCATGTGCTTTCGGTGAAAGAGCAAGCGCACCTGCGGCCCACCTTGGAAGGAGTCGTGGTGCGCAGCAAAAGGATCGATGCCGCGTTCATGGACCAATGCCCCAAGCTGCGCTTCATCGCGCGGGTGGGTGCAGGCCTCGAGAATATCGATGTGGCCCATGCCGAAAGGAAAGGCATCGTGGTGCTCAACTCGCCTGAAGGGAATCGCGATGGCGTAGGTGAGTCGTGCGTGATGTTGCTCCTCGCATTGATGAAATCCTTGGTGCCCGCGAACATGTCCGTACGCGCCGGTCTATGGCCCCGCGAAGCGCTGCGGGGGACCGACCTCAGCGGGAAGACCGTGGGCATCATAGGCTACGGCCAAATGGGATCATCGTTCGCGGAGAAACTCGCGGGCTTCGGAGTCCGGGTGCTGGCGCATGACAAATACAAGACCGGCTTCACCGGCGGGATCGTTCAGGAAAGCAGCTTGGACACCGTGGTGCACGAAAGTGATGTGATCAGCCTGCACCTTCCGTTGAACGGGGAGACCGAACGATACGCCGACGAACGCTTCTTTTCCACGCTGGAGCGACCCATCTGGTTCCTGAACACCTCCCGCGGCGGCGTGGTGGACACGAAGGCCCTGTTGGATGCGGTGGACCGTGGCCGTGTGATCGCTGCAGCGTTGGATGTGCTGGAATTCGAACGCCCCGAATTGGATGGCCTCGACCGTTCCGCGGATCCGCATACGTTCGATCGCCTGCTGCGCCATGACCGTATCCTCTTGACGCCGCACATCGCCGGTGTGACCCACGAAGGAAAATACAAGATGGCCGACGTGCTCGCCACCAAGATCATCGACCTCTTCCCGCATGCCACGACCTGAACTTCCCACGCTTCTTTGTGTCCTACTGCTCTCCGCCTGCATGCCCCAGAAGAATCTCCATCCGGACGTACACGGTCACCGCGGCTGCCGGGGATCGCTGCCTGAGAACAGCTTGGCAGGATTCCTCAAGGCCACCGAAATGGGTTGCGATTACCTGGAGATGGACGTGGTGATGAGCGGAGATGGCAACCTCGTGGTCTCGCACGAGCCGTGGATGCGCCACGACATCTGCACCACGCCGGACGGAGGCGCGATCACACTCGAGAACGAGCGCGACCACAACGTCTACACGATGTCGCTCGCCCAGATCCGCGCTTACGATTGTGGATCACTGGAACATGCCGACTTCCCGGATCAGGACACCCGAAAGACGTCAAAGCCCACGCTGGCACAAGTGGTGGGCACCGTGGATGAGCATGCCATGCTCAGCGGTGTCGCAGCACCCTCCTTCAACATCGAAGTGAAGAGCGATCCGGAACTCTATGGTACGCACCAGCCCGACCCACGCACCTTGGCGTTGGCGGTGATCAACGAGCTGGATGCCCTCGGCATCACCGACCGCTGTGTGATCCAATCGTTCGACCCGGCCATCCTTGAGGTCTTCCATGCGGAACGAGATGATATCACCCTGGCCTTTCTCGTCGAAGGTGAGGGGACCTTGGATGACCATCTGGCTCGGCTGACATTCGTGCCCGCCATTCTGAGCCCGCACCACAGCATGGTGGATGAACGCTTGTTGAACAGCATCCGCGCGAAGGACATGGAGCTGATCGTGTGGACGGTGAACGAGCCGGAGGAGATCCGCCGCATGCTCGACCTTGGCGTGGACGGCATCATCAGCGACTACCCCGAGCGGGTGATCGACCTGGTGGAGAAACGTGATTGACGCTCAGGCAAGCAGGGCTGCCACACGTGACCCGAACGCATCGAGGTCGGCGTTCCACTCGGCCGTACGAGTCGGTGCATCGGCGACGAGGAGACGCAGCACCAATCCTTCGCACCCTGGATCCAAGCTGAGCAGCTGGGGCTTCAGGGTGCGCACCACACGCTGCACCTTTTCGTGGTCACCCCGCGCTTGGGCATCGTGCAGGGCGGCGATACGCTCCGGCGCTTGCTTGCGGAACATGGCCACCACCATGGGATCCACGACCAGTGGCGGAACCGGGACCGGCGCTGCGACTGGCTTCGACTCCTCAGCAAAAGCAGGCACAACAGGAGCTGCAGGTATGGCGGTCTCACGCACGCGGTTCTGGTACCGCTCGTTCAGTGCGGAGACTTCAGCACGCAAGGCCGCCATTTCCTCGCGATGGCGCCGCAGCAAGCTTCTGTTCTTGAAAAGCACTACCGCCAGCACCGTGATGGCCAAGATGAGAACGGCAAGCCCTACCCACATCCACGAATCGGCATTCTCCTCGGCCTGGTCCACGCGGTCTTCGGCATCGCGCAAGCGCGCCTCGCTGGCCTTGGAGAGGCTGTCACGTTCGGCCGTGGCCAAACGTTCCAACTCCGCAAGGCGGGTCATACCAGCGGTGGCCTCAGCCGCTTGCTGTGCAGCGCTTCGCTGAGCGAGGAGCATGGCTTCTTCATACGCCTTGCGATGATCGCCGCGTGCCGCCAAGGTCCGCGCTAAAGCCTCATGGGCGGCGATCCCTTCCTGCACAAGGCCGAGGCTGTCCGCCAATACGGCTGCCTGCGTGTAGAGGTCCTGAGCTTCCTTCGGCTTGCTGATCGCGGCCAGGTCCATCCTGGCCTTGATCGCTGCCGCCGCATCGTGCAACGAGTCGGCGGTCGTGACGGCTGCCCGGTATCGGACCAGTGCCTCTTTCAACGCTGCGGTCGGCAATGCTGCGGACTGAGCCGGACTGAGCCCGTGCAGGAAAAGACAAGCGATGACGAAGAAGATCACACGCGACCGTAAACCTATGCGCATCATGCTGCGAAACTACTTCTGGATCAACGCGATTTGGTCACGAACCGAGCGGTGACGCGACTGCGCTGTTCGATGAGCACCTCTTTGCCGTGCAGGAGCTCCGTGAGGGTGGCTTCGTCGAAATGCCGCACAGTGAGCAGCTCGCAGCCGGTGTTGTAACGCACCTCGTACTCCGAGCGCAACGCCTCGATCAGCTCCCGTGAACGTGGGTTGTCATCGACCACCACGGTGAAGGCCACGGCGCTGTTCTGCATCAGATCGATGCGCACGTTGCGTTTGGCGAAAAGGTTGAAGATGGCGCTCAGGTTCTCCTCCACGATGAAGCTGAGGTCACGGGGTGTGATGCTGATGAGCAGCTGATCCGGCTTGACGATGTAGGACGGGATCAGTGTATCGTGATCGGTGGCCTCACTGATGGTGCTGCCCGGCGCGTCGAGGTCGATGAACGAACGCACATAGAGGGGAATGTGCTTGCGCTGCAACGGCTGCAAGGTACGCGGGTGGATGACGCTGGCACCGAAATAGCTGAGCTCTATCGCCTCCTTGTAGCTGATGTGCTCCAGCAATCGGGTATCGGGGAACCGCTTCGGATCCGCATTGAACATGCCGGGCACATCCTTCCAGATGGTGACACTTTCGGCATCCAGTGCATAAGCGAAGATGGCCGCACTGAAGTCGGAGCCTTCGCGCCCGAGTGTGGTGGTATCGCCATCCTCCGTACGCCCGATGAAGCCTTGTGTGACGATCCGCACGGGTCCATGCTCGAAGGATGGCAAGTGCTTCTCGCAGTTGTACCTGAGCATATCCCACTTCACGTTCGCTGCGCGGTGCCGCTCATCGGTGGTGATGATGGTGCGGGCATCGACCCAATGGTTCGTGATGTGGACAGCATTCAAATGCGCGCTCACGATGACGGTGCTCCACAGCTCACCGAAAGCGACGATCCGGTCGTAATAGTGATCGACGTCCAGCGATACCGGTCGCTTCAACTCTGTCCGCAGGGTCTGGAACAGGTCCTCCAATGCCACCCGGGACGTTCCATCCTCCGGCGCCACCTCACCCAAGATGCCGATGTGAAAAGCCTCAAGCGCCTCCACCTTGGGCGTGGTATCACGGCCATCGACATAGGCCCACACCACTTCTTCCAAGGCATTGGTGGTCTTGCCCATGGCGCTCACCACGATCAGCAGATCATCCAACGCGAAGTGCTTGAGCACCTCGGCTACGTTGCGCACGCCAGCCGCATCCTTGACGCTGGCCCCCCCGAACTTGAAGACTTTCATTCCCCCCCGGTTCATCTTGTGCCGCGAAGATGCGGAACAACAGGCATGTCCGATCAAAGACTATCGGTCGGTGGTCAACGCGATGAGCGCTTCCTTCTCCAGCGAGCCGTTCCACCACTCCTTGGCGTAATGCGCACCGAACCGATCATAGAACCGCTGGGCATCCACGTTCCAATCCAGCACCTGCCAAAGCATGCCGCTGTAGTCCTGTTCCACGGCATAGGCCGCACATTGCCGGAAGAGCTTCTCACCGATCCGCATGCCCCGCGCACTTTCGGTCACCACGATGTCCTCCAGGTAGAGCCGGCGACCCTTCCACGTGGAGTACCGCTCATAACAGACAGCCATGCCGACGATAACGCCTTGGGTCTCGGCCACCCAGCCCACCCAGACGGGGTCCGGGCCGAACCCCGCATCGCGCATCTGTTCCAACGTGACCGTGACCTCCTGTGGTGCGCGCTCGAACAGGGCCAGCTCATGGACCAGCTCCAACATCCGAGGCACATCACGCACTTCGGCGCGGCGAATGACGATGTTCATGCGCACAAAGGAAAGGCCGCCGCATCTTTGCACCATCGCCTCCGCTCAAGCACCGGCGAGCAACCCATGTCCGACATCAAGACCCTTTCCGAGTTCATCGTTGAACGCCAGAACGAATTCACCGGCGCCACCGGCGATCTGAGCTCGTTGCTGACCGCCTTCCGCTTGGCGGCTAAGATCGTGAACCGCGAAGTGAACAAAGCAGGGTTGATGGCCGACATCCTTGGCGCGGAAGGCACGGAGAACGTACAGGGTGAAGCCCAGCAGAAGTTGGACGTCTACGCCAACAACCTCTTCATCCGCATGATGAAGACCCAGGGTGCGGTGTGCGCCGTGGCCAGCGAGGAGAACGATGATATCGTGCACTTCGACAATGGTGGGAAATACGTGGTAACGATGGATCCGCTGGATGGCAGCAGCAACATCGATGTGAACGTGAGCATCGGTACCATCTTCAGCATCTACAAGCGCGTGAGCACCGGGCCCAAGGCCACGTTGGAGGATTTCCTGCAGCCCGGCAGTGCGCAGGTGGCGGCAGGCTACATCGTTTACGGCAGCAGCACCATGCTCGTGTACAGCACCGGTCACGGTGTGAACGGGTTCACGCTGGACCCCAGCATCGGTACGTTCTGCCTGAGCTACCCGAACATGAAGACGCCCGCTGATGGCAAGATCTACTCGATCAACGAAGGCAACTGGTTCGAGTTCAGCGATGGGGTGCGCAACTACATCGACACCTGCAAGCGCAAGAAGATGAGCGCCCGCTACATCGGCAGTTTGGTGGCCGACTTCCACCGCAACCTCTTGAAGGGCGGGATCTACCTGTACCCCGGAACGGAGAAGGCACCGAACGGAAAACTACGGTTGCTCTACGAGGCGAATCCGCTCGCCTTCCTGGTGGAACAGGCTGGCGGCAAAGCCACCGATGGCCGTACCCGTATTCTTGATCTGAAACCCACGGAGCTTCACCAGCGCTGCCCTTTGTACATCGGCAGCAGCAACATGGTGGATGCCGCCATGACGAGCTAGTGCAGCAACTCGTCAGGTGACTGTGCGTCGAATTCTCCCCTTTCGAACAGCTGCGTGGGCGCTTATCGCTCTGCTCGGGGCGGCGTGCATATTCCAGCTCGTCGTGTTGGCTGGATTCATTCCCACGGAAATGGTCTGGGGTGGAAGACTGGCCAATGCGGAAGAGCGTACCGTCGGAGCCATGATCTCCCTGACCACATTGATCCTCATGATCAGCGTGGTGGTGCTTCGACTGAAGGCGACCAGCTTGCGCGGACAGATGATCGGTCGCTACGCAATGTGGGCCATTGCGCTTCTCTTCGCATTGAATACCGTGGGCAACCTGTTCGCGTTGGATAAGCGGGAGATGCTCATCTTCACCCCGGTGACGGCAGTTGCAGCGTTACTCGCCTGGCGCGTGGCAGTAGGTGAGGGAAAGTCGTGACCCTGGTAGAATACGGTCGATCATTCGGGCGCGTATCACGATATTCGACCCCAACTGATCGACTCTCCCATGCTCATCAACCAGAACCACCGTGTAGTTTTCGTTGCAACACTATGCTTCGCTGTTCTCGCGGGGCTGAATAGTTGTTCATCACCGAACCAAGAAGCCGAACCGGATGGACCACAGGCCATCGCAGGCGCGGCGGAACGGATCGAACGCGGCAAGTACCTCGTGGAGACCATGGGGTGCCATGATTGCCATTCGCCGAAACTGATGGGGCCGAACGGGCCCTACTTGGATCCGGACCGCGTGCTGAGCGGCTACCCGGCCGACCGACCACTGCCACCTCTGCCCGCGACACACGAAGGCTGGGCCTTGATGACCATGGATCTCACAGCTGCTGTAGGTCCTTGGGGAACGACCTTCGCCGCGAACATCACCAGCGATGAGAGCGGTATCGGCAACTGG
>JAEUTC010000176.1 GCA_016787985.1 Flavobacteriales bacterium | reverse complement strand
CTGTGCCGTGATCTCTTCGAGCCGGGTGATCAGCTCTGCTTTCGTTGCCATGCGAATACGGTACGCCCTACGGGGTCATCCGTCCAAAGATAGGGGGATGCCACGATCCGCAAGGTGTCCCTATACCGCCAGGCCCAGCATACACACGTCGTCCATCTGTTCCACGGGCCCTTTCCAGTCCAGAAAGGCGCGTTCGATCACTGCCGCCTGCTCTTTCAGACCGAGATGGCCGTTGGCCTGGATGAGCTCCTGAAGCCTGGAATTCATGAAACGTTTGCGCTCCGGTCCACCGAATTGGTCCACATAACCATCGCTGAACAGGTAAATGCGGTCTCCGTTGCTGTAGGCAAGCTTGTGGGCGGTGAATTTCCGTTCCTCCCCCGTGTGGCCGCCACCCACCGGCCGTCGGTCACCATTGATCACGCTCAGTTGTCCCTGATGGAGCCAGTACAACGGCCGGTAGGCCCCTGCGAATAGGATCTCGTTGGCTTTGCGGTCCACACGGCACAAGGCCACGTCCATGCCATCCCCGGCCCCGCGTTGTTTGCCCTGTTGGTTCAAGGTGGCCACCATGCGGGTATGCAGCAGGGCAAGTATGTCAGAAGGGTCTTTGTGGGCGTTGGCCGGTACGATCTCGTTGAGCAAGGAGCAGCCGATGGCCGCCATCATGGCGCCGGGCAGGCCGTGTCCCGTGCAATCGGCCGCTGCCACGAAGCAGCTATCCGCGTCGATGCGGTATACCCAGTGGAAGTCTCCGCTCACCACGTCCTTGGGGCGGTCGATCACGAAGGAATCGGCGAATAGTTCGTCGTAGATGAGGGCCGAGGGTACCAAGGAACGTTGGATCTTGCCCGCATAGGCGATGCTGTCGTTGATGTCCTCGTGGCGCGCCTTGAGCTGCTGTTGGGCCGCTTCATCCACGTTCAGCCATCGACCTACGTAGCGGAAGAGTAGAAAACCCGCCACGCCGAACAGAAGTAAGGCGATGCCGATGTTGCGCAGCAAACCCGCTCGGGAAGCGGTGGCATAGCGGGCAAGGGGGGATCGGGCCACGATCATGCCTAAGACTGAGCCATCGGCATCGACCACCGGCTCGTAGGCGAGCAGTTCCCGTGCGCTGCCCTGTCCCATTTCAAGGGTCCCCGCAGTGCCGAATGCCGCGCTCAGGCTGCCTTGGTCCCCGCTCCATGGTTCGCGGAAGCGTGGTCTTTCCTCCGATGTGACGATCACCTGCACCTCGTTGTGCGCTGGATCGAGGAAGACAAGCTCCAATGGAGCGTGCAGACCGTTCTTCACGGCGGTCTTCCGCAGGCGTTCGTGGAGTACGTAATACCGGGCGTCCTGCGTGTTCTTGATCACCAAGCCCGGGCTGGTGTACCGTTCCAACAGGGCCTCGATGTTGTTGGCGCCGAGTTCTTCGGAAAGGGTGGAGGTGATGGTGCGCAACTGCGCGATGCCTTGTCCCTTCAACGCCTTCGCTTCGTTCCGGTGCACGATCACGATCACCGCGACGCACAGGATGAACAACGCGGCGTACACCGCGTACAGGACTTTGTGTTTTGTGCGCTTCGGGCGGAATTCCACGGATGAACTGGCCGGTGCAAGGTGTATCCGGCGTGCGTTCCTACGCAGCGATGGCCAAGATGGTTGCGCGAACCGCTAAGTTCCACCCACAAGGGCTAGAACTGGTGCTACTCGCTGGGCAGGCTACGTTGGAACGACCTCCGTGTCCAACACACGAACTGCGCGGCCGGCGCTCAGCCCAAGAACGGATACCGGTGATCCGTAGGCGGCACGAAGGTCTCCTTGATGGTGCGCGGGCTCACCCAGCGGATCAGGTTGAGGTAGCTGCCCGCCTTGTCGTTGGTGCCGCTGCCGCGCGCGCCGCCGAAGGGCTGCTGGCCTACCACGGCTCCGGTGGGCTTGTCATTGATGTAGAAGTTGCCCGCGGCGTTCCGGAGGATCTCCGTGGCCTCGAGGATGCTTGCCCGATCGTTGCTGATCACCGCGCCGGTCAACGCATATTCACTGGTGGCGTCCACCAACTTGAGCGTTTCGGTCCAGCGTGCGCTGTTGTACACGTAGATGGTGAGCACGGGTCCGAAGATCTCTTCGCACATGGTCACGCTCTTCGGGTCCTTGGTCACCGCCACCGTGGGTTCGATGAAATAGCCTTCCTTCTTGTCGTACTTCCCCCCGGCGATGATCTGGATGTTCTTCTTGTCCTTCTTCAAGGCATCGATGTAGCCGGCGATCTTGTCGAAGCTCTTCTCGTCGATCACCGCTCCGATGAAGTTCGAGAATTCGCGCGGGTCGCCCATCTTCATGTCGGCCAGGTCGGCCAGGAGTTCCTTCTTCACCGCGGGCCATAGGCTTTCGGGGATGTACGCTCGGCTGGCCGCGCTGCATTTCTGCCCTTGGAATTCGAACGCACCACGGCTCAGCGCGGTGGCCACCACTTTGGGGTCGGCGCTCGGGTGCGCGATCACGAAGTCCTTGCCGCCCGTCTCGCCTACGATGCGCGGGTAACTGCGGTACATGGGCAGGTTGGCGCCGATGGTCTTCCAGATGTCCCTGAACACACTGGTGCTTCCAGTGAAGTGGATGCCTGCGAAGTCCTTGTGCTTGAAGATCACTTCACCGGCCACCGGACCGCTCACATGGATCAGGTTGATGACGCCTGCCGGAAGGCCGGCTGCCATGAACACTTCCATGAGCACCTGGGCGCTGTAGCATTGGCTGTCGGCGCATTTCCAAACCACGGTGTTGCCCATCAGTGCGGCGCTGCTCGGCAGGTTCCCCGCGATGGCCGTGAAGTTGAACGGGGTGAGGGCGAAGACGAAACCTTCCAGGGCCCGGTATTCCAAGCGGTTCCACACACCCGGCGAGCTCACCGGCTGGTCGCGGTAGATCTGCTCCGCGTAGTGCACGTTGAAGCGGAGGAAGTCGATCAACTCGCACGCACTGTCGATCTCGGCCTGGTAGGCGTTCTTGCCCTGCGCCAGCATGGTGGCGGCATTGATCTGGGCGCGGTAAGGACCAGCGAGCAGGTCCGCCGCTTTCAGGAAGATCGAAGCCCGCTGCTCGAAGGGCATGTTCTCCCAGTTGGCCTTGGCCTTCAACGCGGCGTCGATGGCGGCGCGCACGTGTTTGGCCTCACCATGGTGCGATGAGCCCAGGTTGTGCGCGTGTTTGTGCGGGGGACTCATCTTCCGCACGTCCTTGGTCTCGATCGCATGGCCCGCGATCCACATCGGAGCATCGATGCGGGTGCGCAACCGCCGGTCGATCTCGGCCTGCAACGCTTTGCGCTCCGGTGTTCCCGGGGCATAGCTCAGAACGGGTTCGTTGGTCGGTTTCGGGGCGTGGAACGTGGCGTTGGACATGAGCGGTTCTGCTTGGTGGGTGCGAAGTTATCCACGGATGATGAGCCACAGGCCCCCGAAGCTCGAAGCCCGGTGTCGGTCATGCGGTCCGCACGATATGGAAAGCGTTCTTCAGGAGGGTAGCGTTCGGCACGGAGATGGTCCCTTGCTCATCCGTGCGGATGAAGACGAAGAAGTAGGTGATGTCCATCAACTCGCCTTCCACCCATTGCTCGCCATCGAACACCCTGATGCGGTCGCCCAGCTTGACCGGATGCTGGAAGAAGAGGACCATGCAGGCCGTGACGTTCGAGAGGATGGACATTTCCGCGAAGAACGCCACGCCCAATACGGTGATGACCGAGGTGGCGAAGATCAGGATCTCGCTTTGGTCCACGCCCCAGATCGCCGCCAAGGTGATCGCCAGCACCAGGTACAGGAGCCCGCCCAGCAGGCGGTTCACCTCCCGCTCTTCCTTCGATTTGAAGACGGACCGCAGCAGGGTGGCGCGCACCACCGACCGCACGATGCTGCGGATGAGCAGGTAAAGCCCCAACGCGATGACCGTTTCGATCATCTGTGTACGGTACGGTAGCGATGTGATCAGGTCCATGGGCATGTTGGGAACGGGGGCGGATTCAGAAACGGACCAGTACACCTCGCTGCTGCAGTTCCAAGGGTACCAGGGGACGCATCGGGTTCGCGTGCAGGTCGATCAATTTCAGGACCGGCAGGTTGATGAGGTCGACGGGAAAGGTGTCCATCGTGTTGTTGCCCAGGTACAATTCCTCAAGGTGCTCCAAGCCCCGTATGGCGCCAGGTAGCCGTTCAATGCCATCGCCGCTCAGGTGCAACACCCGCAGACGGGGTAGCTTGGCCAGCGTTGGCAACTCATGCTCAAGGTCCAGGAGCGGGTCATCATTCAAGTAGAACTCCTCAAGGGCCGTAAGCTCTCCTATCCCTGCTGGAAGTCCGGTTATCGGGTTGCCGCTCAGATCCAGCAGGCGCAGGTTCTTCAGCGCACCGATGCCTTCGGGAAGATCGGTGATACCATCACGCCGCAGCCGCAGTTCTTCCAGTCCGGTCAACCGGAGCACTTCGATCGGAAAGCCTTGGAGCGCCTGGTCGCTCAGGTCGAGCCGCTTCACCAGGTGAGGGGTGCGCAAGGCTTCGGATAGGTCCCTGAACACCGGCTTCAAGGTGTCCTGTTGTGCGGTGCACGTAAGGCCGAGTGAAAGTGCGAGGATGATGAGCGGTATTCGGGCAGCTTCCATGGCAGCAGTGGGTCTTCAGGTTGATGGACGATCAAGAAAGGACACCCGGAATGCGGCCGAGTAGCTTCTGCAGGGCCCTGATAAGCTCGGCCTCGGAGCGGTTCACGGATCCCGAAGCGCTGGCGATGGCCACTGCGGTGCGCAGGATCAGGCTTTTCGTCCACCCGTTGAACCGGTCGGGCTCGCGCAACTGGGACTGTTCGAACACGGCATAGGCTTCTTTGGGCGAGAGGCCTTTTTCCATCGCATGATCGAAGTGGATATCGATGTAGCGAACAGCTTCGATGCCGAGTTCATCATAACCCGGGTCGGTATGGCTCCAATGTTCCTCGATCATGAGCTTCAGCGCATCGATCTCTGCCTGGATGATACGCCTGTCGCAGCCGGCTATGCTGTAGAAGAGATAGCCAAGATGGCGATAACGATCCTCGTAGGTGGTCTCCATCGTGTCCGGCGTTCGGGTTTCAGCGGTCATTGCGGTCTTGCTGTCCATGGGTTCAGGGCTGTTCGTTCTGGATGAGGAAAGGTGTTTCGCCGTTGGTGATGATCACCTTGGCGTTGGGTGATGCGGCCAGTTGCTTGAAGGCCTCGATGCTTTGGTAGCGGATGATGTTCTCGTTGAGGCCTTCGGTGAGCACCAATTGGGCATCGCGGATACCTTCCGCTTCGATCACGCGGCGCTGCGCCTCACTGCGCTCGCGTTGCAGGATGAACTCCATCTGTTGCGCGCGTTGCTCGGCCTCCAACTTGTCCTCGATGGCCTTGGCCAGACCAGCCGGTAGCTTGATGCTCTTCATCAGCACGTTCTCGATCACCATGCCGCGCTCGGACAGTACCGAGTTCATGTAGGTGGCGATCTCCGCCTCGATCACCGAACGTTGCGCACTGTGCATGTCCTTCGCGTAATAGCGCGCACAGATGTCGGCGGCGGCACTGCGGAACACGCTCACGATCACGGCCTGCTCATAGTCAGGGCCGATGGTGCCGATGATCTGCGGCACTTTCTCCGGCATGATCCGGTACAGGATGCTGATCTCGCACTGCACATTGAGCCCTTCTTTGCTGGGCAGCGCGAGGTCCACTTCGCGGTTCACGGTGCGGATGGGCACTTTGATCACACGCGTGCTGAATGGGTTCACGCCCACGAGTCCGGCGGTGATGATGCGGTCGTCCAATTTGCCGAAGCGTTGTTTCACGCCCACGGTGCCTTGCCGTACCGTGGTGCACGAGGCCAGGAGGATGGACAGTACGATCACCATTCCACCAAGGACAGTACCGTTGCTGCGGCCCCAGTTCTCTGCGCTATGCGGTTCGTCGCTCTTCCACTCGTTCGTTCTCATGGTATGGTGTTTTTGGTTCAGAATGCACAGAAGTAGGTGAGGGCATCGCGGGCCCGTTCCGATCCGAGTTCCGCAGCCCGACGCAAGTCCACACAGCCGGGCTCCGGTTGATAGCGGATGTGGTGCGCGATGCCCCGGTTGAACCAGATGGCAGGGTTCGTCGCATCGATGCTGAGCGCACGGTCGAAGCTCTCGATCGCTTCGCCGATCTCCCCGAACAGCAAGTGCAACGATCCTTTCATGTTCCAGACCACCGGGTCTTGCGGTCGCTGACGCAGGGCCTCTTCCACATCGGCGAACGCACCGGCATGATCACCGAGGTATTTCCTTACGACCGATCGGTTGTACTGCGCTTCGAGGTAGTCCGGGGCCAGCTCCAAGGCACGGTCGTAGTCCGATGCGGCGCCTCCGAGGTCGCCGTCCTGCTTCCGCAGCAGCGCGCGCTGGAAATAGACGTGCGCCTTGTCCTGCGAAAGCTCCAGCGCACGTTCCAGATCGTGTGCGGCCTGCCGCGTATCGCCCAGCTGCCCATGCACCAGACTGCGGTTGAACCAGGCGAGGTCGCAGGTGGAGTCCAATGCGATCGCTTGATCGAAGGCGGCCAAAGCTTCCTTCCAACGCAGCTCCCGCATGTGGGCCACGCCGATCAGGTCGTGGGCCAAGGCCAGGGTGGGGGACTCTTCGCGTGCGCTCTCGAAGGCTTTCAACGCTTCGGGCGCATCTTCCATGGCCAGCAAGGCGATGCCCCGTTTCAGGTGTAACAAGGGGTCATGGGGTTCGTGCACCAACAGGGAGTCGATGTCCAACAAGGCTTCTGGTGCGCGGCCCACGAT
Source organism: Flavobacteriales bacterium (assembly GCA_016787985.1). GTDB lineage: Bacteria > Bacteroidota > Bacteroidia > Flavobacteriales_F > PHOS-HE28 > PHOS-HE28. The sequence continues at coordinate 17,398 of JAEUTC010000176.1, read as the reverse complement.
CAAGCGCGCATCCGCACGTCCCTCGCGTACACGGTCGTCGTACGGCCTCAACGCCACCGCCTGGTCCCATTCGCCCAACGATCCCTTGATGTCGTTCATCAGGAACTTAACCTTCGCGCGCCGGTCGTAGATGTGCTCGCTGTAGGGGTTCAGTTCCAAGGCCCTGTCCAGGTCGGCCATGGCTTGTGCTTGCTGGCCCATTCTGCTCAGCAGGCTGGCCCGCTTCATGTAGGCATCGGCGAAGCCCATGTCCATTTGTATGGCGTTGGTGTAGGCCAGCAGGGCCTGTTCACTGTTACCCAGACGCAGTTGGATATCCCCTTGCTGGATCGCCTGTATGGCATCGAGCCGATTGTTCAACTGGCCATGCGTCGGCAGCGGCAACAGGCAGCTAACGGCCAACAGAAGGAGAAGTGCGCGTGCGTTCATGGGTAGTGGCTTTAGGTGGAGCCCGCGATGATGAAGTAGAACAGCGGCATGCCCACGGTGATGTTGAAGGGGAAGGTGACACCCAGGGCCATGGGGATGTACAGGCCGGGGTCCGCCTTGGGCGCGGCCAGCCGCATGGCGGCCGGTACAGCGATGTAGCTGGCACTGGCGGCCAGTATCGCGAACATGAAGCGGTCGCCCAGGTTCGCCGTTACCAGGCCGCTCAGCCAAGCCACTGAGCAACCGTTGATCAACGGGAGCACTATGGCGATGGTGAGCGCATACCATCCGTAGGTGCGGAAGGCCTTGAAGCGCGCCGCGGTCACCATGCCCATCTCCAAGAGAAAGATGGCCAGGAAGCCCTTGAAGATGTCGGTGGTGAAGGGCTTGATCCCCTCAGCCTGCTTGGCGTCGGCCACCAGACCGATGATGAGGCTGCCGATGAGGATAAGCACGCTGGCGTTGGTGAAGGAGTGGCGCAGCATGTGGCCCAACGTGGGGCGTTCGGTGCTCTCGCGGTCATACTGCATCAGCAGCACCATGCCTACGATGATCGCTGGGCTTTCCATCAAGGCCATGATGGCCACCATGTGCCCGTTGAACGCGAGTTCCTTCGCCTCCAGGAACCCCGTTGCGGCCACGAAGGTCACCGCGCTCACCGAACCATAGGCCGCCGCCACCGCACCGGCGTTCTGCACGCCCAGCTTGTGGCGCAGCAGGTAGAAGGCATAGAAGGGGATCACCGAGGCGATGGCCATACCGAACACCAGCTCTTTGGCCACCTGACCGTTCAAGTGCTCGTGCGCCAGCTCCTGTCCGCCCTTGAACCCGATGCTGAAGAGCAGGTACAAGGAGATGAACTTGATGGTGGTGGGCGGGATCTCCAGGTCGCTCTTCACCGCATGGGCCATCACACCCAGCAAGAAAAAGAGCAGGGTGGGGTTGGTCAGGTTGCTCAGCAGGAGATCGGCGTTCATCGGTGTGTGTTGGGTGAACAAATTTAAGTAATACTATGTTCACGGTTTTGTAAGACTATATTTGCCGCATGATCACGAATACCCACATCCACCTGCGGCCCGATCCGGTCCTGTATCTCCGCGACCCCGAAGGGACCCGACTGGGACAGTCCATTGTGGAGGAGGGCCTCGTGCTGATGAACGAGATCGGCCTGGAGGCCTTCACCTTCAAGAAGCTGGCCGCCCGCATCGACAGTACGGAGGTGAGCTTGTACAAGTACTTCCCCAACAAGCAGCGCCTCCTGCAGTACTACTTCCAGCTCTATTGGCTGTGGTTGCGCCAGGTGTGTGGCAGGCACGCTGAACGTTCCGTGGATCCGCTCACCACGGTGCGTGCAGTGGTGGATGCGCTCTGTGGTGTGTGGCCCAAGGATGCTCCCCCCGCCCAGCTGGATCCCCGCGCCCTGCGCTTGTTGGTGATCGAGGAGGGTATGAAGAGCTACCTCCACAAGAACGTGGATGCCGACAATGCCCGGCGGCTGTTCTTGCCTTACAAGGCCCTCAGCGCCTTTATCGCCGAGTGCCTGGTCGCCTACCGCAAGGACGTGCCCATGCCGCGCAGCTTCGCCACCACCATCATCGAAATGGCGCACTCGCTGCCCTTCGCCATGGAGCACCTGCCCTCGCTCACCGAACTCTCCAACAAGAAGGACCTCAAACACCTTTCCGCACACCTCTACCACCGCACGGTCACCTACCTGGACCACGCACAACCCATGAAACTGAAATGAAGCATACCATCACTGTGGCCAAGGGCGATGGCATCGGGCCCGAGATCACCGACGCCGTGCTGCGCATCCTCGAAGCCGCGAACTGCGACCTCACCTACGAGCACATCGATGTGGGTGAGAAGGTCTACCTCAGCGGCAATAGCAGCGGTATTCCTTCCGAGGCGTGGGACACCCTACGCCGCAACTCCGTCTTCCTCAAGGGGCCCATCACTACACCTCAAGGCAGTGGCTACAAGAGTTTGAACGTCACCATCCGCAAGACCCTCGGCCTGTTTGCCAACGTGCGTCCTTGCCGCAGCTATCATCCCTTCGTGCGCACCATGCATCCGGACATGGATGTAGTGGTGGTGCGCGAGAACGAGGAGGACCTCTATGCCGGCATCGAACACCGCCAGACCACCGACGTGTACCAATGCCTGAAGGTGCTAAGCCTGCCTGGTACCGAGAAGATCATCCGCTACGCCTTCGAATACGCGCACAGCAACGGCCGCAAGAAGGTGACCTGCCTGGTGAAGGACAACATCATGAAACTCTCCGATGGCATGTTCTCCGACATGTTCCGTCGCGTGGGCAAGGAGTACCCGGGCATCCAGCAGGAGGTGCAGATCATCGATATCGGTACCGCACGCGTGGCCACACAGCCCAGCCGATACGATGTGATCGTCACGCTCAACCTCTATGGCGACATCATCAGTGATGTGACGGCCGAGCTCACCGGCAGCGTGGGTATGGCCGGTAGTGCCAACATCGGCGACCGCATCAGCATGTTCGAGGCCATCCACGGTAGCGCACCCGACATCGCGGGACAAGGCATCGCCAATCCCAGCGCTATGCTGAACGCGGCTTGTATGATGCTGGTGCACCTGGGTATGCCGGAAAAGGCCGAAGTGATCCAGAACGCTTGGCTCAAGACCTTGGAGGATGGCATCCATCCGGGCGACATCTTCCGCGAAGGGCTATCGGTGAAACGCGCCGGTACCATGGCGTTCGCCGATGCGGTGATCGAACGTCTGGGCCAGAAACCGGCGCAACTGAAGAGCGTGGAGATGAAAGGCGGTGGTGTTCCCAAGTTCCACTACGAACGGCCCGTGGTGAAACGCGAGCTCTGCGGGGTGGACATGTTCGTGTGCGACGATAAGAGCACGCCCGAGGAACTGGCGGCCCGCCTGCAACAGGCCGCACATGGCATGCTCAAGCTGAAGCTGATCACCAACCGAGGCGTGAAGGTGTGGCCGGAGGGATTCCCGGAGACCTTCTGCACCGACCATTGGCGCTGCCGTTTCGTGGGTCCCGAAGTGGCCATTGATGATGTGAAAGCCACCTACGTGCCCATCGGCCGCAAGCAGGTGGCCCAGTTGCTGCATCTCTTAGGGGAGAACGGTATCGAGGTGATCAAGACCGAGAACCTCTACCTCTTCGATGGGGTGCGTGGGTTCTCGTTGGGGCAGGGGGAGTAACGAATTGACACTCCGGGCTTGACCCGGAGTCGCACTGTTGAATCCAGGAACACATATCATTGGGTTGGAGCGATTCACCGGTCGCACGCTCGCGGTAGCCACCATCCATGGCAAGGAACGGGTGATCGGTCCCGCCCTCGTAGCAGCCTTACCTCTGGCCGGCTGGGAGGCCATCGCGGGTGTGGATACCGATCGGTTCGGAGCTTTCAGCGGCGAGGTGCAGCGTACGCTCTCGCCGCTGGAGGCCGCCATCGCGAAGGCCAGGCACGGAGCCGAGGTCTCAGGGGCCGATCTGGTGATCGCCAGCGAAGGGTCCTTCGGGCCTTATCCGCCCGCACCCTTCCTCAGTTGCAACGAGGAGTTCCTGGTGCTGCTGGACATGCGTGACGGCCAGGTGTTCAGCCACCGCAAGGTGTTCCTCGGTCCGGTGTTCGGGGGCGAGCGATGCACGAGCAGGGCCGAGGTGCTGGCCTTTGCCGAGCGGATGCGTTTCCCTTCCCATCAGCTGGTGGTGCGGCGTGATGAGCATTGGCGCGCGGGCGATCAGGTCTTCAAAGGGATCGATGATGCCGATGGGTTGCGCACCGTCACGGAGGAGCTGATCGTTGCTTACGGCAGCTGCTGGGTGGAAACGGACCTGCGTGCCATGGCCAATCCCACCCGCATGCAGGCCATCGCCGATACGGCCGCCGAGTTGTCGGCAGAGATCGCACGCACCTGCCCGGCCTGTGGTACCTGCTGGTTCCGCGTTACCGACACGCGCACCGGATTACCATGTGGACTTTGCGGTTGGCCCACGGCGAGTATTCGTGCGCATATCCGCTCGTGCAGTGGATGTGGCCACATGCAGCAAGAACCCCGCTCGGACGGCCGCACCGAAGAGGATCCCCGGTACTGCGATCACTGCAACCCCTGATCAGAGGTTGTCGAAGCGGTAGATGGGGTCGAGCTCCGTGCCGGCCTCCATTTCGAAGACGTTCTTGATGATGCCATCGCTCAGACGATACACCCAGCCGTGCAGGTGAGGTCCGCCTCGCTCTGCCCATGAGCGTTGGATTATACTCGTCTTGGCCAGGTCCATCACCTGTTCCTGGACGTTCAGCTCCACCATGCGGTCGAATCGTTCCTGCTCGGTGGGCAATGCATCCACCTCGGCCTGGTGCAGGCGATAGACATCCTTGATGTTGCGAAGCCATTTGTTGATGATGCCCAAGGACTGGTGCGTCATGGCCGCTTGAACACCGCCGCAGCCGTAATGCCCGCACACGATCACGTGCTTCACCTTCAAGAATTCCACGGCGTATTGCAGCACGCTCAATAGGTTCAGGTCGGTGTGCACCACCATGTTGGCGATGTTGCGGTGCACGAAGATCTCACCGGGTTGTGTGCCGGTGATCTCGTTGGCTGGCACACGACTATCGCTACAGCCGATCCAGAGGAACTCCGGTCGCTGCACGTTCTCCAACCGGTGAAAGAACTCGGGATCGCGCTGGACGGTGTCTTCGGCCCAAGCCTTGTTGTTCAGCAAAAGACGTTTGTAGGATTCCATGGTCTTGTTCGTTGTTCGTTCTGGCTATCGGGTCATTGAACACGGGTCGGCCGCGAAGGCCAGGGTTCCTTGGTGGGGATGATCGTCCGTGGTGCAAGTTCGCCCTTGAAACCGAGCAATTCATAGCGGATGTTCCGCTCGGCGGCCACTTGGGTGAAGTCCGTGATGATCTCGAGCACGTCAGGGTCCAGGTCCACGGTACGTGTCGCATCGATCACCACACGGGAACCTTCGGCCAATTCGCTCAAGGCCCGTTTGATACCCGCCTTGTTCAGGAAGGTGACGTCCTCACTCAATTCGATGTAGATCGGGAGACCTGGCTTCTGGCGCGCCTTGTGGAAGTGGAAGGGCACCTTGTAGTTCTTCCACAGGATGTGTACGAAGGCCACCGCCAAGCCCAGTGCAACCCCACGGAGAAGGTCATTGGTCACCGCCATGAAGCCCACCGTCACCGCGAATTGGATGAACTGGATACGCCCGGCCTTCCACATGGAGACGAAGAGCGACGGCTTCGCCAGTTTGTAGCCTACCAAGAGGAGCACAGCGGCCAGACTCGCGAAGGGGATCGAACGCAGCAGGGGAGCGAGACTGACCACGGCAATGGCGATCAGCAAGCCATGGAGCATGGTGGAGAGCTTCGTACGCCCACCCGATTGGATGTTGGCCGAACTCCGCACCACCACTTGGGTCAGCGGCAGTCCTCCGAGCATCCCACTCACCATGTTGCCGATGCCCTGCGCGTAGAGCTCGCGGTTGGCCGGTGTGGTGCGCTTGTGCGGGTCGAGCTTATCGGTGGCCTCCACGCACAACAAGGTCTCGATACTGGCCACCAGTGCGATGGTCAATGCGGTGGTCCAGACCAGACGATCGTTCCAACGCCCCAGGTCAGGCAAAGTGAACGCATCCAGGCCGCGGACATCATCGAAGGCGACGAAGTGTTCGGCAGCGATGAACAGCGCCGGAATGCCATTGAAGATGCTGGCCAGGACGATGCCGACGACCACCGCCACGAGCGGCCCGGGCACATAGCGCAGCCAAGCGTTCCGTTGAATGGCAGGTCGTTCCCACAGGATCATGAGCAACAGACAGACCGCCGTGATGATGAGCGCCCCGGGCGTGAAACTCTCCATCATGTGGCTGAGCTCGCTGAAGGTGTTCTCGCGGTCCGGCTGATCGAAGCTCTCATCACCCATCGGTACGCGGTCATAGCCCACCGCATGCGGGATCTGCTTCAACATGATAATGACCCCGATGCCCGCGAGCATGCCCTTGATCACCGCGCTGGGGAAGTAGTAGGCGATGATCCCCGCCCGCAGTGCGCCCAATAGGATCTGGATGGCACCCGCCAACACCACAGCGAGCAGGAAGGCCTCGAAGCTTCCCAGCGATTGTATGCCAACGATGACGATGGCCGTAAGACCGGCGGCGGGTCCGCTCACACCTACGGTGGATCCGCTCAAGGCGCCCACCACGATACCGCCCACCACACCGGCGATGATGCCGGCCATCGGCGGTGCATTAGAGGCCAAGGCTATCCCTAAACACAGGGGTAGCGCGACCAGGAATACGACGATGGAGGCAGGGACATCCTGTTTCCAATGCGTCAACGACAGAAAGGACTTCATCAGGGACGGAACTGTGGTGTACGAAAAGGATCCATGCGGTGCCAAGCCGCTCGCGGGCACGCTGGCCCAGCGTTCGGCAGCCTAGCCCCAGGGTGGCGGGTGGGGCACCTCACCATGCAAGGTGTGTAAAAGCAACGCCTGCCAGTGGGGAAGTGGCCGCTCATCCAGGTCGATATGCGTGGGGGCAGCAGGTGGCTTTCGTTCAGACCCGACCACACATTCATGCACCTCCTCCTCTTCCGTGATCGGAGGTAGGGAAGTACCGTGCTCTTCACAATGCGCCTGTACCGCCGCCGAGAACAGCAATTGCGGCAACAACAGAAGCCACAAGCCCATGATCAGGGCAAAACAACGTGCTACCGAACCTGACCTCTTGTTGAGGCGAACTGGTCGGGAGGCGCGATGGGACATGACGGAGCGCGAAACTAGAAAGCTCAATGGAACTTGGACCTTTTCGAACGGAAAAGGGGTGATGATCAGTTCGCGCCGTGCGGATAGTGTAGCATCATCTCCGGAATGGCCACATCGAACTCCGATCGATCGCTCAGCCGCACCATCCGGTAGGTTCCACGCATGGCGCCGTACCCACTCCGCAGGTCGCACGCGCTGCTGTAGCTGAAGCTCTCACCGGGCTCCAGCGTGGGTGTTTCCCCCACGACACCCGGACCGTCGACCTCCCGATAGGGTGCCAGGCTATCGCGAATGGCCCAGTGCCGACTCTTCAATTGCACCGTATCACGGCCGTGGTTGGTGATGGTGATGCGATAGCTGAAGATGAACCGGCCCACCTTCGGATCACTGTGCACGGGCTCGAACCGGCTGCGAGCCGTTACTCCGATATCATGTGTTACCGTCGTGCTCATGGTACAAAGTTCGGTGAACGTGGAGCGAGATGGGCATGACCATCATTAGCCTATGGTGAACGTTCCGGTCATTGTCGACGGTATGCCAGGTCCAAGGTCGTCATCGACCCACTATCCAAAGGGCTGAGGGCCAAACAAGTTCATGAACCCACGATCGTGGAAAGCCGAAGCGCCGGGCTTGCCTCGTGATGGTCCAGCCGGGTACCTTGCCGACCGATGCCACCACGTCTTGCCCATTCGAGAAGTGCTCTTCTCGCCTCCATTGTGCTCAGCACGGCCTGTTCTTCCTTCGGCCAGTATTCCAACCCGGAGAGTGTGGAGTACGACCCCATCGGCGACCGTTATTTCGTGGGCAACACGGGTAGCCAGCTCATCCGGTCGCGCGACCAGGCCGGCACCGTCACCACCTTCGTGGATGTGGGCGCCTCTCCCTATGGTTTGGAGTTGCTCAACGGAGTGCTCTATGCCTGCGTGGGTGGAGGCATCAAAGGTTATGCAGTGGAAGGCGCGGAAGAAGTCCTGGACCTGGATCTCGGTGGCACCTTCCTGAACGGACTCACCACCGATGGCCAAGCGCTCTACGCCACCGATTTCGGCGGAAGCCGGATCTACAAGGTGAATGTGGAGGCCGCTTCCTCGGAAGTGCTCGTGAATAACACCAACGGAACCCCCAACGGCATCGTCTGGGATCCTGTCGGCGAGCGTTTGGTGGTGGTCTTTTGGGGGAACAATGCCCCGATCAAAGCCTTCGACCGGGTAACGGGCGCTGCACAGACCCTGGTAGCGAATTCCGGGCTGGCGAATATCGATGGGGTCACCATCGACTGCCAGGGGAATTTCCTGGTGGCCTCTTGGAGCCCCGATCGCATCACCCGTTTCGAGCCCTCCTTTTCCGCTGCGGGAGTGGATATTGGCGTCACCGGACTGAATAACCCGGCCGATATCGATTTCGATGAGGTGAACGACCGGGTCTGCATTCCCAACACGGGCACGAACTCCGTGATCCTTGCGGAGGTGGACTGCTCTACCGGAGTGAAGGAAGAACGGACCTATTCCACTCGCGTGCACCCGAACCCCACGCGCGACCTCGTCCGGTTCGATCCTCCGTTCAAGTCCCTTGAGCCATTCATGGTCGTGGACGGCAAAGGACGCCTCCAAGCCACCGGAACGTTACGACCCGGGGCGGCGCTCGATCTGGGCGATCTGCCCGCAGGCCCGTATGTGATCCTCTTCACCCGCCTGGCTGAGCAGGTGCGCGTGGTGAAGGAGTGAGGCTCAGGCCTCTTTGGGCGCCTCGTTGGCCTTCTTCACCCGGCGGTAGGTGAAGGCGGTGAGGATGTGGCGCCGCGCGAAACGCAGGTTGCCGTTGTTGTTCACGAACTTGTTGTACACGTTCTGCGGTACACCGAAGTACTCGTATTCACTGCCATCGCCGAAGATCAGGTGCAAGGTCATGGCCTTGTAGCGCCAATCACTGATCACGCTCGTGCTGGCCGTGCGCTCGAATTCCTCCTTGTTCGTAGCATGCGTCTCGGGATGGATGCTAACCAGGAAGTGGTATGCATCGATGATGTGCTTGCTCGTCTCCTCGGCCTGGTGCCGTTCCCCCTCGTCCTGGAAGCGATCCGGGTGGTGCTTCTTCATCAACCCCTTGTACAGGTTGTTCAACTCCTTCAGGTCGGTCTTCACCGTGGCGCCGAGGAGTTTACGGCTATCGAGGATCTTCTTGCTGGACATGCGGACGGCTTAAGCGGCCGCAAAGGTCGCGTTTTACTTCGGGCTGGACCACCAGGTGATCAATCCACCACTGGGACCAAGCCTTCCGCTCTGGTGGGAGCCGCTTCCACGGGCACTTCTGTCCATCGATTCCAATTGTACACCGAGGATACCCCTTGGGCCCGTGCGAAGACCATGGCGTTGTGCAGGTCCGTGAACAGACGGCAGCTCGTGTAGCGTATGCGGCCATCCACAGGGTCGCGATAGCCGCTCACGATGGCATCGTTATCCAAGGCGTGTTGCAAGACGGTCTCCAGATCGGGCTGGTCATCCTTCATGCCTGGCATGCCGTACGCCACCACCAGGTCCGAGGTCACATACGAGTTCCCTCTTACATCATAACTGAACCGCTGCTTGCGTGCGGCGATGGAACGTAAACGATCGATCAATAGGGTCTGTGCGCGTTCGGCCATGGTTCTCGCTGCGTCGGAGGCCGAAGGTCGCTCTGGGCAGGAGCTTCATTTTCGAGCATTCCAGCGAAGCATCAACAACCGATCGTAGTTATCGTGGAACCACCTGGCCGTGAGTGCTCGGCCTCAGCGGATCAAGACCACATGACCCGTCCGTTCCCGCCATTTGCCTTGTCTGTCCTGTGCGCCGATACGCCAAGCATACACGCCATCCATGGTGTTGGAGCCATCCCAACCACCTACGATATCCGCCGTGCTGAAGATCATGGAGCCCCAGCGGTCGTAGACCTGCATCTCCGCTCGGTAGGTCCCGGTGAGGCTGGTGACCGCTCCGAACACATCATTGATCCCGTCGCCGTTCGGGGTGAAGGCGTTCGGCACCCACATCGCGAAGGCTTCTTCCACACAGTATTCGTCGCTCAGATCGTCCGCACAACCATGCACGTTGGTGGCCCGGAGTTCCACGGCGTAACAACCGGCGGCCTGGAATGGGTGAACGAAGGTGAAGGTCGTCGTGTCCACGAGCGGTTCGGTGTAGAGTAGGAACGTGACCTCATCCGCATCCGTGCTCGTGCTGGTGAACCGTACATCCGGTGCATCCATGGATGTGACCAGCGGATCGCTGATGAATCGCGCAACAGGGGTCGGCCACGCCGTTATAAGACTGAACAGGGTGGTGTCTGCCGCGCAGAGCGTGGAGTAACCTGATGGCACCGCCGAAAGCGCTACATCGAACGTCCCCGCTTGGAAACAATGCTCAACGGTAAGGCCTTCGGCGGTGGTGCCATCCCCGAAGGTCCAGCGCAGTTCTGCGTCCTCCAGGGCAGCAGTGCTGAACTCCACGCAAAGTGGCGCACAACCGGTCGGTTCCGAATAAGTGAACGAGGGTGCCAGGGCGCTTCCGGGCGTCACCGTGAAGCTGGCGACATCGCTGCCACACTCGTTGGTAGCGGTTACGCTGTAGGTGCCAGGACCTGTGATGGAGAGTACGGCTCCTTGGGCACCCGTGTTCCAGGCGTAGGTCACACCACCGCTCGCGATCAGTTCACCGGTCGCATCCGCGCAGAGTGTGGTCGGTCCTATGATCGCCGCGACAGGTCCAGCGGACAGAAGGATCTCCACCTCATCGGTAGCCGTACCACAGGCGTTGGTGGCCGATACGCTCACTGTGCCTGCCGCACTTACGCTGATGGAAGAGGCGGTCTCACCGGTGCTCCACACGAAGGAAGGTCCACCGGTCGCGGTGAGTTCCACGCTGCTGCCGGCACACAAGGCGATGGGACCTTCCGGGGTGATGGAAACGGATACCCCACCGCTCACGCCCAGTTCAATGGTGTCGCAGATCGTATCGCCGCAAGCGCTCACCACACAGAAGGAAAGGTCCGTGCCGCTCACCTCATCCGCCCCGAGGGTATAGGCCGTAACGGTCAACGTTGGTGTGCTGATGATCCCCGTTCCGCCCGACCAGAACATGGAGGCCACGTTACCAGTGGTCACGGCTTCAAGTTGGATCGTTCCACCGCATTCCACGGTAGGTGCTTCCGTGATGATCTCCGCCCCCAACGCTGCGAATGGCGCTTGGCAGCCATCGTTCACGTAGCTCACCACCGGAGTGCCAGGCCACTGGACTTGCAGGCTCGATCCATCATTCACGGCGGATCCACCACCATAGCTGCCCAATTGATTCACCAACTGCTGGCAGTTGTAGGCCACCGAATCGGCGCATTGTTCCGACACCACATACAGGATGAATACCCGGTTATCCGAATTCCCGGAAGGGGTGTTCGTCACCGCGTTACCGTTCGTGGTGTTCTTGAAGTGCCCCAGGCTGTTGCCCGGTGTTTGGAAGATCACGAACAAGGTATCGCTCAATCCCGCGAACGAGTTGCCTGCGACGCACATGGCCGTGCTGGTGATGCCAAGCACACTGGAGCCTGCCGGTAGAACACCATTGAGCGGTTCCACGAGCAGCCCACAGTTCGTGATCGTGGCATTCAATTGAGCGGTCAGGTCCGCCGTGGTCGCATTTTGCACCCAGCCGAGAAAGGGGTTCGGTGTGGCCCAATCCGCCTCCAGGTCGGTCAGGGTGATGGGAGAGGGGCCTACCTTGAACCGGAACATCTCGTTCTCGCCCTCCTGCGCACCGGGGCACGCCGAATTGCAGGCATCCACCAGCACACGTTCGATCTCCAAACACTTCGTAGGGATCTGCCCATGCACGAAAGCATTCCCCAGCAACACGAACAATGCCGCATTCAACCATCGGCCGTTCCTCGTGCTCTGCATGGTCTTGATCGATCCTCTTTGAAATGACACTCCCGCCGGCGTTTGGTTCGATCAGCCTCGGATGGAGTTGACGAACCGCATGCCCACCAACCGATCGTACCGTTGCTGCCGATCGGTCACATACACCAACACCAAGTAGTCGTTCTCGGTCTGGAAGTGCGACCCTTCGATGGCCGTCAGATCCGGAACGGTCGCTCCAGCGGGCAATGTCGCGTAGGTGAAATCGTAGAAACCCTGCTTCAACAGGAGCGTGGCCTTGTAACTCCGTTCCTCGGGTGACCAGGACATGCGGTATTCTTTCCGGCATTGCATGTCGCTGAAGCCACCGTACACATAGACCTCCGCGCCGAGCTCTTCGGGCATGGGTTGTACGAAATGCACCTTCACGTAGTCCGTCCCCAGCGGATCACCATCCACCAAGTCGTTCCGCACCAGGAATTTCCCGTTGATGTCGCGTTGGTTGTCGTACACCCGCAGGTTGCGTTTCTGCTCGGGCATCAGGTAGGCCTCGTAAAGCCCGCCACCGTCGCCGAAGCTGATGCGCGCGATGTTCCGCGTGGCCAGGCGGATGTTCTTCAGGTCGAAGTTCCTGTATTCGTTCGCGCCCATGAACAGCCCTTGCGAAGGGAAGTCGTAGACCAGTTCGTTGTCGCGCATGAAACGCGGTTGCAGTCCCGTACGCGCATCGTCCCAACGCATGTTCTGGAGTATCGTCACATGTACATCACCAAAGGGGTCCTGGATGTAGAAGCCAGGGTGCCTGATCACCAGGTCCACCTGCTGAGCAGCGTCGCGCAGCTCGACATCGCGCGTAGCCTGCACCCGCGCATCCACCTGGATCTTCTGTTCCGTGACGAGGAACCGGCGCGTGAGCACCAGGTCCTCCTCGTCGCTGCCGCGGAAGACCTTCAACAAGTAGTTCCCCGATCGTGTGAACCCCATCATCTGGTTGGGGAACTCCAATTCGTAATGGATGAAGGGTTGTAGTGTGTTGTAGCTCTGCTGGCCGGACGGCAGATAATCCGTCATGGCGCCGCTCAAGTATTGCCCTGGCATCAGGTCGCTCGGTTCCCAGTTCGCGCTGCAATGCACCACCGTGTAGCTAAGGTTCTCGATGTTGGGCTGAAGATCATCGAAGCGAAGCACCAAAGGCTCCTGGCCTTCCAGGTCCGTGATCGGGGGAGCCAACTCGAAGCCGCGTTTGAAGAGTTGCACCGTGTGGATGGTGGGACTGTACACCCGGTCCTCGTAGCGAAGAAGGTTCTCCTGGTAATACTCCACCGGCCCGGCAGCCACTGGCGTGCTGGAGCCACAACCCGTTGCGGCACTGAAGAGGAGTGGGGCGGTGCCAGCCACCAACCAATGCCGAGCGTGCCTCAGCGGCGTGTTGATGCGATCGATGGACAAAGGTTCCTGACTTTTTTGAGCCGATCCGGCGGTCCCGAAGGTACGGAGCACCGCCGCCGTTACCTTCACCGACATGAGCACCATCCTGCCTGCCATTGCTTGCATGCTCTTTTGCCTCGGCTTATTGGCCGGGTTCGGACGGCGGTCGGTGCGCTCTCGCATCCACATCACCATCAATGGCGGTCGCGTGCTCGAGGTGAGTGGTGGGCAGAGCCTCTTCCAGAAGCTCAACGAACATGGAGTGGAGTTGCCCTCCTCCTGCGGTGGCAAGGGGTCCTGTGCCCAGTGTCGCTGCCGGGTCATGCGCGGTGGCGGACGGATCACCGATCAGGAGCGGCCCTACTTCACACCGGCCGAGGTGGCGGACAACTGGCGACTGGCCTGCCAGGTGAAGGTGGTCGGCGACCTGGTGGTCCAACTACCCGGAACGGACCTGGGATCCTGAGCGTTGGCCGAAGTGGTTCCCGCGTTCGGTCATCGGTAGCGATCTTTGCCCCCTCATGCGCATCGGCATCGTCTGTTATCCCACCTTCGGTGGAAGTGGTGTTGTGGCCACGGAGCTTGGAATGGCCCTGGCCGATAAGGGCCACATCATCCACTTCATCACTTACGACCGGCCCGTGCGGTTGCGAGACCACCCCAACGTGTTCTACCACGAGGTGCGCGTGAGCGATTATCCACTGTTCGACTACCAGCCCTATGAACTGGTGCTCACCAGCAAATTGGTCGATGTGGCCAAGTTCGCCGGACTCGATGTGCTGCACGTGCACTATGCCATTCCGCATGCATCGGCCGCCTGGATGGCCCAGCGCATCCTCGCCGCCGAGGGGCTCCGCCTGCCGTTCGTGACCACCTTGCACGGTACCGACATCACCTTGGTCGGTCGCGACCCGAGCTTCGAACCGGTGATCACCTTCAGCATGGAACGGAGCGATGCGGTCACTGCCGTTTCCGAGAGCCTGAAGCGGGATACCTACACGCATTTCCCGCTGAAGCGCGAGGTGCAGGTGATCCCCAACTTCGTCTGCGTGGATCAATACAGCCACGTGCCGGATACTGGGTTGCGTGCGCGCTATGCACCGAACGGCGAACGATTGGTGGTGCACGTTTCCAACTTCCGCCCTGTGAAACGGGTGCAGGATGTGGTGGGTATGTTCAAGTTGCTCAACCAGCGCATCCCTTCGCGCCTGCTGCTGATCGGTGATGGGCCGGAACGCCAGCGCATCGAGACGATCTGCCGGCAATCCAGCGGTTGCGACGCGATCCAGTTCCTCGGGAAGATGACACGCCCAGAAGAGGTGATGGCGAGTTGCGATCTCTTCGCGCTCACCAGCGATAGCGAAAGTTTCGGGCTCGCGGCCTTGGAGGCCATGGCCTGCGGTGTACCGGTGGTTTCCACCGACACCGGCGGTTTGCCTGAGGTGAACATCCACGGAGTCTCTGGACTTCTCAGCGGTGTGGGTGACGTGGAGGCCATGGCCGCGAATGCCCTATCCATCCTGAGCGATGAGGTAGCCCACCAACGCTACCGCGAAGGAGCGCTGGAGCAGGCCCGCCGATTCGATCTCCAGATCGTGTTGCCGCGCTATGAACGGTTGTACGAAAGCGTGGTGGCTACCGTGAAGGCCTGATGGAGATCGTCAGTGAACGGGTGAGCATCGATCGCGCCGAGGGCCGTCTCAGCGTGGTGATCAGTGCCAGACTTCCCAAGTCCAAGGAGGCGTTGCTCGTAGCCTGGTTCATCGCATGGCTAGCATCAGGCGTCTATGTGGCCATCGCACGGGCCGGTTTGCCCGACGGCGATCCGAAACGCCAGTTCTGGTTGGTGTTCCTGGCCTTTTGGGCCTACTTCCTTGTGCGCGTGGGGCGAGCGGTGCTCTGGCGACTGAAAGGCTTTGAGCTGTGGCGGCTAAAGGATGGCGTCTTCACTGTGAAGGACAGCATCTTCGGCTATGGCAAGGCCAACACCTACTTCGTGGAGAACATCCAGAAGCTCGGTGCACTGAACATCGATGCCACATCATTCAAGTACCAACTCACCGATTCGTTCTGGACCATCGGTGGCGAACGGCTGGGCTTCGAACATTTGGGCCGTAAGGTGATATTCGGCAAAGGCTTGAACGAAGCCGAATCGAAGCGCGTGCTCTTCGTGCTGCAAGAGGCCCTGAAAGTGGCGCGCAAGAAGGCCGTGGCTCAGTAAGGCTCCAGCCGGAACGCGTTCCCTCGGATGCGTCGGGTCGGCTGCCCATCGATGACCTGTTCCAGGACCATCGCTTGAGCTGCGGCTGAATCCAAGGCCACATCGATGCTATTCACTGCGCCTGAAGGGACACCGGCCTTCTCCAACGCGGCCAACAGATCCTCTCGTATCCACGCACCGATCGAACGGGTCAGTTCGCTTGACAATTCCTGCCGGTTCTGGACGCGGGACACATTCCGATCATAGTTCGGATCAGTCGCCAAGTCGCTTCGCTGAAGCACTTCGCACAGGCCCTTGAACTGCGCATCGCTGCCTACCGCCAGGATGATGCGTCCACCATCGGCACAGCTGAATACCTCGCCGTAGGGCGCGATGTTCGGGTGCAAGGTGCCCAAAGGCTGGGCCACTGCCCCCGTCATCAACTGGTTGCTCGCTTGGTTGATCAAGCCGGTGAGCGCAGCCTCTTCGAGGGAGACCTCCACATACGCGCCCTTCCCGGTGCGTTCGCGTTGCCACAAGGCCAGCAGCACGCCTTCCTTCAGTTGGTGCGCTGCCAGCACATCGATCAGCGCGATGGGAAGCTTGGCAAGATGCTCCTGATCGGTGCCTGTCATGCTGATATAGCCGGTCTCCGCTTGCAACACCACATCGAAGGCCGGCCGCTGGGGTCGGTGCGCGAAGCCTTTGATATGCCCGTGGATCAGCCGGGGATTCAGCGCGCGCAACCGTTCGCGTTGTAAACCCAGCTTCTCCGCATCCGCTGCCAGCTGGTTGGTGATCAACACATCGGCGCGTTGCACCAAGGTATCGAAGACGAGGCGCTCTTCGGGATCCTTCAGGTCCATCCACCGGTGCTCTTTGCCCCAGTTCACGCTGCTGAAGTAGGCGCTCACCGGTGCGGCCGGATCCTCCACCGGAAGTTTCCACTTGCGCGTCACATCGCCGCCAGCGCGCTTGTTCTCGATCTTGATCACCCGGGCACCTAGTTCGGCGAAGAACATGCCCACGGCAGGTCCCGCCAGCACACCGGCGGTCTCGAGTATTAGGAGGTCGCGCATGGCTGACAAGGTATCGTTGCTCACCAATTCTACGGTAGGGCTTCATCATCCAGTACCAAGGATTGGATCGACCGAAGACGCTCGGACCAGGTTTGGCCGTGAAGTGGATCGCGCCCGGCCCGCTTCGCTGGCCTCGGGGCTTTTTCATGCCTTTCCTCGCTCAAG
This sequence comes from Flavobacteriales bacterium, assembly GCA_016787985.1. Classification (GTDB taxonomy): domain Bacteria; phylum Bacteroidota; class Bacteroidia; order Flavobacteriales_F; family PHOS-HE28; genus PHOS-HE28. Next base: position 426 of record JAEUTC010000176.1, on the reverse strand, counting down.
CGTTGCTTGGCTCGGTCGGTCACGAAAAAGCCCCGTCCACCGTAAGGAGGACAGGGCTATCATCATGTGCCCAGGACTGGATTGACCGGGTACGGTCGGACCAGGTTTGGCCGTGAAGTGGATCGCGCCCGGCCCGCTTCGCTGGCCTTGGGGCTTTTTCGTTCGCTTTCTCGCTCGAGCGAGCTCGTCTCGTGCGCGCATGAAAAAGCCCCGACCGCTTCGCGGTCAGGGCTTTGATCATCATGTGCCCAGGACTGGACTCGAACCAGCACACCGGTTAAGGCACTACCCCCTCAAAGTAGCGTGTCTACCAATTTCACCACCTGGGCATTCTGACCGCAGCGATGCGGTAAGGGGCCGCAAATATAGCAGTCGCTTTCATTCCTCGGGTTCCCAACGGGGCTGGTTGCGCCGAAAGAGCTCCGT
>JAEUTC010000120.1 GCA_016787985.1 Flavobacteriales bacterium | reverse complement strand
GTGGCCAAATTGATGATGAACCAGTTGGCGTCATTCAGGTTGCCCGGTGTGATGGTGTCATCCTTCATCCAGATCTCGAATTCGGCCAATGGCACCTTCAAGGGATCGATCACCTTCACCGAAACAGGGCCCGCACCACGCTCGTAGGTCACTTCCTGCTTACGCCATGATGGGTCAAGAGCGATACCGCGCAGATCAGCACGCTTCATCGACAGCCGAGCACCACCATTGCCTTGACCTTCCAAGCGCGTGATCTCGAACGAATCCCCATAGTCGGCGTTCAGGATGGTGCCACCGGAAGAAGGATCCGGACGATGCGGGATACCGACGTAGCGGCGGATGGACCCGAAGGCAGCCTTACGGCTCGCCACATAGGGGAACGCCTGGCCAGAACGCGCCTGGATGTCGTACGGCTCGTAGTTGTTGTACCCGTAAGCGATCGCCATGTAGTAGTACGACTTGAAGTTCACCAAGCGCGGGTCGCCCTGAGCGAACTTGTCCTCGGTCACTCGCACGGAACTCGCTACACCCACGTTCGCTCCGTTGACCATTTCGGTGGGCACCGGTGAGTTGATGATCTCGTTGAACGGGTAGTTGATGATCTGGGCCACGTTGTCCTCCAGATCGCCTTGGTAAACCAAGCGTGCCAATTCCACATTATCCAGGTCGGACACGCTCACGTCAGCATTCCTGAGCTGGTAGAGTTTGTAGCCTTGGAAGCGGTAGAAGCGATCATAGAGATTTCCGTCCGGATCGCTTTCCGGAATGATCGGGTCAAGCTCCGCGTAGCTCAATGGCGGAAGGTCCACCGGTTGTTGAAGGTTGTTGTTACTGCCTTCCGGGTTCGTCATGAAGATGATCAGCTCCCGGTCGAGTTCCACGATCTCCAAGTCGGGTGCATCCGGTCCATCCAGGATCTTGAAGCAGTTGTCGAACAAGGATTGCGCCTTGTCATCGGCGGTGCGCAAGGACGCTACGCTGGCCACTGCACCGCCGGTCTGTGCGCGGGCCCAAGCCACACCCAAGGTGATGTTGTTGTACGCACCAGGCTCCAAGGTGAAGGGACCTGCACTCTGGACGAAACGTCGGTCGATCGGCTGCTGGGCTGATTCACGCCAATCGGCTTGTGGCACACAGTTGGTACCCCACCCCACTGGATCACTGCTCCAGGGGAACATGTAGCGTGTTTGCGTGGCGCCTGGGCTTTCATCGTAGCCGCTGCCGCCATAGGTCATGTTCACGTTCGTCTTCCAGATCGCCTTCAGGTAATTGTAGAAGTGGCCCTGCTGGCTTGGGTCGGTCACAGCGAAAGCCCCTTCACGGTTCCAGAACAGGAATGCGCGCATCCCGAAACGCTCGTTATCAGCGAAACCATCGCCATAACCGATACCAAGGCCTTTGTAGGGAATACCATCCTGCTGCTGTGCCACGACACAATCCAAGAACTCCAGGTTGGTCTGTGGACCCGGGTTGTCCACGCCATCCGCATCTTGATAGGGGCCTTCGAAAAAGTCCACACCGACTGCAGGGGGCTGAATGCCGTAACCGGGTACACCATTGCAGCTTTCATCGTTCTCATCCCAGTTGTACGCGAAGCCGAAGCCGCGCTGCACATCGCAACCCACGAAGTCGTCATTGGAACAACCCAGATCCGGATCGATGAAGTGCCCGAAGTAGGTCTCGTTCAGGGTCTGTTCGCCTTGGTTGATGACAGTGAAGTTGTAGAAGGTCATGTTGTTCACCTCGTTGTTCGAGCTGAAGGCGAACGCCTGGGCACGAACCTCGAGACCGATGGCCTCACCACCGAAGGATTCGGTGTGCACATCGCCCTTGTCATTGAAGATCCAGAAGATGTTGTAGTCCCCGAACAGGTTCACCGGATCCTCGCGCTGGCGGGTCTTACACTGCTCCACGGTCTCATCCAATCCATAGTCGGGGTAGTCGCCAGAACCGGGGTCATAGGAACCGTCGCCATCGGCGTCAACGAATGGAGCGAGGTACAGATCCTGTCCTTTGTCCACATCCCCTTCTGCGGGCCAAGAATTGAAAGCCGTCGGCACTGAGTATCCTTCTGGGAAGAGTTCATCCAGGTTACAGTTGTCCGGATCCTGGGAGCACTGGTACCACTGAATGAACGTTTCCACCTGCGCACGCTCCGTGATCCAGAACCGGTCATACTCCAAACAGGTCTCTGCTTCAACGGAAGCGTCCGTGTTATTCAGCGGACCGGGCCAGAAATCATTGCCCTCCGCACGGAAAAGCACGGCTGCCAGCTTGAGTTGATTGTCCGAGGAGACACCTCCCATCCAGAGTCCGCCCGCGAAGATGGCGCTGGCACCGGAGTACGGTTGATCGGGGAGCACGCTCTTGGGCACTTCATAGCCCGGCTGCGAGTTTCCTCCACGGCGTTGCCACATGTTACCACCGTTCTCGATGATCGCTCGAACGTTGTTATAGGCGAGTTCCGTTCGGTCCGAAGCCGGCACGCAGGCCGCTGCTTTGGGCCGCATCGGCGCCATTCCGCTGGAACCAGCCGGACGATCGGGATTGCGACCGAGCATCGGCAGTACCGTTGCCACAAGAAGACCGGACAAGATGGTCCTGGTCAGTGATATCCTCGTGTGTGCTTTCATGGTCTTTCGTTTTCTCCGATCCAGGTCAGAAATTGAAGCGCACACCCAAGCGGATCGTGCGCGGCGCACCGAAATTGAACGGGTTGTTCACCCGGAGCTCGTACAGGTCACGATACGACTGGGGATCCACCTGACCGGCGATCACCTGCTGCGTGGCTGCCGAAGCCAGGTATCCATCGTTGGTAGGTGAGCCCGTGAAACGGTAGGCCCCGATCACGTTCTGGGTATTCAGCACGTTGGTCACCAACAGATAAATGTTCAGGTCCGCGCTCTTGGCCTTCTCGCCATCCTTGCCACCGAAGGAGAGCGGAATGTCACGATCGATCTGCATATCGGTGGTGAACTGCCAAGGCAACCGTGAACCGTTCAGGGTTCCTTCCAATGCCCGGCTACCGGTGCCTGCAGCTTCATTGTAAACGATGCTACTGCGGCTGTAGGGCGTACCGCTACCCAAGATGCTCACCACGTTGACACCGGTGCGGCTCAGGATGGGTTTGCCGAAAAGCATCGGGCCGTTGTAGTCCTTGCCACCACCGTAACGGAAGTCGAAGGTGGTCTGGAACCGGTGACGCTGGTCGAAGTCCAAGGGGGCGATGTTCCGCAGGTTCGGCTGGCCACTGTTGATGAGGTTGATACCCGTGTTGGGTCCGGATCCGGTACCATCAGCGAATTGCAGGGTGTAGGAAGCGCGCATCCAGACATTGCCCGTTTGCCGCAGATCGAACGTGGCGGTAAAGCCTTTCACCGTGCCAAAGTCGAAGTTGTCATAGGTACGGTAGGTCCGAGGGTAGGCGTTCACGATGTTCCGCACCTGCACCTGGTCACGCAACTCACGGTAATAAGCGGCAAGTTTCAGTGAGGACGACTTGGACAAGACTTGCTGGAAGCCGAGCTCGTAGTCGATCGTCTTGGTCGGCTGAAGGTCCGGGTTACTGACCAAGTCACCGGTCAAACCCAGATAACTCATGGCGACCAGGTCCAGGCGACTTTGAACAGCGTTCGGACGCTGGGTCAGCACGTCGTAGTGGGCGAAGAAAACGGCCTCATCACTGATGGGGAAAGAGAAAGCCACACGCGGCATGACATTGATAGCAGGGGTATAGTCCCTGAACGCGTTCTGCCGCATCGGAGAACCTTGGATCTCATCGGCCAAAGTCCCTTCTGTCAAATAGGGTTGAACAGTGCCGCCTTCCGCCACCGCATTCCCATCGGCCAACTCAACACCTTGTGCATTGTACCATGTATCTCCACTGCGATAGCCGTTGATCCTGCTTGGATCCTGGAAGTTGTCCACATACACGACATAGTCATCACCGATGTTGGACGGGCGGTTCTCGAGTTGCGCTCGAATATCGGCATCTGGCACGGAGGATCCAGCCGTGTACGCTTCTTGGAAGAGGTACTTGTCCTTCAGCACTGATTGGTTGGCATCATAGCGGTCCACACGCACACCCACGTTGAAGATGATATCGTCGAAGGTGAACTTGTCCATCAGGTAACCGGACATGTAGATCGGTTCGAATGGGGCCTGCTGGCGGGTGTTCAGACCATTCTCATCCCTTTCGGAGAAGAAGTCCGAGAAGCTCGGTTTGTTCTTGAGTTTGTTCCCCAAGTGGTCGAATCCGACGTATGTCACCAGATTGTTCCCGAAATTGACGAGCTCGTCCGGGGAGAACATGTCCAGAGAAAGCTGACCCGGATCCAACGCATCGATATCGATCAAGTCCGTACCGTTCGGATCCAGGCCGAGGGAAGACCTCAGGTTCCTATCGAATTCAGATTGGTCGACCAGATTCGCTGCGCGTGCGCTCAACGAGAACGGCAATGTGCTTCCCGGAAGATTAACGGTACCGACCGATACCGTATCCACCCAACGGATGTGGGAATTCACAAGGCCTCGACCACGCAACCAGAGTCCGGTCGGCACGAGTTCATACCGACGTTGAGCCAGTTGCTCGTACTCCACACCGAGCGATACCGCATGGTCGCCGATGTCCGCGCTGCCATAGGCCGAGAAACGGATCTGATCGTTCAAGCGTTTGCTGAACTCGGCCCCATCCGGGTTATCGATGAAGCCCGGACTGTTCCACATGTCGTAAACCACTCGGGGACGCTGACCGTTCCAAAGCGCACCACGCGTCTGTGTCTCCACCAAGTTGCGGTAGTAACCGATGTAGTTATCGCCAGGGATACCGATCAGCAATGATTGCGGGAACTGCTCCTGCGGCAATGCGTTGAAATAATAGGTATTCACCGCAGCAAGCTCCGGGTTCTGGGTTCCCGGGGTGAAAACCACGAGCGTATCCTGCTGACCCACCTGCGTCCACTGACCCGGTTGCTCGGGCTGTAGTTCGAACTGAGGTGCATTGAGCGTCACGAATTTCCCCACGTAACCGTAGTCGAAGAACCGGTCACCGTGCACGAAATCCTGGATGTTGTTCTCATAACGCGAGTAGTCCAACTGCAGCGTGTAGAACGCGTTCTGGATGGCACTCCGCTTCTCCTCTTCTGCCGTACGGTTGATGAAGCGTTGGGTGAATTTCACGAAACCGCGCCACGTATTCTCCTTGATGCGGATGTTGTTGTCAGCGTTCATCAGGGAATTGGCCCGGTTCCAACTCTGACGATTGGAGTAGTCGATGGTACCACCCAAAGTCAAATTGATCGTTGGGGTCGTGGTGATGTCGATCTTACCTGATGCGAGGTAGGTCAACTCCCCTGCGTTCTGCCTGGTCTTCAAGGTCTCGATGTCCGACTTGCGCAGGAATTCGCTGGTGTAGGCCAGGATGACATCATTCCCGCCATTGGAGCGCAACTGGGCGGGGTTCGCCAGCAACTCCTCCTGCACATCGCGACGCACGCGCACATCGCCCAGGTAGGAAGGGGATCCGTCCACCACGTTGGTGTACTGGCCCGAGACGAAGAAGCCGATCAAGGGCTTCGTCTTGTTGCCCAGACTGTCCTTCTTGAACAGGATAGGACCGCTAAGGCTGGCCTCCAATTGATTGAATGCGTACTTATCCAAGCCAACGATGTCGGTGATATCACTGCCGACCTTGAAGCCAGATGTCAGGTAATCGAAACCGCCGAAGAAGTTGCGGCTAGGTCCGCGCGTGGTGATGTTGATGAGACCACCGGTCACGTCACCGAAGTTGGCAGGCACACCACCGGTGATCACCTGAACCTCTTCGATGGCGCTCTTGGGAAGACCCGTACCTGCACCCGCGGGAACTTTCACCCCATCTATATAGTAATAGGTGTTCTCCGTACGTGAACCACGGATGCTCACCCCGCCGCCCGTACCGGCATCGCTGGCACCGGCCACGGTGGTGGCGATGGAGTTGGCGGAACGACCTGGCATCTTGGCGATCTGGTCACGGGTCACCGTTCCACCCGAAGCACCACCATCCTTGTCGATCAATGGCACGACATATTGTACCACCTCGAATTCCTTCAGTTCAACCCCTTGGTTGAGGCCGATGTCCAAGAAGGTGATCTTACCGTTGGTGATGACGACGCCGGTCTGCTTGTAAGGCTGGTAACCCACGTAGCTGACCACGATGTCGTAATTCCCAGGATCGAGCGGTTTGATGAAGTATCCACCATCGAAGTCCGTGGCGCCCCCGGAAACTTGCGTGCCGTTGCGTTCGACCACAACGTTCACGAAAGGCAACGGTTCATTGGACTTCTTGTCCTTGATGGTACCCTTTAGACTGCCAGAACCTGTCTGAGCGAACAACGCCAGTGAGGTTGAAATGGCAAGGGCGGCTGTGGAGAATATTCTTCTCAACATCAACGGTAGGTTTTGCGTTCTGCGTAACAGGGCAACGAGGGGGCGCTAATATAGAAAGTTCCACCTTCCATCATCCCCGCTTTGATCGGCGTCCCGAGCGGGTTTTCGCGCATGAGCGATCCGGACTTCCGGCCCTGGCACCTGCGCGTGGTGGTGGTAGAGCTTAACATGTCCGAAATATATCGGCGCGCGCCTTACTCCGGGTAGTCCAGAACGAGCAAAGGTCGAAGTGGACCGGATCGGGGTCACCAACCGAAGGTCCGACGGAAGAATCCATCGCGGTGGATGCCACTGCCGCGGCGATCGGCCCGCTTGGTGTGCCGCCGCATCCGCTTGCGTGTGGCCTTGTCCTGCACGGAAAGGTGGCGCTTGCGGTCGTACCGCTCCTGCTTGGCCTTCTCCTTCTTTTCCTGCTTGGCCTTCTTAGCCTGGATCTTCTCCTGCTGCTTCTTGGAGATGCCGTCCTGCGCGAAACCGGCCTGCGGCACAGCAATGGCTCCGAACAGCACAAGCACGATAAGGGCCCACCAGTTACGCATGATGCAAGGATACAGCAATGCCGGATGAATTTCCGCGTTACGCCACCCGGGGTGCTACCTTAGCACCACCGACCATGACTTGGATGACCCGCCCCGTGACGATCCTGCTGGCCAGCACCCTGTTGGCTGCGGGCTGCCGCAAGGAAGAGCGTGGAGGTGTACCGCTTACCCCGCTGGACATCAGTATCAATGTGAACAATCCGGCCTATGCGGATGTGGCCGTGCCCGGTGGTTGGATCTACCTCTCAGGTGGTTCACAAGGCCTGATCGTGTACCGCGCCTCTAACGACGAGTTCGTGGTGATGGACCGGCATTGCCCGTACCAACCTGCGGACTTCTGCAAGGTCTTCGTGGACGAAACGGAAATCATCGCCCGCGATACGGCGTGCTGCCACTCGGCCTTCAGCATCGTGGACGGCACCGTGGTGGAGGGCCCTGCAGCACTGAACCTTCAGCGCTACAACAGCAGTTTCAACGGCACCACGTTGCGGATCTATAATTGACCCGAGCGCCAAGCGCTCGTCGAAGAACTCTTCTATCGGTTCCTCAATGAAAAAGGCCCGCTTGGAGCGGGCCTTTTCGTTCAGTCGAGTGTGCTTAGTAGCGGTAGGCGTCGCTCTTGTAAGGGCCGTTCTTGGCCACACCGATGTAGCTGGCTTGCTTGTCGTTCAGCTCTTCCAACTCCACACCGATCTTGGCGAGGTGCAGACGGGCCACCATCTCATCGAGGTGCTTGGGCAGCACATACACCTTGTTCTCGTACTTGTCGCTGTTCTGCCAAAGCTCCAATTGCGCCAGCGTCTGGTTGGTGAAGCTGTTGCTCATCACGAAGCTGGGGTGACCGGTCGCGCAGCCCAAGTTCACCAAGCGGCCTTCGGCGAGGATGATCACATCCTTCCCGTTGATTGTGTACTTATCCACCTGGGGTTTGATCTCCACTTTGCTACGGCCGTGGTTCTTGTTGAGCCACGCCATGTCGATCTCGTTGTCGAAGTGGCCGATGTTGCACACGATGGCTTTGTCCTTCATCGCCTCGAAGTGCTCACCGCGAACGATATCGCAGTTGCCGGTGGTGGTGATGATGATATCGGCCTTACCTACCACGCTGCCGAGCTTCTTCACTTCGAAACCGTCCATGGCCGCTTGCAGCGCACAGATGGGGTCGATCTCGGTGACGATGACGCGCGCACCTGCACCTACCAACGAGGCGGCTGTGCCTTTCCCCACATCACCATAACCACAGACCACGGCCACTTTACCGGCCATCATCACGTCGGTAGCGCGGCGGATGGCATCCACAGCGCTTTCCTTGCAACCGTACTTGTTGTCGAACTTGCTCTTGGTGACGCTATCGTTGATGTTGATCGCGGGCATCACCAGGGTGCCGTTCTTCTCGCGCTCCATCAAGCGGTGAACACCGGTGGTGGTCTCTTCGCTAAGGCCTTTGATGCCTTTGACCAGCTCCGGGAACTTGTCGAAGACCATGTTGGTGAGGTCGCCACCATCATCGAGGATCATGTTCAGGGGCTTGCCACCTTCGAAGGCGAACAAGGTCTGCTCGATGCACCAATCGAATTCGGTCTCGTTCATGCCTTTCCAGGCGTAG
>JAEUTC010000096.1 GCA_016787985.1 Flavobacteriales bacterium | reverse complement strand
GGTGCTGATCAAACCGGTGGTGAGCGGCATCATCCTCGAACTCTATGTGGAAGCGGGCCAACAGGTGAAGAAGGGCGATCAACTGGCCAAGATCCAGATCGTGCCGGACATGCTCTCGCTGAGCCAGGCTGAACAACGCGTACGCAGTGCCGATATCAACCTGCAGAACGCGCAGATGACCTTCGACCGCAACAAACCCCTGGCCGATCGGGGGGTGATCAGCGCGAGCGAAATGCAGGGCTATGACATCGGCCTTCGCAACGCCAAGCAGGAAGTGGATGCCGCCAAGGAAGCCTTGCAAGTGGTGCGCGACGGGATCAGCCGTACCAGCGCAGGCAACACCATCGTGCGTTCCACCATCACGGGCATGGTGCTGGACGTGCCGGTGAAGGAGGGCAACAGCGTCACGGAGCGCAACAACTTCAACGAGGGCACCACCATCGCCACCATCGCCGACATGAACGACCTGATCTTCCAAGGCAAGGTGGACGAGAGCGAAGTGGGCAAGGTGAAGCTCGGCATGCCCGTGGTGCTTACCGTGGGTGCCGTGGCCGGGGCGAAGTGGGATGCGCAACTCGAATACATCGCACCCAAAGGCGTGGAAGATCAGGGCGCCATCCAGTTCGAGATCCGCGCGGCCGTGAAGCTCAACGAAGGGCAGACCCTCCGCTCGGGCTACAGCGCCAATGCCGACATCGTATTGGAACGAAAAGCCGATGCCATGGTGATCCCCGAAGGCATCGTCACCTTCAACACCAAAGGGGATAGCGCCTTCGTGGATGTGAAGGAGGGTGAAGGTTGGAAGAAGACCTACATCAAGACCGGCCTGAGCGATGGCCTGGACATCGAGGTGCTGGAAGGCATCACCATGGACACGGAGGTCAAAGGGCTGAAGAAGGACGAAGCGCCGGAAGAGACCATGGAATAAGCGCGGCACTCGATCGGATCGTGCAACTTCGCAGGCATGATCCGACCCTTGCTTTCCCTTGCGCTGACCCTGATCAGCCTTCCGTACCTGCGGGCGCAACAGCAGGACTTCTCCGCGCTGGACGCCTACATCGCCGATGCGGTGGTGAAATTCGATCAACCTGGCCTGGCCGTGGGCATCGTGAAGGACGGTGCACTGGTCTGGAGCAAGGGCTACGGCAAATTGGACCTGGCCAAGGCCGATCCGGTGACGCCGAACTCCGTGTTCTATTGTGCCAGCATCAGCAAGGCCTTCACGGCATGTGCGGTGGGCTTGTTGGTGGATGAAGGCAAGCTCGCATGGAACGACCCGGTGCGCAAGCACATGCCGGAGTTCGCCACGCCACTCCCCTACATCACCGAGCAGTTCCTGGTGAAGGATCTCTTGTGCCACCGCAGCGGTTGGATCACCTTCGATGGTGACCTGTTGTGGTACGGCACCGACTACGACCAACGGGAGATCCTCGCGCGCCACGCCCAGGAACCCATGACACTGCCCTTCCGCGATGAGTTCGGCTACAGCAACCTGATGTTCATCGCTGCGGCACAATTGATCGAACGCGTGAGCGGCATGACCTGGGACCGGTTCATCACCACGCGCATCTTCCAGCCCTTGGGAATGGACCGTAGCCGAGTGGAGACCGCGGACCTCGCAGGCATGAGCGATGTCGCACTGCCGCATGTGCGGAAAGGACAAGACCCGAACAGTCCGCAGAAGAGCATGCCCTACCAAGCCTTGCAGGGTGCGGATGGCGCTTGCGGTGTAATGAGCACGGTGAACGATCTGGCGAAATGGGACGCCATGTGGGCCAATGAAGGTCAGGTGAACGGCAAACCCTTCCTGTCCAATGACTCCTACTACTTCATCACGGACGTGCATCTGGCCATGGGTGGCGAAGGTGCAGGACTGGGTTGGTTCATCGAACAGAACAACGGGAATGAAGTGATAACCCACAGCGGTGGCATGCCGGGCTTCATCCTCAACCACGCCGTGGTACCCGACAAGGACCTGGCGGTGATCGCCCTCGGCAATGGCGAGAGCTACAGTGTGTTCGCCATCACCAACAAGATCCTGGACCTCTACCTGGGCGACGGCACCGCGGACCCCGTGGCGGACATCATGCCCCGACTGGCCAAACGGAAAGAGCGCGAAGCCGAGCGCGTGAACGCCCGCCTGAACGCGCGGGTGAAGGGCACCAAACCTTCTACGGCCGCCGCTGATCTGGCTGGCACCTATAAGGATAAAGTCTACGGCGAAGCGGTCGTTACGGTGGTGGATGGTTCACCGGTCCTCTCCTTCACACCCGCCAAGGAACTCTTCACCGGCAAACTCGTGCATTGGCACTACGATACTTGGAAGTGGGAGCATGCCGACCCCTTCCTGGAACCTGGCTACATCACCTTCAGCTTCGATACCGACCACAAAGTCACCGGCTTCAAGGTGGATCTGCACAGCCCCGACTTCCACTTCTACAAGCTGGACTTCAAGAAGAAGTGACCGCGATGGCGTTGCGCTCAAAGGCCGCGGTCCTCTTCCTGGTCACGTTGTTCTTCAGCACCTGGCACCTGGACCAGGGGCAGAACGCGAACACCGTGAGTCGAGCGGCTTCCGTGGCGGCCTTGGTGGAGCAAGGAACCTGGAGCATCGATGCCTTCGCGGACCTGACGAACGATCGCGCCAAGGTGAACGGTCGTTACTACTCGGAGAAAGCCCCCTTACCTGCTCTGCTGGTGGTGCCCATTCATTGGGTGTTGCGCCGAACCGATCTCATCGGGACGAGTGATGCCGCACACATCAACGTGGACCTGTTGCGTTTGGGCGGTGCACTTTGCGGAAGCCTGCCCTTCGCGGTGATCGTTGTACTCTGCTGGTTGAACCTTCAGCGTCGCACGCCGGGAAGGAGTGACGTTCCGCTCGTGTGGGCCACGCTCTTCGGCAGCTTCCTGTTCATCTACAGCGGATCCTTCTTCGGCCACCTCATGGGAGCGGCGTTCGCGCTTGGGGCCCTCCACGCCCTTGAACGCGGACAGCATGGCCTGGCCGGCGCACTCACAGGATGTGCAGTGCTCTGCGACTATCCACTGATGCTGTTCGCGGGTTGCTGGGCGCTGCACCTCGCCATCACGAGCTATCGATCAGGAAGATCGCCACGTGCGCTGCTCCGATTCGTTGGTGCGGCGTTGCCCTTCGCTGCCGCCTTGGTGCTTTACAACATCGTGGTCTTCGGCTCGCCGTTCTCCGTGGGCTATGATCATCTCGATGCCTACGCTTCGGAAAGTGGAAGCATGATCGAAGGCTTCCGACCCGAAGCGCTCATCGGGTTGACGCTTTCGCCGTACCGGGGCCTCATCCCGCACATGCCCGTGTTGGCGCTCGGCTTGGTGGCCTGGGCATTGGCCGCACGGCAAGAGCGGCACCCCGTCGGGCTGTTGGTGGCGCTACCCGCGGTGCTCACCTTGCTCTTCGTCTGCAGCGTGGGCATGTGGTGGGGCGGCTGGGCCTTCGGACCGCGCCACCTGACCACCGTGGCCGTGCTCCTCGCCTACCGCACACTCCCGCGCATTGCGGCGCTACCCTGGTCGCGGATACCACTTTCCCTTCTCGGCTTCATCGGCCTGGCCTACGCGTTCATGGCGAAAAGCACCGTGTGGTACTCATTGCCGACCGGGATCCTGCGTCCCTTCAGCGATATCATTCTGCCCACGGTGGAAGGTGGCGGCTTCACCAGCAGTCAATGGCCCGTCGTGCTCGGCGCCTCTCCGCTCGTGGGGACCATACTCTTCGTGTCCTGTTTCGGGATCGCCCTTGTGCTGTTGAACCGCCTGCTCAAACCGACCGACCATGCACCTCTTCCACTGCCCTGACCTGCTCGCCGACCTGATCGAGCTGCCCGAAGAGGAGGCGCACCACGCCACTGCGGTGTTGCGTCTTGCCAGCGGTGCGCGCATCGGTGTGTTGGATGGTAAAGGAACGCGCGCCCTGGCCATCATCGAAAGCGTGAGCAAACGCGGATGCACCGCACGCATCACCGAACGCACCACCACTCCGCCGGAACGCACTGCACCCATCCACCTCGCCATGGCACCCACCAAACAGATGGATCGGTACGAGTGGTTCGTGGAGAAGGCCGTGGAGATCGGCGTGGACCGCATCACGCCACTGGTGACCGACCGCACCGAGCGCGCCAAGCTCCGTATCGACCGTCTGCAACGTGTGGCCATCAGCGCGATGAAACAGAGCCAGCGCTCTTGGTTGCCGCGCATCGATGAACTCACCACCTTGAAGCAACTGCTCGCGCAAGACCTGCCCGTCCAGCGCTATTTCGGTTGGTGCGAGGGTGAACATCGCTCGTTGATGGACGTTTACGACCCCAATAGCCCCGTGCTCGTCCTGATCGGTCCGGAAGGTGACTTCTCCGCGGAAGAGGCCGAGCGCCTTCGCTCCGAGCGGTACACCGCCGTGGCGATCGGCAATGCACGGCTGCGCACCGAGACCGCAGCGCTTGCGAGCTGCACCTGGATGAGCCTCGCGCAGCAGCGGTAACTTCGCCCCATGTTCCGGAACATCGCACGTACGGCATTCGGCCTGGCACTGGTCTTCGTCGGCCTTTCAACGGCTGTTGCACAAGGCTCTTTCCAACTGGCCGTACTGAAGTACAATGGTGGTGGCGATTGGTACGGCAACCCCACCTCGCTGCCCAACCTCGTGAAGTTCTGCAACGCGCAACTCGGTATGGCCATCAACCCGGAGGTGCCGATCGTGGAAGTGGGCAGTCCGGACCTCTTCACGTATCCGCTCGTGCACATGACCGGCCACGGCAACGTGGTGTTCTCCCAGCAGGAAGCAGAGAACCTGCGCAACTACCTCATCGCGGGCGGCTTCCTCCACATCAGCGACAACTACGGCATGGATCCTTTCATCCGGCCCATGATGAAGCGTGTATTCCCCGAGCTGGAGTTCTTGGAGCTCCCTTTCGCACACGCCATCTACCATCAGAAATTCGACTTCGCCCAAGGCTTGCCGAAGGTGCACGAGCATGACAACAAACCACCGAAAGGCTTCGGCCTTTTCTGGGAAGGTCGGCTCGTGTGCTTCTACGACTTCGAGTGCGACCTGGGCGATGGTTGGGAGGATGCCGAAGTACACGGCGACAGCGAAGCCAACCGCACCAAGGCCTTGCAGATGGGCGCGAACATCGTGCGTTTCGCCTTCAGCGGGACGGAGAACTAAGGCACCTGTCCATAGCGGACATTCGTGGGGACGATGCCGCCAATGTTCACGAGTATTGGATCGCGATCGTTCATGCTACCGGTATACTTCGTGATCCCGTCCATGTTCACATCGGTGCTGTGGTAGCCCGGCAAAGTGGCCGTGGGCACAACACCTCCGATCCGTTGGAGAATAAGGTCGCGATCGTTGGTGGATCCTGTATAC
>JAEUTC010000091.1 GCA_016787985.1 Flavobacteriales bacterium | reverse complement strand
GATGGCGCAGAGTTTGCCCGCTTCATCGTGCACACGGATGTCCCACACATGGGTCTTACTCCCGTGGTGTACGAGTTCACCGGTGGCGGTCACACGGCCGCTTTTCACCCCGCGCAAATGGTTCGCGGTGATCTCCATGCCCACCGTACCCTGGGTCTTCAGGTCGATGAGCATGGCCGAGCCCACGCTGCCCAGGGTTTCTGCCAGCGCTGCAGTGGCTCCGCCATGGAGCAGACCCATGGGCTGATGGGTTCGCTGGTCCACGGGCATGGAGGCTTGTAAGCGGCCTTCGGGGTCCACGCCGAAGCGGATGTCCAAGTGCTCCACGAGGGTATTGGCCCGCATGGAATCGGCCGCCTGGGCATGTTGTGGGGTGAAACGCATGAGCGGGATGGGTGCCAAAGGTAGCCGTGGGCCATCTTTGCAACCATGGGAACACCTGCCAAGGTCCGTTTGCTGCTGGTGGAGGATGAGGAAGCCCTGCGCTCCACCCTGCGGTTGAACTTCGATCTGGAGGGGTACGATGTGACCACCGTGGCCAACGGCCCTGATGCGCTTGAGCGCTTGCGGGGTGCGCACTACGATGTGGTGGTCATGGATGTGATGCTGCCAGGTATGGATGGTTTCACCGTGGTGGAGACCATTCGCTTGGAGGGCAACGCCACGCCGGTCCTTTTCCTGACCGCACGTACGAGCGGCGCTGACCGTATCCGGGGGCTGAAAGCAGGGGAGGACCACCTTGGAAAACCCTTCGAATTGGAAGAGTTGCTGCTGCGCGTGGCGAAGCTGGTGCAGCGGGCTGGCTCGAAGGTGACCACGACCGTTTTGGAGTCGTATGCGTTCGGTGAGAACCACGTGGATTTCCAGAGCTACGAGGTGCGGGGCCAGGGCGGTCTGGTGAAGACCTTGAGCCAGCGGGAAATGATGCTCCTTCGGCTGCTGGTGGAACGCCATGGTGAAGTGGTATCTCGGGAGGAGATCCTTCAGAAGGTGTGGGGCTACAACGTATTCCCCACCACGCGTACGGTGGATAATTTCATCGTCGGTTTCCGCAAGTATTTCGAGCCTGACCCCCGGGAACCCAGGCACTTCCATTCGATCAGAGGGGTGGGTTACAAGTTCACGTTGTGATTTTTTTCGGTCCGGCTGGCAACCCTCCGGGCATCCCCCCGTCATTATTCCAGAAGGGTCGGTCTTCCTGACCTTTTCTGGTTCCATATTCCTTGCAGGTTTACCGCGCAGGGGCACCGCAAGGGGCCCCTGTTCGGTTTTTAGGAAGATCCAGGACTTATCGGCCCGCCGACCCGGTCGGTCGAGCTTCGATCATTGGTCGGCGAAGGGCTTGCGCTTGACGGTGACTACGAGTATCTTGCGGCCTCCAACAAGGCAGGCTCCCCTGTTCAAGTTGATGAAGCAAGACCAAACCAGGGACCAAACAACCCCATCCATGAACCGCTCGATACGCGCATCCATCCTTTCGCTGTTCTTCGTTGTTTCCGCATTCGCGGCCACGGCGCAGAGTGCAGTTGACATCGGTCTGTACCAGAACAATGGCATGCTGGAAGTGAAGGTCCGTCCGCAGTCCAACTTCTCAGGCATCTTCTCCTCCTTGGTGTTCACCATCCGGTGGGATGCGAATTCGAGCGCGAGCTTGGGCGAAAGCACGCAGGATGCCGACGTGGCTTCCTTCATGGGCGTGGAACGTTCCGGGGCCTTCCGCGAAGAAGGTGGCTTCCGTTACGCGGTCTACGCTGGCTTCGGCATGCAGCCCATGAGCAGTCGCGGTGTCAACTGGCAAGCTGGCCAGGAGTACACCATCGCCAGCATCCCGGTCACGGGCCAGGGCGAGTTCGAACTGGTGAATGACGCGTACACCGCCGAGCGTCGCAACAACGCGAATTTCTACGCGGCCTTGGGTGGCGCTGATCGCACAGGCATCATCTACAAGG
Organism: Flavobacteriales bacterium; assembly: GCA_016787985.1. Lineage (GTDB taxonomy): Bacteria > Bacteroidota > Bacteroidia > Flavobacteriales_F > PHOS-HE28 > PHOS-HE28. Next base: position 27,565 of record JAEUTC010000091.1, on the reverse strand, counting down.
GTCTTGCTCCTGCCTCGGAAGATGGCAGCGTGCTCATCCAGCCGAACCCGAACAATGGCCGGTTCACCCTGAGCTTCGCCAATGCGCAGAAAGGTGATGTCACCGTGGAGATCATCAACGCGATCGGACAGAGCGTGTTCAATGAAACGGTGCGCGACCTCGAAGGCAACTACAAGAAGGAAATGGACCTCAGCACCATGGGGGCTGGTTCCTACTACGTGAAGCTGAAGCGCAACGGCAACACCACTTCCCACAAGGTGATCTACCGCTAAGCTTCGTTCTTACGGTGCACGAAAGGAGGCTTCGGCCTCCTTTCTTTTTTTGAGCGTGCCGTAAGCCGGGTCAGTGCCACCCTTGTGGACCGGCTAGGATCGACCGGCCGCACGCCACAGCATGCACCGATCAAGCCAGGCACATCGTACAGTAAGTGCTCTCGGGATCATGGGTGAAAGGGGTCGCGGGATCCACGAGTTCCTGCACCAAGGTCAGGAGCAGCGCCTCGATGGCCGGCAGATCGCGTTGAGTGATCACCTGCTCCCCGCCGATCCGCAGGAATTCAACGGTGGATCGGGACGCGCGTTGCAGTGGTATCACCCCGGCGCGCGCTTCGGGTACATCCGGATGTTGCCGGAGGTAGGCCCAGAGGTAGATCAGCAGTTGAAGCGCATAGCGATCATCCGGTCCGATGTGCTCCCGTCCAAGGCCGGCCGATCGAAGGTCCGTATCGCGCACGGCGCCCGTCTTCACGTCCAGCACCGTGATGCGGCCATCGCGGTGGTCGATACGGTCGCAGCGACCTTTGAGGAGCGTGCCGTTGGAAAGCATCGCCTTCACTGGTAGTTCGACCGCCACCAAACGTGTAGGCTCATGCCTGGAACGCTCCGCTTCGGCTTCGAGGTGGTTGCGCAAGGCTTTTGAGGCCATGTCGCGCCGCAGGCGATAGTGGCCGTGCTCGAGGGCGTTCGGCGGAATGTGCGCTGTTAGCTCCTGGGAAAGCAGTTCGGTGGTCCTTTCGCGGGCGGCCATGAGTTCCGCAGGGTCGAGCTCGCCACCGACCATGGGCGTTAGGATACGCTGCAAGGTATTGTGCACCGCATTGCCGAGCACATCACTACCCAGCTTGCCGTCCACCACGTCGCGCTCGCGAATGCCTGCGATGTACTTGAAGTAGAAGTCGAGCGGACAACGAAGCCAAGTACCCAGCGCAGAAGGGGAGAGCCCGCTTTTGCAAAGCTCCTGCAGCCGTTGCTGCACACCATCATCCTTCTGCACGTGGATCGGCCTTGCGGCACGCACCACGATGCGCGGGCTCACGGTGATGGTCTCCAGTGTGGTCCTCGACCGGCCGATGACCTCGTGCTTCCATTGGGTGATGAACCGCGAGGGTTCATTGTTCTCCATGCCATCACCAGCGCTGGTGGTCCACTCCACCTGTGTCGAACATTGCATCGCACGTTGGAAGTTGTAGGCCATCACCGCTTCGGCATCCCCGGGCAGTGGCAGGCGATGGTGCTTCCGAAGGTCGTAGGGGATCCAACTCGTCGGCGCCTCGGTGCGCGGCAAGGTGCCCTCCGTGGCGCCTACGAAGATGATGCGTTCATGGTCCACGGAGCGCGTCTCCAAGGCCCCCATCACCTGAAGGCCACGCAAGGGTTCGCCGATGAAGGATAGGCGTTCTTCGCGCAACACGCGCTCGCGGACGGTGCGGTACGCGCGAAGGTCGATCGGCCCGAGGCCCGCACGGCCGAGTAGACGATCCAACCGCTGCTGAACGCGTGTCATCATGTGTACCTGTTCGCGCACCACGGCATCTTCTGGAGCACACGCCGAAGCCCACTCGAAAAGTGCTGCGAGGGCGTTGCCGACCGCTTCGGGCGATCGCTCCGATGCCAACGTGCGCGCCATGGTCTCCAAGTGTGCGCTCCCCGACGCGACCATGATGGCATCGAGCGCATCGCGTTCGATATGCAGTCTGCTCTGAGCACGAAGCCCATCGAGGATGCGCTCACTGGCATCGCCTTCTCGAACGAAGGGATGGGAGAACAAGGCGAGGAGCGTTCGTATCCCGAAGGTCACTTCGGTGGCGTGCTCCAAGACGTCGAGCAGGCATTCGGCCAGACCATGCACCGGCAGTCCTTTCAACGGTAGCCCCATGGTCACGTTCACTGGTCCGACATGCTCGGGCAGCCGTTCCAACAGGGGGAAGAGCAGGTCTTCCTGAGCCAGCACGACAGCCGTATGTGCGCGTTCTTCGGCGCTCAGTTGCGTGAGGCGCTGGGCTACGTAGGCGGCTTCTCCCAGCGGATGTGGAGCGGTGATCAGCCGCACGCTCCGCTCCTGCTGCAGGATGCCATGCACCGGTGCGATGGCCCCGGGGCCCAACTCCGCGATAGAACGGCGTAGGTAACGCCCGGCTTCTTGGCGCTCATCGTCAAGGTAGAAGGTATCGGCATCCCAGGCCACCTCGGCGCGGCCTAGGCTCTTCAGGTTCTTGATGGTCGTCGTGGTGGCCGGATCAAGCGCGTTCGATCCGGCGAACCAAACGAAGTCCCAAGGGAGTGCAAGGTCCTGCTTGGTACGTTCGGCACAGCGGCGTGCGATGTAGCCTGACGTGGCCACCTGTGCTTCTGCCATACGTGCGTGCATGGCGCGGTGCAGGTCACCGGTGGCCTTCCACTCGGCGTTGGTGCGCTGTTGGGCCGGACTGAGCTCGCCCAGCCGGAAGCTCCATTCCTCCAGTTCGTGGTAGGCCCGCAAGTCTTTGTAGAGGGTGTCGATATCCAATAGGTGGGCATCCACCTCGCTCAGGTCGCGGAGCGTCGTAGGTCCCCATTCCAAGAAGTGGTCGAGTGGGTCGGCCTCCGGACCGCGAACCTCACGGTAGGTCTCGTACAGCATGAACAACAGCTCCAACGTGCCGCCCTGCTCAACGCCCGCTGTGCGCTGCATGAAGGAGCCCACATCGAGGATATCAGGGCTCCATAGGGGTCCGCCGTGTGCTTCGGCGAGGTACTTTCGCAGGTGGAGGCCAGCCCGTTTGCCTGGCAGTACCACAGCCACTTTCCCCAGACCGGACGGATGGCGCTGTAGCAGCAGCTCGGCGAGACGTTGGAGGAAGGGGCGCATGGCTGCGGGAAGATAGGAGCGAAGATCCGATGGAGCACCCAGCACTACCCGCGTACCGCCAGCTGAGGGGGGGCGCACATTACTATCGGATCCTGGCAGAGGACCACTTCGAGGAGTTGCAGCGGATCGGCTCGCGCTGGCTGTTGCATGAGGTGCGTGCAACGGCCTACCCGGAGCGGCTGCGGGTGCATGAGATGCTGGCTTGTACTACTCCCTTCGAGGAACTAGGCGAGACGGAATGGTCGCGCGCGTTCGCCTCTCGCCGCTGAAAGGGCAGAGCCAGGGGTCCGGATCGACCGGTCCTCGGATCGTGGCCACCTTTTTACGAAGCGAGGTGGGCGAGGCAACGTAGCGTCTTACCTTTTGGTCCTATCCAAGGTCATGTTGCGCCTCCTCCTCATAGCCCTGATGTTCTCCGTCGCTCACATGGCGGTGGGGACGCATGTGTTGGGCGGTGAGATGTACTACGACCATCTCGGTGGTGAGTCCTACCGGATAACCTTGAAGCTCTATCGGGATTGTGGCCCTGGTAACGTGAACAATACCGCGTTCGATGGGGAGGCGCAGATGACCGTGTTCGATGGGAATGGGGTCCTCCAATTCACTGTCGGCGCGCTATTCCCCGGCGAACAGGAAGTGCCCGTCGAATTGAACAGTCCTTGCTTGCAAGCGCCGCCCACCATCTGCGCGACGTGGGCGGAATACACGACCGTATTGACCTTGCCGGTGAATTCATCGGGTTACGTCATCAGCTATCAGCGTTGTTGCCGTACGCCCACCATCACCAACCTGCCTTCAGGAGTACTGCAAGGGCTCACCTGCACGGTACAGATCCCGCCCGCATCGGTGGGTAGCAACAGCAGTGCGCGTTTCGATGAGTACCCTCCCATCGCGTTGTGCTTGGGAGAGGATATGGTGTTCGATCATTCCGCCACCGATCCCGATGGAGATGAGTTGATGTATGATCTTTTCACTCCCTATTCCGGCGCAGACGCTTTCGATCCTGCGCCAGCCGTTGCAAGTCCTCCTCCGTATTCAGGTATCCTTTGGGCACCTGGCTTCAGTGGCAATGCCCCTATCGATGGTGCGCCGGGGCTCATGGTGGATGGTGTGACCGGTGAATTGACCGTGCACCCCACCGTTCTTGGATCCTACGCTGCAGCCGTTCGGGTTCGCGAGTTCCGCGATGGCGTGCTGCTGAGCTCCACCATTCGTGATCTGCGGTTCGACGTGGTCGCCTGTGACGCGTTCATCGCTTCCATCATTGCCGAACAGGGCCCCGATGAACGCTGTACCGGATTGACGATCGAATTGGAGAACGAGTCCATCAACGGACAAAGCTGGCATTGGGATATGGGTGTTTCGGGCACGAACAGCGATACATCGAACCTGGCGGAGCCCACCTGGACCTACACTGATACGGGCACCTACGTCGTCACGCTCATCGCCAACCCGGGCTGGCCTTGCGCGGACACCAGCGTTGCTTTCTTCGATATCCGATACCCGTTGGATCCCTTCTTCACCAGGCCATCGATCGAATGTGTTGGTGCTCCGCTCCAGTTCGCGGCCCAAGGGCGATTCACCCCGGCAGCACAGGTCATTTGGGATCTCGGGGAAGGCGCGGTGGGCAATTCCACCGTTGGACAGCTGGTGAGCACGGCGTATACGACACCCGGTACACGTCCGGTCTCCTTTAACGTAGAGGAGTTCGGTTGTTCAGCTTCCTTCACCGATAGTGCCACGGTGCATCCACGACTCGTACTGGATCTCCTCAGCGATACCGCAGGGTGTGTGGAGACCTCGTTCACGATGGACGCCATAGCCGAGGCTTGGACTCCGGTAAGTTACCTCTGGGAGGTGGGCCAAGAGGCTACCTACACCAGCGCTTCGGTGAACCACGTCTTCATGCTGCCTGGTAGGTATGACATCCGGCTGACCGCGCGAACGGAAAGCGGTTGCGTGGATTCCAAGACCATCGCACTTCCCGACCACATCGAGGTGTTTCCCAAGCCCGTCCCCGCATTCACCGTGGAGCCCACGGAAGTCAGCCTGCTGGACCCTGTCGTGCGCATCACCGACTTCGCTTCCTTGGCCGCAGCATGGGAATACACCATTGCCGGTGAACGCATCGACGATCCTTCCTTCACCTTCGAATTCGATGATGCGGGTGTTTTCGACATCACCCAAACGGTCATCAGTGGTGCCAACTGCAGCGCGTCGATCACACGCACGGTCAACGTATCGGACCATCTCTTCTATGCGCCCAATGCGTTCACGCCGGATGGCGATGGGCTGAACGACGTGTTCCAACCGCTGGTGAAGGGCGCGCGGCTCTACGAGCTGGTGATCATGGATCGGTTCGGTACCGAGCGTTTCAGAACGAACGACTCCAAGGCCGGGTGGGATGGTGATGGCCTTCCACAAGGGGTGTACACGTTCCAGGTCAGATTGTCCGAATACGGACCCATCAACAAGCAGTACGTGGGGCACATCACGCTCTTGCGTTGATCAGGGATCGGTGCGTACCATATCCACGTGGGGTATGCCGTCCAGGTCATGGACATCGCCTACACTTATATATCCATGCCCCTCGTAGAACGATCGTAGGTGGTGCTGCGCGGCCAATGCGCTGCGCGCGGTTCCGTGCATCCGCCTCAGTTCATCATGCACCACTTCCATCAGGCGGTGAGCAAGGCCCTTGCCGCGATAGGGTGCGGTGACCAACACACGGCCCACATGCGGTATCGCGCCTTTATACTTCGGCGGAATGATGCGTGCATAGGCCACGATGCTTTCGGCGTGCATGCCGAGGAGGTGGGTGGCCACGAGGTCGTCATCGTCCACCTCCGGATAGGGGCAGTTCTGCTCCACCACGAAGACATCCACCCGCACCTTGTACAGGGCGTGTACGCGAACGGGCGATAGGTCATGGAATGGTCGTGCGGTCCAACTGATGTCCATCACGCCACGGTTCTGAATGTTCCATCGGCCACGTACCAGATCGTGCCGGTCACCTGCCCAGTACCCATCGCGCGAAGGATATCCAAGTAGCCGCGCAGCTGTGTTCCGTGGTTCGTGGCCGGCTTGCCTGTTTTGATCTCCAGCACGTGCATACCCTCGGCATCGCGCACGATACGATCGGGTATGAGGCTATGTCCATCGCCTGTGATGATCGCTGCTTCGGCACGTACATCCGCACCTGGTGCGAACCACTTGCGCAAGGGCTCGGTCACGATGATGCGGCCCAGTCGTTCGCGCAGGTCATCCGCTTCCGCCAACGACAGGTCGCCGCGCTGCACCGCCTTGGCCAGCGCGCTTTCCAGGTCTGCCGGGGTTTCCATGGAAGCCAGCAAAGCGTGCACCGTGGTACCGAAGAGGCGTTCATGCTCGGCCGACCGTTCGTCGGCACTTTCGGTACGGATCTCCCAGGGAACGCCGATGCCCGGTGTGGCCACATCGCGGATGGGCTCCGATCGCTGATCCGATGTATCCGTGCGCTTGGGAGCGGGTTCCGTGGTGGTCGTTGAGAGGTCCGGGTTCGCGTGGACGAAGTCGATCAGACCTTTCGTGATGGCATCCGATGCGTTGGGGATGAATGCATGCAGCTGCTGCTCGGGACGGGTGAAGGCCACATAGAGCAGGTTGAGGGCATCCAATTCGCGCATGGTCTGTTCCTCCATCAGTTCGGGCAGTTCCAAGTCGCGAAGTGCCTTGCTTTCGCGTACCAGGGCACTGCCGAGTTCCGCCGCGGCGTTGCCGGGGTCCACCCAGAAAAGCTCACCATGGTTCTTGGAACCGGCCATTCGCACATCGGGGATGATCACCACGGGGAATTGAAGCCCTTTCGATTTGTGCACGGTCATCACCTGCACCGCATCGCTGCTTTCCGCGGCAGCGTTGCTCCTGTTGCCGCCTGTTCGTTCCCAATGCTCCAGGAATCCGCCGATATCCTGGGTATGATCCCTGCTCCAGGCGTGCACCTCGTCGAGTAAGGTCAAAAGAGCCGCATCCTCAGCGGGTCGCGAGCCGACGGCGCGCGCCAGTTCCTCCACCAGTGCTGCCAGGGTCGTGCGCAGCTTGGGGTCGCCGTGCTCTTCGAGCCATGTGCGCACCGCAGCTTTGGGGTCCGGTGTGCCAGAAGCTCCCAAGGGGATGTCCATCCGTGCTGCGGTGGTGGATCCCGGTCGGTCCGCCGCGATCCGGGCAAGCCCCTGTACGACCCGAGCTGCGGAAACATCGTCGCCATGCAGCACGAAGCGCAGGCATTCGATCAACAGTTGGATGGCAGGGTCGGCGGCCAGCTGCAACCCATCGGGTGATACCACGGCATGGCCATGCGCCAGTAAATGTTCGGCCACTGATCGGCCCACCCTTTTCGAGCGCACCAGAACAGCCACTTCACCAGGTCGGAAGCCTTGTTCCAGCGCCGATCCTAAGCTGGTCAATGCGTGTTCGGCGATGGCTTCTTCAAGGTCGGCTCCGCGCAAGCCGGGATCCGCGACGGTCATGCGCACGGTTCCTGGTTCGGTGCGCCACGCTTCTTGTGCCTGCGCGTTGTACACCTTCTGCAATTCGGGTGCTAGTCGAGTGGGCAGGGCCTCGAATAACGCATTGTTGAAGGCGATGATGCGCTGTGCGGACCGTCTGTTGTGGACGAGCGGCTCGCCTTTCTGGTAAGTGCGGCGGAGTGTGGCTTCCCGCTGCACCTGCGCTTCGTCCGTCTTATCCAGCGCGAAGAGGTGCGGAAGTTCCACGAACAGCCGCACTTCGCCATTGCGCCAGCGGTAGATGGCCTGTTTCGCATCACCAACGAGCAATACGCTGCCGCCACCGGAGAGCGCATGGTCCAACAACGGAAGCAGCGCATTCCACTGGAGTAGGGAGGTGTCCTGGAACTCGTCGATCAGGAAGTGGCGGTAGCGCTCACCCAGCCTTTCGTAGATGAAGGGCACCGGTTCATCCTTCACCACGTCGGAGACCCTTCGTGTCAAGTCGCTGAAGAAGGCCACCCCATCGATCCGTTTCAATTCCTCCAACGCCCCATCGATCTCATGCAGGGTAATGGAAGGGAGCAATTCCCTGGAAACGGCGCGTTGGATCACGTACGCCGCAAAGCCTTCGGTGCGCAAGCGCTCCGCTTCGTGGAACAACCGTGTGACGGGTTCGGCGATGGTGTTCAACGCGGCGATGGCCCATGGTTCGGCTTTGCCCGAATGCCATTTTCCGCTTTCGAGCGGGGCCACGGTGTGTGCACCGGGTGCTTCCCAATGATCGGTGAACACGCTCATCTTGCGGAAGTAGCCGAGGATGGCGCCTTTGTAGGCGATCTCGGGAGCAGTGAGGCGCTCGCGTTCGAAGAGTTCCACCCCCTGAAGGCCGAGGGCATTCACCTGCCGACGGAAGCGTGTGGTCTCCACGTTCAACTGCTCCATCAATGAGGTCAGCTCGTCCAAGGAACGTTCGCGCAAGGCCTGAAGGGGCTTGATGGAGCGTTCGTTCAGCAGTTCACGGCTCAGGTCCAGCAGGGGTTTGGTAGGGTCCCAGGGACGCTCCTCGTGCAGAAGCTGCAGGCAGGTGCGTGTGAGCAGGTCGGTGGTGCGTGCATCGCTTCCGGCACGATCGATCACCGCGTTCACCGCTTCTTCCCGATAATAGTCCTGCTCGGTCGTCATCCGCAGGTCCTGATCCAGGCGCAGGTCGCGGGCGAAGGGTTTCACCACCCGTCGGGTGAAGGCATCGATGGTGCTGATCGCGACATCGCTCCAATGATGCAGCATGTGACCAAGGACCACATCGGCACGTCGGGCAAGTTCGGTCGTATCGATGCCGGCCTCGTGTCGCAAGTGCTCGGCCACATCGGCCAATGGTCCGGCATACGGACCGCCCTTGGCGAGCCCTTCGAGGTAGCCGATCACGCGCTCCTTCATTTCGGCGGCGGCCTTGTTGGTGAAGGTGAGCGCCAGTACATGCCGGTAGGCGCCATGGTCGCTTTTACCCAGGCAATGGCCCAGGTAGTGCTTCACCAAAGCGTGGGTCTTGCCCGCACCGGCCGAACTGTGGAGTACGAGGAACATGTACGGTGGGCAAGTTAGCCTTGCTGGAACGGTCGATCAAGAAGTGACTTTCGGCACCCTTGGCTTTGCACGAGGCCTTAATTTTGTACGGATAGGCCACCAGGCCTGATCGAACGTCCCACATGCGCCATGGATATTCGTTGGAGCGCGCGTTGCTCGCGGTGTCGTTGACCCTTGGACTGGTGGCCTGCCGCCCCGATGAGGAAGTGGAGCCTGCGCCCACCCCTGTACCCAGTACCACCGGCACGTTGAAGGTGGTGATCAAGCCCACGTGGAACGGTGCACCCTTCGAGATGAACGCGGTGTACGAGAACGTGAGCGGCTACCGGGTGAAGACCGAATCGATCAAGTTCTATATGGGCGACGTCCGGCTGGTGAGCGGAAGTGGAACCACCACGGTGAAGGATGTGGAGCTTTTCAACCTTCGCTATAACGGCGATACGGTCACGTGGACGGGGATCACCACCGGTGACTACTCAGGGATCCGCGCTGGATTCGGCGTGCCGCAAGCGCTGAACGACGCGGACCCGATCGTGTATCCGCCGGGCCATCCGCTGGACCTGGCCTGGGGGAACTATTGGACCTGGGCTACCGCTTACCGATTCTTACAGTTCGATGGTCGGTACGACTTGGATGATGCCGGTTCCGTGGATCAGCCGTTCTCCATGCACACCGGGGTGAACGTGTGCTACCAGGAGTTCGACCGCACCGTGCCCGGTGGCTTGACGGTCACCGCAGGTGCCACCACCACCATCGTGTTGGGCATGGCCATCGATCGGTTCTTCTACTCCGCCACGGACACGGTGGACCTGGCCACCGAGAACCAGAGCCATGGTAGCGATCCCGCACATGCCCTGGCCTTGGAACTTACGGGCAATGCCATCAACAGTATTTCGGTGGAGTGAGGCGTGGTCTGCATATCCTCCTGCTCGCGACGGTCTTGATCGGCTGTAGGAAGGACCCTTCGCTGACCACTTCGGATGCCGTGGATGGCCCGTTCATCGTGGATCTGCCTGTGGGTTTTCCCGCACTTCCTGTACCCGAAGAGAATCCGCTGACCGTGGCCTCTGTTTCCCTGGGAAAAGCCCTCTTCTTCGATCCGCGGTTGTCGCGGGATGGCACTATTTCCTGTGCCTCCTGTCATCATCCCGATCGCGCCTTCAGCGATACCGTGGCCTTGAGTCTGGGTGTCGAAGGCCGCCCAGGGCTGCGGAATTCGCCCACCTTAGGCAACGTTGCCTACCACCCGAACTTCTTCCGCGATGGCGGTGTTCCCACCTTGGAGCGTCAAGTCATCGCACCGGTCAGTGACTTCGCCGAAATGGATCATACCCTGGAAGGCGCTGTGGAAGCCGTGGCGGATGAGGAGCGTTACCAGCGCTGGAGCCAGATGGCTTATGGCCGGGAATTGGATCCGTTCGTGATCACCCGTGCGCTGGCCAGTTACGAGCGCACCTTGGTGAGTGGTTGGTCGCGTTTCGATCGGTACTTCTACCAAGGGCAGACATCAGCGCTCACCGAAAGTGAAGTGCGCGGTTGGGACCTCTTCCGCAGTGAAGCGTTGAACTGTGCAGCCTGCCATAGCGGTTTCGACTTCACCGACCACTCGTTCCAGAACATCGGTCAATACCTGTCCTACACGGACCCTGGCAGGGAGCGGATATCACTGGATCCTGCGGACAATGGCAAGTTCAAAGTGCCCACGCTGCGCAACATCGCCCTTACTGGACCTTACATGCACGATGGTGCGATGAACAGCTTGGACGAGGTGGTCGAGCATTTCGCCTCCGGTGGCTTGTCGCACCCGAACAAGAGCCCTCTAATGCCGACCTTTGCGCTCACCGCTGAAGAGAAAGCCGACCTGATCGCCTTCCTCCACGCCCTTACCGACGAACGATCGCTTGACCAAGTGCCATGAGACGGATCGCCACGATCATCCTCCTCCTAGCGACCCTTGCCCTCCTGCTGAACGGCTGCCGCCGGGACGAGGATCATTTCAGGGTCATCCCTCCGCCTGTAGGTACGCCGTTGGAAGTGGCGGTCCCGGCGAACTTCCCGCCGATGCCCATTCCCGCTGACAACCCGTTCACGGAGGAAGGTGTGGCACTGGGTCGCTTCCTGTTCTATGAAGAACTGCTTTCCGGGGACAATACCATGTCGTGCGCTTCCTGCCACTCGCCGGAGGTCGCCTTCACCGACGATGGTAATCAGTTCAGCACGGGGATCGATGGCATCCAAGGCACGCGCAATGCGATGGCATTGATCAACCTGGCGTGGGATACGCGCTTTTTCTGGGATGGTCGGGCATTGACCTTGGAGGACCAGATCCTGCAACCGGTGCGCGATCCCATCGAGATGCACGACACCTGGACGAACGCCATGGCGGAGTTGCAGGCGCACGACGCCTACCCTGGATTGTTCAACGCGGCGTTCGGCACCACCGAGATCGATTCATTGCTGGCGGCAAAGGCCATGGCGCAGTTCATGCGCACGATGATCAGCGGCAACTCCCCGTTCGATAGGTTCCAACGCGGACAAGGCCTCCTTTCGTTCGAGGCCAGCAGCGGCTTGGGGCTTTGGGACCGCGAGGGAGGTTTCCCCCCGGCTGTTCCGATCGGTCAAGGCGGCTTCGATTGTTTCCATTGCCACCCCACCGCCGGCGGCCGTTTCACGGACGGGCTGTTGCACAACAATGGACTAGACAGTCAGTTCACCGACCTGGGCGCTGGAGCCATAACGGGATTGGCGGCGGACATGGGGCGATTCAAGACCCCCACCTTGCGCAACATCGCTCTCACGGCACCCTACATGCACGATGGCCGTTTCCAGACTTTGGAAGAAGTGGTGGAGCATTACAACTCAGGCGGACATCCTTCGCCGACCGTGGATGTCTTCATGAAGTACACCACGGGGGGCCTGCAGCTGACGCCGGAGAAGAAACAATACCTGCTCGCCTTCCTGAATTCGCTCACGGACACGGAGTTCGTGAACAACCCGGCCTTCCAGGATCCCGGCGAACCGTGATCAGGCTGCGGACACCGCGCTCGATACCGTTGGAGTCCAGGTGTAGCACTGCATCCGGTCCTCGAACACGTCCGGCTTGAAGATGCTGCGACCCAAAAGCATGCGTGCGCACTCCTGTACACCTTCGGTGATGCTCGGATGCGGATGCACCAATTCAGCGAGTTCGCGGATCGGTGTTCCCAAGCGCATCATCAGCGCAACGGCTTCGATGGCACTGGAGGCGTGTTCGCCTACGGCACGCATGCCGATCACGCGCATATCATCGTCATTGGTCACGAGCACCTTGAAACAACCTTTGGTGCGGCGCATGGCAATGGCGCGGGCGATGCAGGAATAGTCGATGCGCGCCATGCGGTAAGCGATGCCGCGTTTACGACACTCCTGTTCATTGAGTCCCACACCGGCCACTTCGGGGTCGAGGAACATGATGGTGCTCACGTTGTCGTAGCTCAGCGCCTCGGTCTTTCCGGCCCAGATGCGTTCCACCACATGGCGGCCTTCCATCTCACCGAGGTTCACCAGCATGTTGGAGGCGGTGGCATCACCCACCACATGGATATGTGGAAGTGATGAGCTGGTGCCGCTCACGCGTATGGAGCCATGCACCGGGTCCCGTTCCACGGAGGTGTTCTCCAAGCCCAGGCCTTCCACGTTCGGGGTACGACCCACGGAGATCAACGCTTTTTCCACGCGGACCGTTTCCGTGCGGCCATCGGTGTAGGTGAGGTCGTAGCGGACCTGGCCATCCTCCACGGCGATACGGTCGAGCTTCGCGGAGCGGTGGATGATGACCCCGTTGCGTTCCAAGTTGCGCGCGACGAGTTCGGAAACGTCGGCGTCTTCGAAGGGCAGGATACGATCGGCACGGTCGATGAGGTGCACGCGGGTGCCACCCAGGTTGGAGAAGATCGTGGCGAACTCGCAACCGATCACACCCGCCCCCACGATGACGATGCTCTTGGGGAGTTCTTCGATCCCGAAGATGCCATCGCTGGTGTGGATGTGCTGTTCATCCACGGGTATATCCGGCAAGGTGCGCGGTCTGCTGCCCGTGGCGATGATCACATGGTCCGCTTTGATATCCGCAGTGAAACCAGGACGTTGGATGCGGATGACATCGTTGGAAAGGAAGCTCCCTGTGCCGCGCTCGTGTTTGAAGAGCATGGTGCCGACCTTGTTGTTGGTCAGCATCTGCATGTGGCAGGCGTAGAGGTATTTCCGTTCGAAGATGGCCTCGTTCATGGCCTTGCCCACTTCCTCCCAGCTCAACCGGAAAGGCTCGCGGCCCCGTGTGCGCATGAGCTCATTGGTGCTGGACACCCGGTGCGCGATCTCCCATAAGGTCTTCGAGGCGAGCGCACCATTGTAGATCCCGGTGCCACCGATGCGGTCGCGTTCGATCAGCAGGGTGCGTTTACCCAGGTCGATGGCACGCATGGCAGCCGCGTATCCAGCAGGGCCGCCACCGATCACACAAAGGTCGAAATGTTCCATGCGGAGAGGTGGTACGACGGCACGGATGAGGGTTCCGTCGGGACGTTCTTACGGTTTAATCGGGCCAGGGTTGCCATTGGTCCAGTGCCTGTGGGAGCTCGGTGTATCCAAACCACGCGAACTCGCGTACGAGCGGGTGTGAAGAACCCGATCGTCGTGACGCTACGCAGAACGGTGATGTCCTTCGGTACCGCGCTCCTCGTGTCCGCGGCCGTTGGCCAGTGCCCTCAGCTGTACGACTATTACGGCGTCCCTTCGCCCAACCCGACCTGGTACAGTTGCTCGGGGAACAACTTCGCGTTGCTCATCGCTTCACCCCAGCCTGTGGGCAACTTCACCATCGACTGGGGAGATGGCAGTCCGCTTTACTCGGGCGCCTCGTTGGTGGCCCCGCAGACCGTAAGCCACGTCTATGCGTCGGCCGTGTCGGAATACACCGTGGTGTTCACCGAGCTGTCCACCGGCTGTGTGGTCACCGGTACCTTGGTGATGGAAGAGAGCAGCAGTGCCTCCATCCAGATCCCGGTCGGAGGACTTACGCAGGTGTGCGCGCCTGAAGCGGTGCTCTTCACCAACAGCAGCACCAACGTATCGCCGAACACGGTATTCACCTGGGATTTCGGTGATGGTTCGCCCATACTCACCTTCGACCACACCAACTGGGGCCAGACCATCTCGCACACCTACCAGCAGGGCACGGTGGACTGCGAGACCACCGTCCGCCTCACGGCCGAGAACACCTGCAACAGCCTGCAGGGTGGACCGAGCTTCGCCACCTTCAATCCGATCCGCATCTGGGATATCGATGATGCGAGCATCGCACCGAGCGCCACCCTGCTCTGCTGGCCCGACCGTACGGTGACCTTCGCGAACACCACCGATCGCAACTGTTTCAACCAGGGTAACATCTACCAGCGCTACGAGTACTGGAACTTCGGCGACTACTGGGGAACAGGTCAGGACAGCATCATCGATTGGACACCCTGGCCACCGACGTTCCCGCGCACGATCCAATACCCCGGCATCGGCAGCTACCAAGTTATGCTGCTCGACAGCAACTACTGCGGCATCGATACCGCATACGTCACCATCAACATCGTACCTCCGCCGTCGGTTTCGCTCACCGCGACGCCGAACCCGGTATGCGCTGGTGAAACGGTCTTCTTCAACGAGACCACGACCGGCGGTGCCAACTACTTCCAATGGGACTTCGGCACGGGGAGTGGTTTCCAGTGGACCGCCGCAGGTGATCAGGCGCATACGTTCAACACCGCTGGCACCTACACGGTCCGCTATGCGGCGAGCATACAGGGGGCCACGGCAGGTTGTGCCGATACGGCTGCGGTCGTGGTGGATGTACTGCCGAGCCCTACCGCTGGATTCACAGTGGATAATGATGCGGCGTGCAACCAACTCACGGTCGCCTTCACCAACACCAGCGTGAACGGGATCAGCTATGAATGGGACTTCGGCGATGGCACCACCAGCACCGACCAGGATCCGCCGCCGCACTTCTATGGCGCACTGGGCAGCTACACCATCACGCTTCGTGTATTGAATGGCCAAGGCTGCCAGGACATCGCCACGCAGGTGGTGAATGTGTATGAGCCGCCGCAAGTGCAGATCGGCGCACAGAACGTTTGCGAAGGCGTGGAGGCGCAGTTCGCGGACCTCACGGTGACCGAGCCCGGAAATCCGATCATCGACTGGGCTTGGGACTTCGGTGATGGCAGTACGTCCACGGATCAATCGCCGGGGCACCTTTACGCATCACCGGGTGGCTACCTCGTCACACTCATCGCGACCACGCCGTATTGCAGTGGCACCGGTACGCTGCCGGTAGTGGTGGAAGCCAAGCCCGTCGCGTCCTTCACGCCCGATGATGTGCTGGGATGCTCTCCCCACACCGTCACCTTCACCAACACCAGTGTGGGTGGCGTGAATGCGATCTGGACCTTCGGTGATGGAGGTGCTTCCAACGATCAGTCGCCCACGCACACGTATTTGAACCTTGGTGTCCAAGACACGGTGTATTCGGTGGAGCTGATCATGAGCTCCGCGTTCGGCTGTGCGGACACGGCATCCGCGCAGATCACCGTAGCCCCTGGCGTCCTCGCGCTTTTCAGTCACAATGCACAACCGGGTTGCGCGCCATTGGCCGTGGACTTCAGCAATACGAGCACGGGGGCCGATTCGTACGAATGGGACTTCGGCGATGGCGTGACGAGCACGGCGGATTCGCCTTCGCACGTGTACGTGAACACCACACTCTTCCTGCAGACCTTCAATGTAAGGCTGGTGGCCACTTCCGCTGCGGGTTGTTCCGATACCCTGGTGCAGCAGATCATCGCGTATCCGACGCCTGACTTCACCTTCGTGGCCCAGCCCGATAGCGGTTGCAGTCCGCACACGGTCACCTTTCCGGCCGTGGTGGGAGCGGTCTCGTACCAATGGGACTTCGGGGATGGCTCCCAAGGCAGTGGTCCTTCTCCCACGCATATCTACTTCAACAACGGCACCACCGACGAACTCTATCCGATCACCCTGATCGCCGCCAACGCCTTCGGATGCACCGATACCACCTACGACGAGGTCACCGTATACCCCGTACCCACGGCGCAGTTCACCGTGGCGCCCACCAACGGCTGCCACCCGCTCACGGCCACTATGACGAACACCAGCACGGGCGGTGTGAGCGCCAGCTGGGACTATGGTGATGGGTCGTCCTCGGACACAACGACAGCGACCCATGCGCACACCTGGTTCAACTTCGCTGGACCCGGCGCGGTGACCTATCCGATCGATCTCACGGTGACCACGGTGCACGGTTGCACGAGCACGGCATCGGCCCAGGTGCAGGTCTTCCCCGCGGTCACAGCCGCATTCGTATCGGACACCATCGGTTGCGCACCACTGCCCGTGGACTTCGCCAACGTGAGCACCGGGGCGAGCACCTACAGCTGGAATTTCGGTGACGGACAGAACTCGACGGCGACCGCGCCCACGCACACCTACTTGAACCAAGGGCTGAACGATGCCACGTTCGATGTGCAGCTTGTCGCGACCTCCACCTTCGGTTGCACGGATACAGCAACAGCCTTCATCCTCGTGCATCCGCAGCCCATCGCACAATTCGTCACCAACACGCAGGCGGGCTGTCAACCGCTGGCCGTCAACTTCCAAGACCTCACGATCGGTGCCACGGTGTTGGATTGGACCTTCGATGATGGAGCTACCCTGAACGCTGGGCCCGGCAACACGAGCCACACCTACACCAATACCACCGCAGCGCCGCTCGTGTTCGATCCGATGCTGGTGGCCACGTCCGCCTTCGGGTGCACGGATTCCGCCACCGCGCAGATCCAAGTGTACCCGGCTATCGTAGCGGCGTTCGAGGTGGATAGCATCGCCTGTTCCCCGTTCGTGGTGGATCTCTCGAACACCAGCAACGGTGCGGCCAGTTTCCAGTGGGACATGGGTGACGGGACCATCCTGCTCGGTACGGAGCCAACGCACACTTACGTGAACAATACCACGGGCGATCTCGTGCGTACGATCACCTTGACCGCCACCTCTGCTTTCGGGTGCACCAGTACGTTCTCACGCACCATCGTGGTCTCACCCGTTCCATCGGCTGCGTTCCAGGCCACGCCGAACATCCAGCAGTTCCCGAACGCCGATGTATTGGTGTTGAACAACAGCTCTCCTGGGCCTTGGAGCCACACCTGGTCTTTCGGCGATGGTGGCACCGCGAACACCGCAGCACCGGGAGCGCACACCTACACCACCTGGGGTACGTACACCATCACCTTGGTGGTGAGCAGCACCAATTGTGCGGATACCGCTACGCAGGTGATCACGATCACACCGCCCTTGCCTACAGCCAGCTTCCTCGGGCAGGGTAGCGGCTGCGCCCCGTTGATCGTGGATTTCAACAATACCAGCTTACAAGGGGTGAGCTACCAATGGAGCTTCGGAGACGGTGGAACGAGCACGGCGGATAACCCAACGTACATCTATAACGTACCAGGGGTCTATACCGTGACTTTGACCGCTGTGGGCATAGGAGGAACAACGAACACCTTCACCAAGGTGGATAGTGTAGTGGTGCATCCGCGCGCCATGGCCTTCTTCACGTTGCAGCCCACCGAGGTGGCCGTGCCCTCACAGCCGGTGTTCACCTACAACCTCTCCAGTAACGCTTCCATCTACACCTGGGACTTCGGCGATGGCACCAGCAGCAGCGAACTGAATCCGGTACACTACTACCAGTCGGCCGGGGTCTATGATGTGAGCTTGATCGCCAACAACCAATGGAACTGCCCGGACACCTTCCTCTTGGAGGAGTTGGTCACGGCGAAAGGGGCAGGTGAGATCCGGTTCCCGAACGCGTTCACACCGAACAGCACGGGCCCTACGGATGGTATCTACGATCCGCGGAGTTTCACCAATGATCATTTCTTCCCCCTCTACCAAGGTGTGGAGGATTACAAGCTCGAGATCTTCAACCGCTGGGGCGAACTCCTGTTCGTGACCGAGGATGTGAGGGTCGGCTGGGATGGCTACTACCGTGGCGAACCCGCGAAACAAGATGTCTATGTCTGGAAGGCTTACGCCAAGTTCAGTGATGGCAACGAGACCACATTGAAAGGCGACGTCACTCTACTCCGTTGAACCATGCAGCGTAACTACACCACCGCACTCCTTCTCCTCCTCAGCACCGGCGCCTTCGCGCAGCAGGGCTACAAGAAGGTGCACTACCAGATGCTCGACCAGGCCAAGACCCTTTTGGCCAACGAGGACTACGAAGAGGCCGCCAAGGTCTACAAGCGTCTATTGCCCGTGGATCCGCTCTTCGTGGAAGTGCAGCACGAGATGGGCGTGTGCATGGCCAATATCCCCGGACAGAAGGACAAGGCCGTCCAGTACTTCGAGCGCGGCGTCGAAGGCGACTTCATCGAGTCGTATTACGAACTCGCAGTGGCACGCCATCGCCAGCAACGCTTCGATGATGCCGTGGCGCTTTTCGACAAGTACAAGCAGAAGAACGGGCGCGTTGTGAACGACCAGGAGGTGGAACGCCGCAAGGCGATGTCCATCAGTGCGAAGGCCTATACCGTTACACCGGTGGAGATGGAGATCCGCAACATGGGGCCGATGGTCAATTCCGCAGCGCACGATTATTGTCCGCTGGTGACCGCCGATGGCAATACGATGTACTTCACTTCGCGTCGTGAGGGTACCACGGGCAACATGAAGGATCCGTATGGTCAGTGGTTCGAGGATATCTACGTGGCCAAACGTATCGATGAAGTTTGGACCAATGCCGTGAACGCTGGCGGCCCGTTGAACACGCTCGTACACGATGCCACGGTGGGTATCAGCCCGGATGGCAGCTCGATGATCATCTACCGCACACAGCAGAACCTGGTGAGCGGCGACCTGTATGAAGCACGCTTCCATGCCCGGAAATGGCAGCAACCCGAGATCATGACCCAGCAGATCAACTCGGAGTCGCACGAGCCGAGCGCGAGCATCGCACCGGGTGGTCAAGAAGTCTACTTCACCAGCGACCGGCCCGGTGGGTTCGGCGGCCGCGATCTCTACCGTATCCGTCGTCTGCCCAATGGGCAATGGAGTCTGCCGCTCAACCTTGGCCCGAACGTGAATACGCCGTTCGACGAGGATGCGCCCTTCATGCACAGCGATGGTACCACGTTGTTCTTCTCCTCCAATGGCCACAATACGATGGGGGGCTACGACATCTTCAAGACCGTACTGACCGACTACGACATGAACGGTTGGGCCGTGCCGGAGAACATGGGCTACCCGCTGAACACCGTGAACGACGATATCTACTTCTGCCTGAGCGAGGACGGCCATACCGGCTACTTCAGCAGCGAACGGGCGGAGGGCATGGGCATGCAGGACATCTACCAGGTCACGTTCCCGAACACCCAGCTGGACCACATGGTCGTGCATGGTGTGGTGGCCGATGCTGGCGATGAGCCGGTGAAGGCGCGCATCATCCTTTCCGATGCCACCGGCGAGGAGATCGTGGGCATCTACAACACGAACAAGAACACCGGACGCTTCCTGATGATCCTGAAGCCCTCGCAGGAGTACCAGATGAGCGTGGAGGCGGCGGGTTTCATCACGCAGTCCAGCACGGTGAAGGCCGTGACGCAGGATGGCTCGCGCGAGATGAGCCTCGACATCAGCATGCAACCCGTACACGCCGTGGAAGGTTTGACACGGAATGAGAAGTAGGATCGTCGCATCGGCTCTGTGGGGCTGGGTGTTCTTGTCGCGGGTAGCCGCACAGGATGCCCAGCTCACGCAGTTCTATGCGACACCGACCTATGTGAATCCTGCCTTCGCGGGCACGGGCCTGCAAACGCGCTTCGGCCTGGTGGCACGGGACCAGTGGCCTGCCATCCCCGGTGCCTTCATCACCACCAACTTCGCGATCGACCACAACCTGAGCGAGCTCAGCAGCGGACTCGGTCTCATGGTGCATCATGACAGGTCAGGGTCCGGTGCACTGCGCTACACGAGCATCACGGGCCAGTACGCCTACGAGATCCAGCTGAAGCGGAAGGTGTTCTTGCGCCCTGCCTTGCAAGTGGGCTGGGTGCAACATGCGGTGGACTACTCACGGCTGGTCTTCGGTGACCAGCTGGCCCGCGGTGGTACCGTAGGTACCTATGAAGTGATGGATGGCACCAACATCGGATACGCCGACATGGGCTCGGGCCTGCTGTTCTTCACACCGAAGTTGTGGCTGGGTGCGGCCTTGCACCACATGAACCGACCGAACCAATCGCTGCTGCTCAACGAGGCGCGCATCCCGATGAAGTTCAGCATGCATGGCGGTTACAGGATAACGGTGCGCACTCCCGTGATCCGAAAGAACCCGCAGAGTTTCGTTTTCGCCTTCAACTACAAGGCTCAGCAGAAGTTCGACCAATTGGACCTGGGCATGTACTTCGAGCGGGAGCCCATCTTCTTTGGCCTCTGGTACCGGGGGCTTCCTTTGCTGAAGCGTTACGCACCAGGTTACGCCAACAACGATGCCTTGGCCTTGCTGGTAGGCACCATCATCGAGGACATGCGCATCGGCTATAGCTATGATGTCACCGTTTCGCGTCTGGCCGCGCACTCCGGCGGAGCGCACGAGCTCACGATCGGTTACGAGATCGCTTCGCGGCACAAGCGGCGAGCGGCGAGCAAACGTCGGGTGGTGCCGTGTGCGAAGTTCTAGGCGCGGGGTCGGTGGATGCGGATCCTACACCCGCTCGCTCAATTCCAGCCAGCGATCCGTGATGCGGTCCAGTTCCTTTATCGTCCTCTCCAACTCGATGGAACGTTCCATCATCGCATGGTGATCGGTGCCCCCCTGCGCCAGGATCAGTAGAAGTTCTTCTTTCCGGGCCTCCAGTCTGGGCATCTCCTTGTCGATCTTCTGCAACTCGAGCTTCTCGGCATAGGTGAGCTTCTTCTTGGGCGCTTCCGCAGTGTCGGTGGCTGACGCTAGCGGCTCGTTCACCTTGATGGCTTCGGCAGGCACTTCCTTACGGGCCTTGGCGCGGTCGGCTTCATCCTTTTGGCGTTCGCGCAGTTCCGTGTAACTGCCCACCCATTCCTTCACCTTCCCTGCGCCTTCGAAGACGAGGAGCTTCGTGCAGAGCTTGTCCATGAAGAAGCGGTCGTGGCTCACGATCAAGAGGCACACATCGAGATCGACCAGGAATTCTTCGAGCGCGTTCAGGGTGGGGATGTCCAGGTCGTTCGTCGGTTCGTCCAGGATCAGCACGTTCGGGTTCTTCATCAGCACCGTGCACAGGTAGAGGCGCCGTTTCTCACCACCGCTGAGGGTGCTCACGTACTGGTATTGCTTGTCCTTGTCGAAGAGGAAGCGCTCCAACAGGCCCGAAGCGGTCAAGGTGCGGCCCTTGTTCAAGGGGATGACCTCCGCGATATCACGCACCACTTCGATGATGCGTTTGTCCTCGCTCAGCTGCAGTCCTTTTTGGTCGAAGGTCCCGAGGATCACGGTGTCGCCGATGCTCACGGTGCCTTGGTCGGGTTTCAAGCGACCGACGAGTAGCTCGATGAAGGTGCTCTTGCCGATGCCGTTGGGGCCAACGATACCGATGCGATCGCCGCGTTTGAGCGAATAGCTGAAGTGGGCGACGATGGGCCTGAAGGAAGCGGGCTCTTCGGGCTTTCCGAAGCTCTTCGTGAGGTTCCTTGCTTCGATCACCTTGCCACCGAGGCGCTCGGTCTTCACATCGATCTTCACCTCCGCACGATCGAACTTGCGCGTGGCCTGTGCCTTGATCTCATCGAACTTGTCGAGGCGGCTCTTGCTCTTGGTGCCGCGAGCACGCGGCATCTTGCGCACCCATTCCAGTTCGCTGCGCATCAACCCCCGCAGGTGCTGCTGGGTGGCGTCCCGCACCTCGTCCAGCTGCGCCTTTTTCTCCACGTAGTAGCTGTAGTTCCCCTTGAAACGGGTGAACTCACCGAACTCCATCTCGATGATCTCGTCGCAGACGTTGTCGAGGAAGTAGCGGTCGTGCGTCACCAGCAGGAGGGTGAGGCCGGGGGCGCTCAGTTCGCTCTCCAACTGTTCGATCATGGGAAGATCGAGGTGGTTGGTCGGTTCGTCCAAGACCAGCACATCGGGTGCGTTGATGAGCACCTTGGCCATGGCGAGCCGTTTCTGTTGACCGCCGCTCAACGTGTTCACCGGCTGCTCCATGTCGCGCAGGCCGAAGCGGAACAGGAGCTCCTTCACCCGGGCCTCGTGATCCCAGGCGTTCAGCTCGGTCATGCGATCCACCGCCTGTTGCATGGTGCGGTCGTCCACGTGGCGCGCCACCGCGTGTTCATAGGCGCGTATGGCGTTGGTCACGGGTTCGTCCTGGTCCAGCATCTCGTCCACCAGGCTGTGGGTGCCGGTCATCACCACGTTCTGGTCCAGGTAGCCGGTGCGCAGGCCTTTATTGAAAGTGATGATGCCCTCGTCCGGTGTTTCGATGCCCGCGATGCACTTCAGCAGGGTGCTTTTCCCCGTGCCGTTGCGTGCCACGATGGCCGTCTTCTGGCCCTTTTCCAGGCCGAAGGATACATCCTTGAAGAGTTGGCGCGGGCCATAGCGCTTGGCGACCTTTTCGACCGAGAGAACGTTCATGCGGGCGCGAAGGTACTGGGATCCCCGCGCTGGAGTCGGCCTCAATGATCGTGCTCCTCCATCATCGCCGCGCGCTGCGTCAGCTCGTGGTAGCACAGCACATCATCGGCGAAGCAGTGGATCACCATGCTCTTGCGGCTGGCGTTGGGAGTGGTCATCTTCTTGCCGCCGTGGAGCAGGTTGGCGTGCCAGAAGAGCACATCACCGGGCTGGGCCAGTAGTTCCTTGCGTTCGAAGTGGCCTTCTTCGATGGAGCGGTCCACGGCTTGTTCATAGCGTAGGTAGGCGTCTTCGCCGATCACGAAACGGTTGCCGCCGTGGTCGTATTGGCCGTTCAGCAAATAGGGCAGCTTGTGGCTGCCGGGGTGGTACACCAGCGGTCCATTGTCCGGTGTGATCTCTTCCAGCGCGATCCACGCGGCGGTCATGTAGCCCAGCGGGTGCGTGGTCATGTGGATGCTGTCGCTGTGTGCCGCCTGTTCGCTGCCGGTGAGGAAGTTGATGCTTTGGAATACGCGCATCCGCTTGCCGAGGAGGAAGTCCATCACATCCAGAAGGCGGCGGTCGTGCACATACTTGCGCAGTAGTTCGCTGTGGTGGAAAGCGAACATGATCTTGCGACCGGTGAAATTGAAGTCCACCACGTTGTCGCGGATCAAGCGGTCGATCTCGCTATTGATCTCCGCCACTTCCGAAGGTGTGAAAAGCCCGCGGATCACCAGGTAGCCGTGCTCTGGCCAGGCCAGTATCGCCTCGCGTGTGCTTGCGTCGAATCGCTGAAGGCCCGGGTGCGTGGGCAATTTGGCGACACCTTCTGGTGTGTCCAACCACGGAAGGTCGGTGGTCTTGGCCGCGGGCAGGTCGGTGCTGCTGATGGGGAGTAATACGCTGCGTTGGATGCCGTACTTCTTATACATGCGGCGGGCATGCGCCAGCTTCTTCAGGTTGAAGAGGTTCAGCAGCACATAGTTCGCTTTGATCTTGCGTAGCGTGCCGTAGTACCGATCAAGCCATTTGCGCATGTGTCTCATCCCGATCACGGGAGTACGAAGTTAGGGGAGCAGGTGTCAGTTCGAGGTTGGTAGTTGTCAGGAATAACGGTATCGCGTGGCTATTGTCGGTATTGCCCAGCATCCACGAACGGAGACCACCAAGGAGACTGACGACTCCGAACTGACAACTCACTCGACCGGATTACCTTGGCCGTATGTCCGCCAGCTCCACATGGGCGAAGTCGATCGCGATCAGCGCACTGCTCTTCGTCGGTTGTACGTCCACCTCAAAGACCACTACGGTCCCGACCATGACCACCATCTACGTCGTTCGCCACGCTGAGAAACTGACCACGGACTTCGATACACCGCTGTCACAAGTCGGCGAAGCACGCGCCCGAGCCCTGGCCGAGAGGCTCGCGGATACAGGCGTGCAACGCATCTACGCGACGAAACGCCAGCGGACGCAGAAGACCGTGGCGCCCTTGGCCGAGCGTTTGAAGTTGGAGGTGGTGGTGCTGGAGCC
The DNA here is from genome assembly GCA_016787985.1 of Flavobacteriales bacterium. Lineage (GTDB taxonomy): Bacteria > Bacteroidota > Bacteroidia > Flavobacteriales_F > PHOS-HE28 > PHOS-HE28. Next base: position 3,130 of record JAEUTC010000091.1, on the reverse strand, counting down.
GAACGCGGTGGACAGCCTTGTGCAGCGCATCAAGCGGGATGATCGCGGCCAGGTGGTGCTCGTAGCCGGGCACAACAACACGGTGCCGGCCATCGTCCAGGGCCTCTCGGGTCAGGCGGTCGATCCGATCCCGGAGCACGTGTTCGATCGGTTGTATCGGGTGGAACTTCCCGACCAAGGAGCAGCGACCGTGACCGTACTGAACTACGGTGTGCCTACGCCCTGATCAGGCGCCCTTCACTTCCTTCAGCAGTTTCGCGATATCGGCGATCAGGCGGTCCACGTCCTTCACGCTGGTGCCATCGTAGAAGCCGCGGATGCGCCGCTGCGGATCCACGAGCACGAAATTCTCGGTATGCACGAAATCGTCGGGACCACCATCCCCTTCATCCATCGCAGCGAAGTAGCTCTGCCGGGCCAGTGCGTAGATCTGTTTGCGATCACCGGTGAGGAAACGCCAACGCTCGGGATCGGCGTTGTGCAGCTTGGCGTATGCGGCCAGGACGGGTACGGAATCGATCTCGGGGGTCACGGAATGGGAGAGGAGCATCAGCAGGTCCTCGTCCTTGTAGGCTTCCTGCACGCGTTCCATCTGCACGGTCATCTTCGGGCATATGGTGGCGCAGGTGGTGAAGAAGAAGTCGGCCACGATGATGCGCTCCCCTACATCGTTCAACGTATAGTGGCCGCCGAACTGGTCGATCAGGTTGAAGCCGCTGATGTGGTGCTCGCCCTTGGCGCCTTTCACCGCGGGATCCACGAGCCGCTGGTCGAGTTGGTTGGGATGGTACACCGGCAGCTCATCCGAAGGGCGCAGGAAGAGGTAGCCGATACCGATGGCCACCACTGTGATGGCGAAGAAGAGGCCGATGCGTAGGGTGAGCGAGCGATTCCTCGAGCGGTCCATGATCAGGTCTTGCGCAGGTTGATGCCGTAATCCACCGCAAAGATGAAGCGGTATTGCGGAGCGAAGACCATGCGTTCGCGATCATGCACGATGCCGAAGCCGAGCGAATGACCATCAGCGATGGCCCACTCACTGCCGAGCTTGTAGCGTGTGCCGAAATAGGAGAGGCCCTGCAGTCCGGCCCAGGTGAAGAATTCCACGCTGAACTGGGGGTCCAGCTTCCATTTCGGGATGTTGTAACCGGCGATGAATTTGTTGCGCAACACTTCGCGCACATCGCCCCGTTCGCGGAAGTTGTGCTGGTAGGTGAACCGGTAGCCCAATTCGAAGCGGTCCACTTCCGTCTTGTACTGCACCATGCCACCCAGGCGTTGCCGGTTCTCATCCGCCGTCCGGTAGGCATAACGGTACTCTCCCCCGGCGGTGACCTTGTCGCTGATCTTGTAGGTGGCGCCAAGGTCCAGGTAGTACTGTCGGCCGGCGAAGAAGCTGTCCGCCGAGCGGTAGCCGATCTCCGTGCTGGTGCGCAAGCGTTTCACCAGCTCCTTGCCGAGCAGCCCTTCGAGCATGGACGGTCGACCCTGCACGCCGACGCTGGCCCAGAGCTCCTGCAGGGTTTCGGGCCGCAGGCGCTCCTGCGCGCTGGCCCCACAGGTCGCGACCACCGCACCAACGAAGAGGAGCTTACGCCACATCAGTACCGTTCGATGAGGATGTCACCGGTGGTCACGATGTCCTTGTTGCCATCGATCGCCACTACCTGGGTTACGGCCTTGTTACCGCCATCGCAGTTGCGGCATTCGGAGCGCACGAACACCGTGTAGGAACCTTTGCGCAGCCAGGGGAAGCGGAACTCACCATTGGGCCCGGTGTCCACGTTATCGTCCGGGAAGGCACCCTCGGTGGTCTCGCCGTACACGATGTAGACGTTCTCCCCGATCACCGGGTAGGAGTCGCCGATGGGGTTGCCGCTCTGGCTGTACAATTGCTCGATCACCCGACCCCGGATCTCGGCCTTGCCGCCTTCGCCCGGTTCTTTGTTGCAACCCATCAAGAGGGCCAATGCGGGTAGGGCCAGGAGCGCTCGCTTCATGTTTCCTTCACGTTAAGGGAGCGCTAAAGTAGCGGTGCGCCGCCTTCGCCCTAGGCGTAGATGTGCTCCACCTGGGCCGCATACTTGGCCATGATGGGTTTCCTGCGCAGTTTAAGCGAAGGGGTGAGCTCGCCGCCATCCACCGTGAACTCGGCCGGGAGCAGTTCGATCCGTTTGATCTGTTCCCAATGGCCCAACCCGGCGTTCACCTTCTCCACTTCAGCGAAGATGCGGTCGGCGATGCGCTGCTGTTGGATCACCTGCTGCGGACCCTCGTACGGGATGCCTTTTAGGGCGCAGTAATCCTGAAGGAACTTGAAGCTGGGCACGATCAGCGCGGCGGGGAACTTGCGGTTCTCGCCGATCACCATGGCCTGTTCGATGAAGCGGGAGGCCTTCAACTTGTTCTCGATGGCCTGCGGGGCCACGTACTTGCCACCGCTGGTCTTGAACATCTCCTTCTTGCGGTCGGTGATGTAGAGGAAACCATCGCGCAGTTCCCCGATGTCGCCGGTGTGGAACCAGCCGTCCGGCGTGAGCACTTCCCGGGTGAGTTCGGGTTCCTTGTAGTACCCCATCATCACGTTGGGCCCTTTGATCAGGACCTCGCCATCCTCGGCGATGCGGATCTGCACATCCTTGATCGGGCGGCCTACGGAGCCGAAGCGCAATCCATCGTTGCGGGCATCGTTCACGCTGGCCACGGGACTGGTCTCGGTGAGGCCGTAGCCTTCCATCAAGGGTACACCGGCCGCGTTGAAGATGCGGGCGAGCCGGGGCTGGAGCGCGGCACTACCGCTGGCCACGCACTTCACGTTGCCGCCGAGCGCCTCGCGCCATTTGCTGAAGACGAGCTTGCGGGCGATGCCCAGTTGCACATCGTACCACCAGCTGCGGCCGTGCACTTCGTAGCGTTCGCCCAGGTCCAACGACCAGAAGAAGAGCTTGCGTTTGAAGCCGGTGAGGGCTTCGCCTTTGGTGAGGATGGCGTCGTAGATCTTCTCCAGCAGACGCGGCACGGCGGTGAACACATCGGGCCGCATCTCCTTGATGCGTGCGCCCAATTCGTCCAGCGTTTCCTGGAAGCGCACCTGCATGCCCGCACGCTGGTACAGGTACATGAGCATGCG
>JAEUTC010000087.1 GCA_016787985.1 Flavobacteriales bacterium | reverse complement strand
GGCCGTGGCATTGCCGGTGCAAGGTGCAATGGCCGCCACCGTGTAGGTGTACAGTCCTGCGCCAGAAGGTGTGGGTGACCAAGTGCCACCTGCTTGTGGGCTTCCGCCGAGTTGTGCGAAGAGTTGCGCTGCCGTGACGGTTGAGCCTGCGCAGATCGTCAGCGTACCATTGGTGCCAGCGTTCGGAGCAGGTTGAGCGGTCACGTTAACCGTGGCTGTGGCATTGCCGGTGCAAGGTGCAATGGCCGCCACCGTGTAGGTGTACAGTCCAGCGCCAGAAGGTGTGGGTGACCAAGTGCCACCTGCTTGTGGGCTACCGCCGAGTTGCGCGAAGAGTTGCGCCGCGGTCACTGTGGAACCTGCGCAGATCGTCAATGTGCCGTTGGTGCCGGCGGTAGGCGGGTTCGAGACCGTGATAGTAGTTGTTTGCGAAACCGTGCACCCTGATTGAGTGACGGTATAGGTGAGGGTCTGCGTGCCAACAGATGGATCGAAGTTGTTACCAGTAACGCCCGTTCCGCTCCAAGTGCCTCCGGCCGGAGAACCACCGAGCACTATATCCGCTGCGTTCGAACAAACCGGTCCGTAGGAACCGGGGGTCACCGTGAACGGAGCTCCGATCTGGCCAGAGAGGAACGTGCCGGTGGCAGGAACCCCGCCAACGGACACGAAGTAGTCACGGTTCAGACCATCCAAGTAGGCATCGTTCGAAAGGCCGATGTTCGGACAACCGGAGATACCCGCGATGCGGAAGCGATGAAGCGCCCGGGTCTGACCCACGGCGAATCCGCATTGTGCCGTTGTACCGAGCGAGGAAGAACCATCGCACCTGAAAGTGAAATAGCGAAAGCCCCCCACCACTTCCACCGGAAGGTCGTTGGTAAGCAGCGGTGCACGTGTGTTGCTGCACAAATTCACGAAATCATCCTCCGAGATGTCCCCACCTGCCGAGGCGTCCCAGCGGATCGAGAAAACGGAGTTCATGATGCCACTGTACGCCGCGTTGGCCGTCCAGTGGAATTCGAAGACCTCAGGGTCTGCAGTGGGCACCAAGGCAATGTTCATCTGCGCACTCGCCGTGCTTAACGTAAGCAGGGCTGTGGCACCGAAGGCAAGGCCGATAGCGCGTTCGCGTAGGGTGGTTAGCATGTTCGTCGTCCGTTGTAGATCCGGTGAAAGTAGGTGAATTCTTCAGTTAGGGCAGCTGTTGCACCCGGCTGTTGGTGGGTATGACGCCCCCGATATTGGCCAAAATGGGATCCCTATCGTTCGCCTCACCCGTGTACTTGGCCAAGCCGTCGAGGTTTATGTCGCTTTGGAGGTATCCTGCCGTGGTATTCGTCGGAATTGCGCCACCGATCGCCTGCAGCACTTGGTCGCGGTCGTTACCCGAACCGGTGTAGAGCACCACACCATCGCGAACGGCTTCACCAGCCCATAAGGCTGAGAATGCACCAACAGTCTTCCTGGCTTCGGTACCCCAGGTCGGCGTCGAGGTCGAACGGAAGTCCACCGTCGTGGGCGCTGCCGCCAATGCGACCGGGCTCGCCGTCATCACACCCAAGTGGTTCCGATGCCGGAGCGCCACGTGGTAGCTGGCGTTGGGCACGGAAAAGCGCAAGGGAGCTCCATTGGCCGATAGCACCTGACCTCCTCGTGTGATCACGGCGCTCTGCGCGGCGATGATCGAACTGGGGGTGGACGCGCTCCGGAGTTCAACACGGACCCAATCCACTACGGCGTTCGTTCCGGTCGTCGTGAGCATGGCCGCTGGCATTTGTTCCCCTCCAGGACCCACGGTCGGGAAACCGAGCGCTGCGTAGGGCTCGTTCAAGGGGATCAGACCAGCCGTGCGGAGCGCATCTGACATTAGGCCAGTGTTCACATCGAAAGGTCCTTCCAAGAAGGCCTTCAGGTCCAGCACTACGCCATTCACCACCTCGGCGGTCACCGGGACACGGGCGCTTTCGAAATGCGCGGCTTCCGTGCTCACCTGCCAATCGTAGAAGAACAAGTAGACCGAGCTACCCAGGGTAGATCCGGTGATGGAGCCCACCGTACCGATCGGATAGGGATAGGAGACGTTCGTAGTGCTGCGGTGGAGGTCTTGGAAGACCAACTGCGTGCTATTGCTCACCGCACCACTGTCATAGGCAGTGAGTTTATGTTGAACCCCTTTCGGCACACGGAAGTTCAAGGTCACTACTTGATCACCGGCGAGCAGTTCGATCTGTTTCTCTGCGATCAGGTTGCCCACGTTGTCCACCAACACGAAGTGACGATTGCCCACTCCAGTGGCTACCACACGAACGGAATTCAGCACGAAAGGCTCGTAGGCATCGAAGAGCATCCATTGCCGTCCGTTATAATTCGAGCCGTGAGAAGCGTTGTAGGTCTTACCCGCCGTCCACGTATTGTTCGCCACCGTGTTCCGATCGCTCACCCAATAGGTGGTGTTGGCGCTTAGTACAGGTGTGGTGAAGCTGTTACCAGCGGCCACAGGAGAACCACCACTCTCGGAGGTATACCACTGCGGATCAGTGCCGGTGGCCTGTAAAGTGGCCGAAGCAGGTCCTACCACGGTGGCTCCTGTGACAGCCGGTGCTGCTGGTGCCGTCGACGAAGTCACCACGAAGTTGCCCGTTTGCAATGATCCGCAAGGCGCGCTCACCGTGCAGGAATAGGTGCCTGCTTGTGAAACGGTGATGCTGCGCGAAGTGGCTCCCGTGTTCCACAGATAGGAAGAACCTGGAGCAGCAGTCAGGGTCACGGTGCGTCCAGGGCCTACCACAGGGCGCTTGTCCGCATGGATGAAGGCGGACCCACCGCTGTTCGCGGCACGCTGCAGTGCGATGGTGAACGGCATGGCCGTCCAATTGTTCTGTTCGTTCTCTTCCGTGAACACGTTCGTTGGATCCACCTCGGCCACGATCCAATAGTTGCCATTGCACAGGTTGGGCATCAGGTTGATCCACATGCCCTCCAGCCATTCGCCGTAGAGATCGGTACGACCGGTGGAAATACCCTGGAAATCGGAGCTACAGTTGTACCCGCTGTACATATCCCGGTTCGGGAATTGCGTTTGCGCATTGAGCACACTACCCTGCTGCCACTGTTGGTTCGTGCGGCAGTGACCATTGGCGCTTGACTCCCAGCAATCGTAATAATCCATCAAGCAGAATCCGATCTTGGCTCCGGTGGCCACGATGGGCCAGCGTGTTGGCAAGGGTTCGTTCGGGTCCTGGATCCTCAGGGTCATGGTGGTCCAATCATCCACATGGTAATGCGCGTGATTGGGGTGGTAGGTCATGGTCCCGGTCTTCACGTCCTGGTAGGACATGACATTCCCGTTCTTGTGATAGATGCGTTGATATAGGATCTGCTTTGGCGAGATGCCACCTTCGCATGAGAAGTTCTGCTGGCTACCGGCCACGTACGAAGTGTCCGTACCACAGATGAATGCTCGGATACCATTCGATACCCCGCGCACTTCAAGGTTCCCTTTCCCGATGTTCGGAGTTGAACCTGAAACGCGAAGACGGCCGGGATTGGAAGTACTCGTCTGGGAGTATTCGCTCGGACCACTGCTCACGGTGGACAGTGCGTTCCAACTAATGGTCATATCGGGCAGCAGGTCACAATCCGTTTGCCCAGCGGTAGCACACACACAGCTGGTAGCATTGGTGAGCGTACACTGCGCGAACGCCGCAGGTACGCTTGAGCTGACCAGCACCATGAAGAGGAAAGAGCGTAGAGTCGATGGCATCATTGACTGTGGTTTTGTACGAAGAGGCGCGTAAAACTAGGGAAGTCCGATAGGAAAGGTCAAGTCCGCAAACGGATCGACCAATAAAGGACCCTAGTCGACAAGGACCGATATGGCTCCGATAAAGCCCTCCTTCTGTAATCGAAGGGTATAGACGCCCGGGGTAAGCCCCTCTGCATCGATGGGGATCCGATCCAGCACCGCTCCGCCCGCCAGCACCAGGCGACCGTCGCCGGATAGCAGTTCCCACTGCGCGCCTGAACAACCACCCCGGCAAGTGACGGTGAATCGACCCGTGGACGGATTGGGGAACACGCCGATCTCTCGAGCCCTTTCACCTTCAGCAATGGTCACGGATGGATCGAGGCGAGCCAATCCACCCAAGAAGGTACCCACCCATAGAGCACCATCACTTGTCGCCAACACGCTGCGGACGTTGATATCCGGTAGACCCGAATTCAGATCATCGTATTGGACGAAGGTCCCGTCGGACCGCACCTGGACAAGGCCCTCGATCTGAGTACCCACCCATACATCACCGGCAATGTCAAAAGCTAGGGCGGTCATCGCGTTGGAAGGGAACCCGATGGCCCCGCTCCATTGGGTCCACAATCCGCCTACGATCGGACCTTGTTGCCTAAGCAGACCCGCAGCTGGTGTAGCCACCCAGCGAGCACCCGTGGTCGGGTGAAAAGCGACATCAACGGCCGTATTGTCGAAGAAACCATCATCGAACGAAGTGAGCACCTCCACCGTGCTGCCTTGGATGAAGTGCAGCCCACCATTGAAGGTTCCCAGGCAAACGGTTCCCGAAGGTGATACGGCCACCGCGTTGGTGTTGCTAGTTCCCAGGATCGCCCCATCATGGCTTTCCGGCGTGCTGTTGTAGAACACCCAATCGGCTCCATCGAATTTGGCCAATCCGCTCGATGTACAGATCCATACAGCGCCGGAGGTATCGATGAAAAGATCACGCACGCCGAACTCGGGCAAGGGTGAATTGAGCGGCGTGTAGGTGGTCCATGCATCACCATCCTTCACTTGCAGCCCCATGGAAACAGTTCCGATCCACAGCCGCCCCATTTGATCCACTTGGAGACACCGGATGTTGTTATCCACCAACGGACTCGTTCCTGCTTGGAACACTTCCCATTCACCGGCTGCGTCCCTTCGACAAAGCCCCCAATCCGTTCCGACCCATATTCCACCTTCACCATCCGGTGCCAGCGCCTTCACGTTCGTGCTCGGCAGCGGACTGTTCTCCATGTCGAAGACTGTCCACTGCTGGGCGTGTAGTGAGGAGCACACCGTGGCGCTCAATAGGAAAGTGGAGATGAGAACGCGGCCCTTCATCGCGCAATGACGATCCGTACGGGTTGTACCGCGGCCTCTGTCCGCACGATGATGGTATAGAGGCCTTCCGCAAGCCCGCGATGCGGTATAGCATGTTCGGAAACTCCCTGCTGGAAAGCGAAGCGCCCGGCATCCACCAAGCTTCCTCCAGAGGTGATGACCTCGTACCGTGCAGCACTCGAAGCGTCCGCTGTTACGCGTAACACGGTGTGATCGGTGTGGACCGATGCGGTGATCGCGAAGATCGGGACCGCCAAGTCCAAAGGGAGTTGGGCGGTGGAGGAGCCATAGATCACACCGGTGCGGTCCACTCCGTTGAGGGAAAGGAAGTAATCCGAGTTGTTCGTTCCGGTCCAGGTGTCATTGACGATCTCGATGGGGGTGGTCCCTCCCACTTGGTCTATCGTGCCAATGACGACCTCCTGACCCGGTGTCCAGGTTTGGCCTTCATTGGCCAGCGACGAGGAACCGAAGGCCACGTGGGCGGCATAGCGGTAGCCACCGTCGATGACCATATCGCCGGCGATGGCCGGATAGATGCCCAGGTCGATCATAGCGGCAGTGGGCTGGAATTCGGCCAACGTCACACCCGACGCATCGGACCAGCGCAGGGTGAACACCAAACTGGAGAACAGTCCATTGAAGGTTCCGTCCGGCCGGATCCGGACCTCGTAACGCGCCGCGGTGACCGGCACCAAGGTGATGTCCACCGTCGGGAGTTGCGCCGAAACCAGGCCGGAAATGGCCGACACCAAAGCGAAGGTGATGTACCGCATTGACTCTAGCTCAGGGGAGATCTACCTGAAGCTGAGTTCAAAGCTAGGTGCTACCATGCACCCACGACAGCCCGAACAAGAAGTTGCTTACAGGATGCCGTTGACGATGCGCTCCACGGACACGCCTTCGGCCTCGGCCTTGTAGTTGCGCACCAGCCTGTGGCGCAGGATCGGCAGCGCTACCGCTTGTACATCCTCGATGTCGGGCGAGAACTTGCCTCGGGCGAGGGCATGGCATTTCGCTCCCACCACCAAGTATTGGGAGGCACGCGGCCCCGCACCCCAACTGACATGGTCCTTGATGATGGCCGGCGCATCAGCGGTGCCGGGCCGTGTGCGTGTGGCCAGCTTCACCGCGTACTCGAGCACATTGTCGGCCACCGGGATCCGGCGCACCAGACCTTGGTAGGATAGGATCTCTTCGGCCGTGAGCACGGGTGAGAGCTGCGGCTTCACGTCGCCGGTGGTGGCTTTCACGATGGCCAACTCTTCCTTGTACGAAGGATAATCCACCCAGATATTGAACATGAAGCGATCGAGCTGTGCTTCCGGCAAGGGATAGGTTCCCTCCTGTTCGATGGGGTTCTGCGTGGCCAGTACGAAGAAGGGCTCTTGCAAAGGATGCGTGGCGCCAGCGGCAGTGACGGCTTTCTCCTGCATGGCTTCCAGCAGGGCGGCCTGCGTCTTGGGTGGCGTGCGGTTGATCTCGTCGGCCAGGATGATGTTGGCGAAGATGGGCCCGCGGATGAAGCGGAACCGACGATCCTGATCGAGCACCTCGGAGCCGATGATGTCGCTCGGCATGAGGTCAGGGGTGAACTGGATGCGGTTGAAGGACAGCCCCAGTGCCTGTGCCACTGAATTCACCAGGAGGGTCTTGGCCAAACCCGGCACTCCGACGAGCAGACAGTGCCCACGGCTGAAGATGCCCATGAGCACAAGATCGACCACCTGATCCTGTCCCACGATAGCCTTGTTCACCTCCGCTTTGAGCTTGCGGTATTGTTCACCGAAGCGTTCTACCGACCGAATATCATCCATAGTGCGTGCGTTGTGATCAGTTCCCGGCCTGTTCCCTGGCCCAGTCGTGTGTGAAGGTGCAGCCTTTGTAGTCCTTGTTCAGCCGCACGTACGTACCATCCAGCCTGCTGCTCACCCACTCTTCCACAGCAGCGGCTCGCAATTTGCCTTCGGCGGCTTGCTGGATCATGCGGTAATCATCCTTGAGGTTGGCTTTGTGCGGGGGCGTGTGCGAGATCAACTGGAGCACCCTGTAAGCTTTGGATCCGTCTGGAAGGACGATGAGCTGCGGTTCGCTCACCTCGCCCGGCTTGAGTTTGTCCAAGACGAAGAAGGTCTGCTGGTCCAACGCGCCCATGTCCCATCGGCTGGAGTTGTTGTTCTGTTCGATCACCACACCACCGAGGTCCTTGCTTTCGGCATCCTCGGAGAATCTGGCGGCCAACGCTCCGAATTCCTCCTTTTCCGAACGGATGCGACCCACCAAGCTGTCCAGCACCGTTCTCTCCTTCTGCAATTCCACGTTGCCCAGCTGCGGTCGCATCAGCACATGCCGCGCATTGTAGTACTCCCCACGGCGCTCCACCATCTGCATGAAGTGGTAACCGTACTCGGTCTTGAACACCTGGCTCACCTCCCCTTCCTTCAGGCTCATGGCCACGGCATCGAACTCGGGCACCATCGTACCCAAGGGCACGAGTCCCAGTTCACCACAATCCTTGGCGGATCCAGGATCCTCCGAGTAGAGCATGGCTACGATGCAGATCTCCTTCTCGCCTTTGTGCACGGACTCCCGGTACTCTTCGATCTTCCGCCGCACCCGACGTTCCTCGGCCTCATCCGGCTTGGGCTCGCGCACGATCTGCGCGTACTCCACTTCCGCGTTGATCAAAGGCACACTATCCGCCGGAATGGAATTGTAGAAGCGTTGTACGTCGCGCGGTGTCACACGCACATCCGCCGTGATGCGCTGTTGCATGTTCTGCACCAACAGTTGGTCCTCCACTTGGGAGCGGAACTCGGCCCGGATCTCGGTGATGGTCTTCCCATAGAACTCCTCGAGTTTGGCGTCACCTCCGAGTTGAGCGGAGAAGTAGCGGATGCGGCGATCGAGCTCCGCATCGACCTGCGCCTGGTCCACCACCACGCTGTCCAAGGCCGCGTGCTCCAACAACAGCTTTTCGTAGAGCAAGTCCTCCAGTGCGCCGCACCGTGCAGCGTTGGTCAAGGCCCCGCCTTGCTTGGCCTGTTCCAGCCTAACGGACAGTTCGGAGTAGAGAATGGCTTCGCGACCAACGACACCGATCACACGGTCGATGAGCGTTCCTTGTGGCTGCGCGAGGCACGACACCGGAAGCAAGAGCAACAAGAAACTATGGAGCGATCCTTTCAACATCCTTGTTCTCTATGGCTTGTGCGTAGACCGATGACCGCATGTCCTCGATCAGTTGGATCTTACGTTGGTTGAGCAGGATGGCCCGGATATCCGAACGGACCAGGTCCAGTGGGGAAACGCTGTTCTGAGCACGACGCTCGATGATCTCCAGGAACCAAGCTCCGTTCTCCGAGCGGATGACCTGGCGGCCATCGCGACCTTCGAGGTCCTTGACCAAGGACTCCGGGATATCGAGCTCGGTGATCATGGAGGAGGCCGGGATCCAGGTCATGCTGCGATCGTTGATGGATACGCCGTTCTGGGCCAACCATATCTCCAGTTCACGCAGGTCGTCCGCAGCGCCCTTCAAGAAACGCTCTTCCATCCGCCGCAGTATGCGTTTGTCGGGTTCGTTCACCTTGAACCAACGCATGCGGACGATCGTCTCCTTCAACTCGAAGTTGGGCTGGTGCTCGGTATAGTACCGCTCCACTTCGGCGTCACTGACCGCGGTATCGAGCTTCTGGTCCACCAAGGCCTGCTCATAGTTGAAGATCAACAGGGAGCGCCGGTAGTCCTCGAGCTGGGCTTCCATGGCCATGCCTTCGGTGGGCTGGTTTCGCTCGGCCATATGCAATACGGCCTGCTGCTTCATCCACACCTCGATGTACTGGTCCGCCATGGCCGCGCTGTCCTCCGGTGTAGCTTCCAAGGGGATCACCTGGCGGAGATCCGTCCACGAGAGCACTTGATCGTAGGCCTTGGCCACCGGTTGGTCCGGGCCTTCTTCAGCGCCCGCGCATCCGACCAGCGCAAAAGCGATGCATCCGACCGCACTGGCTGGTGCAGCAGTACGGAACAGGATGCATGGCAGGTTCGTCACTTGATGGAATGGAGCACGTCCTGATCCACGCTCACGGTGAACTTGGCGCGCAGTTCCTTGATCCAGTTCTTCTCAAGATCGTCCTGATAAGCGGCGGTGATCAAACCACGTGCTTCATCCAACGACTTCGGCTCGGGAGCGCGTACGCCCTTGATGTCGGCCACCACCACCCGATCGTCCAGCTTGATGTCCGGACCGATGCCGGGTTTGGTGACACCTTTGAGATAAGGCTTCTGCTCCGCGGTGAACAGACCGGTCTCGATGGTGAGTGCCAACGGGTCCACTTTGTTGACGATCGCGGTGAGGTCAGCACCGCGCTTGCCCTTGCCCACCAAGGAGCGCACTTGTTTCGCGACCGTGGCGTCCTTGCAGATGTACAGGTCGCCCTCGTAACGGGTATCCCACATGAAGTCCGTGCGGTGTGCAGCATGGAACGCCTCCAGACCAGCGGTGTCGCGCACGGCCTTGCCCCATACCTTCTGGTCGGTGAGTTCGAAGAGCAGGATACCGTCCCGGTATTCTTTCATGAGCAACCTGAAGTCGGTGTACTTCTCCTCCAAATGCTCGTCCTCGTAGGCCATGATACGCTCATCCACCATGGCTTCGAAGCGCTC
>JAEUTC010000054.1 GCA_016787985.1 Flavobacteriales bacterium | reverse complement strand
TGTCGCAACTCCACCACCACCCAGTCCACGATGGCATCGTTGCCAGTGATGGACAGTACAGCAGGGGTCGTGTTCTCTCCGCCGCTCATGGCATGCGCGTAGCCAACGGCCGTGTATGGTTCCGAAAGCGGCAGCAAGCCTTCTTGGCGAAGTTCGTCGCCCATGATCCCGGTTCCTGGATCGTAAGGCCCTTCTAAATGGGTTCTCAGCCTCACCTGCACTGCGTTTCCCGGGTCAACCGCTGTGTACTCCCACATATCATAAGCATAGGCGGTCGCGGTCTTGCCCGTTCCGACATAGGCTTTACCCTCGCCCGTGAAAGCAAAGGCGTGCGAACGAGCTTCACCCGGCAGGTCCGCACAGGGTGTCCACGTATCCAGGATCGGGTCGTATTCCCACACATCCTTGCGCTTCGCACCATCATCCCCGGTGGCGATGTAGCCCTTGCCCCCAAGGGTGAAGGCCACCGCGCCCCTGCGCGCCGATCCCCCGAAATCAGCTTTCTGCGTCCAAGTGTCGGTCGAAGCGTCATACATCCACATGTCGCGGAGCAGCGTATTGCTGAAGCCAGTGCCCACATATACCATGTTCCCGATGCGGAACGCTACCGCCTCGCGCCGCGCTCCACCCGGAAATGGCGCCATGGTGGTCCAGGTGTTCGTGACCGGATCGTAACGCTGCACATCGTCCCTGATCGTGGCCCCATTCTGCCCCAGTGCCACATAACCCTTACCGTTCACGCTGAACCCGACACCGTTCGCACGGCCACCTCCCGGGATCGAGGATGCGAACCCCCAGGTGGTACTCTCTGTTCCGTACCGAAAGCAATCGCTCAAATAGGCTGAGTACTGCGCCAGGCCGCCGAAACTGTACAGGTCTGGCCCTAGAGCGAACGCGGTCATGCCTTCGCGACTGATGGACATTCCCGAGATCCTACTCCAGTTGTCCGTAGTTGGTGCGTATTTCCAGCATTCGCTGAGACCACGGTCGCTATCCCGACCACCTGCGAGGAAGTACCCTTGTCCTCCAATGCCAACAGCACTGCATTTGTGCAGGTCCATGCCGCCTAGATACTGGCGTGGCGTGTACACCTGCGTGACAGGATCGAATTCCCAGAGATCGTTAAAGCGCTTGGTGTAGTCCCCGTAGTAACGCCCGCCGCCGATGTAGCCTTTGCCGCCAATGGCGAACGCGAAAGCTCCTGACTTACCAGCGCTATCCCCAAAGGACCCCGTCCCGGTCCATGAATCCGTGGCCGGGTCGTAGACGCGTCCATGGGAGAACGAACTATTTCCCGAGAAACCTGTGGCGATGTAGCCTTTGCCCCCGATCGTGTAGGAGACCCCGCCACCTACTGCCATTCCACTGGCCGCACGCGATGTCCACGCATTCGTGGCCGGATCATATTCATAGGTCAAGGTCTGGTAGAATGGGTTCCCACCACTGTAGGAATATCCCCCGGTGAAGTAGCCCTTGCCGTTGATCCCAAAGGCTTTGGATCCTGCTCGGAATACGAGCATGGTCGCTTTCTGCGACCACGAATCTGCTCCAGGGTCATACTCCCAGAAGTCGTTGAACAAGGTGGTTCCGGTGCGGCCGCCAGCGATATAGCCCTTCTGGCCGATCGCACAGCCACCAGGGTCGGTGCGCGCCGTGCCCGTGAATGGCGCCTTACTGGACCACGAGTCCAACGCGGGATCATATACCCAAGTGGCCGCGGGACTGCTCAGTTTGAACAGATAGCCCTTGTCACCGATGGCGAAGCCCAACCACCCCACTGGTGAACCTCCGGGAAAGCTGGCGCTCGTCGTCCATGCATCGGCCTGTGGATCGTACTTCCAAAGTGTGCCGTCGGTGCCGATCACGTAGCCATGGGTGCTCGAAGCGAAAGCCGGGGCGCCCAACCCGATCCTCGGACCGTCTTGACCATTGTAACCCACATCGTTCTTGCGCACCCAAGTGTTGGATTGGGCATGACAGGGTAGCGAATAGCTGCCCAGATAGGTGGTCAACAAGGCTACAACGATGCAGGCAGTTCCACGAAACAGGGTTCTGGACGCTTCCATTGAGCGGTTAAGTTACAAGGAAGACGAGGCTCACCGACCAGGTTGCTTCTCAGGAGAAGTGCGCATCGTGCACTTCTCCTTTATCGGAGCGGATAACTAATTCGCTTCGTCCTTCTTGAGCTTCGTGGCGCAGATGCGGCAGAAGTTCGCATCGGAAAGGTGCTCGTCCATGCCGCAGTGCGGGCAGGTGCGGTGCTTCACGTTGCGGGACTGACGCGCCATCTCCACCGTGACGATGCCGGTGGGGATCGCGATGATGGCATAACCCAACAGCATGATGCCACTGGCGAGCGCCTGGCCGATGGTCGTGACCGGCGCGATGTCGCCATAGCCCACGGTGGTCAAGGTGACGATGGCCCAGTAGATGCTGCGCGGGATGCTGGTGAAGCCGGCCTCAGCAGGCTCGATGATGTACATCAAGGTGCCGAAGACGGTGACCAGCGCCAGCACGGCCAGCATGAAGACGATGATGCGATGACGGCTCGCGGCGAGCGAAAGCAAGAGGAGCCTCGCCTCGCGCACGTAGTTGAGCAGCCCGAGGATCCGGAAGATGCGCAGCAAGCGCACAGCACGCAGCACGGCCAAGGCGCGCAGACCCGGCCAGATCAAACTGAGGTAGAACGGGAGGATGGCCAACAGATCGATGATGCCGAAGAAGCTGAAGGCCCAGCGCACACGGTCCTTCGATGTCCACAAGCGCAACACATACTCCAGCGTGAAGAGCCCGGTGATGAAGATCTCGCTGATGAACAGTAACGTGCCGTAGGAGGCGTTGATCGACCCGATGCTCTCCAACATCACCAGAGCGATGCTCAGGATGATGGCAATGATCAACCAGACATCGAAGCGCCTACCCGCAGGCGTATCACTTTCATGGATGATCCTCCTGATCCGCTCGCGCGTGGTCACGCTTCCGCTCTCCAATGACATGCTACGAACCTACGCCATAGGGCGGAGGTTTCCGACTCCATTCTGGTTCGCGAACACCATGATGCACACGATAGAGATGTGCCGCAAGCGATCGGCGCGGTGCAAAATGGGGGAACATGCACGAAGGGGGGTATCGCATCGACCATACCTGTTCACCGTGGATCTCCCTTCGGCTGGCGTAGGGTTAGACTCACCATTCTTCCGTGGCTTCACCAGTATTCCATGTGAACTTGTCGTTCGATCGAAAAGGTGTTCTCATGCCTACGACCTCCTTTCATGCTGGTGACCGCTCAGCCCCAGCGGTCAGCCATCGGAGAAATGGTCATGTACTATATTCGATCATCAAACCTCTTCTCATGCGAACATCTACTCTTCGAAGTCTTCTCTTCTCCCTGGGCTTGTTCCCGTTGCTTGGGGCCTCCGCGCAGGATGGTTACATCAGTTCGGTATCGATGCCTCGGTACATCAAAGCCGGTGTGAACTTCCCGATCCAGTTGCAGGTGCAGAACAATGGTCCGGGGAACATCCCGAGCTTCTCGATACGGTGGCGTATCGATGGCGGCGCGTGGAACAACGGCAACACCGTGAACATCGCGCCACCTGGACTCCCAACTGGTGGCTACTACATGCAGCATACCCACCAGACCCCGATCAACGCGGCCCAAGGAGCTCATACCCTCGAACTGAACCTGGTGTCCACCAACGATGCTTCACCGGCCAACAATACGGTGACCATCCCGTTCACCGCGCTCAGCTCCTGGGCTGACAAAGTGGTGCTGCTGGAAGCCCGGACCGAGACCTGGTGCCCCCAATGCCCAGCTGCCAATACGATCACCAACGGACTGATCTCCGATCCGGACCTCGCCATCGTGAAGTTCCACCTGAACGATGCATTGGATGATTGTGCGGAGTGCATCACCTACTACAACCAGTACAACATCACGTACACGCCTGCCGGCATCATCGAGATGGGTGAGTATGGTACCTACCAGATCAACTACAACACGAACAGCTGGGCGGATGCCATGGCCGCACGTGCCATAGGTGTTTCGCCCGTGGTGCTGGATATGAACTCGTCGGTGAACGCGACGACCCGCGTGCTCACCGTGACGCTTACCGCGGAGTTCACCTACGCTTTCGAAGGACCGTTCAACATGAACATCTACGTGGCAGAGGATAACGTCGCTGGTCCTCAGAGCTCCGCACCTGCCGGCTACATCCACCAGCGTGTGATGCGTGCCATGCTCGGCGGGGTTAACGGTACCGCTGGTGTAGTGCCCAATACACCCGTGGTAGGCACACC
>JAEUTC010000252.1 GCA_016787985.1 Flavobacteriales bacterium | reverse complement strand
CAGGGGGCTGAAACGATGACCGATCAACACACCGAAGCGGTTCTGGTCGAAGACATTGGCGTTCACCTGGTGGCCGAAGCCGATGAAGAGTTCGTCGTAGACGGCTACGTAGGTGCTATGGTCCATCACGTTCGGGCCTTTAAGCGGCAGCTGTAGCCGCAGCATGTAGCGCGCGCGGTAGAGGAGCGGGTATTCATCCTCCTGTTGCTGGTCAGGGCTGCTATACCGTCCCACGAAACGTTGTTCCAGCATGAAGCGGTGTGAGACCTCCAGGCGTCCTTCGCGGCTGGTGAGCTGCGCCATCTGGTAGAGGCGATGTTCGGTGAAGGAGCGTCCCAGGCCATTGATCGAAAGCTCGCCGTAGGGGAAGGTCTCGATCCAACCGTACCCACCGCGCAGCAGTACCGAAGGGGTGAGTTGGTGGTTGATGCCCATCCGCAGCAGGCTTTGTTGCCAACCGGTGATCAACCGGTCGCGACGCCACTGGTATTCGGTGTGCAGGCCCCACTTGGTGGAGAGCTTTATGGTGCCGAAGTAGTTGAACCAGCCGATGGTGCCCCGCGTGGTGATGCGGTCGTTCTGGGCCTTGGCGCCGAAGGAGCCGCAGAGCAAGAGCAAGAGGAGGAGCTTCTTCATGTGACCCGCAGCCGTGGTGGGCAAAGGTGTGCAACCGGTGCGATGCGCGTGCCAGATATCCGCGGACGCTGCGTGTGAGATCCGGCCGCGCACCCGAAGAGGCACGCGGCCGGGCCGTCCGCCGCTCACATCAGCTTGGTGTGTAGGGGAGGGACGACTTGTGCACGATGATCCGCAGCTTTCCATCCTTCCCCTTCTTGAACACCCAGGTCTTATCCACCATCACCTCCTCACCGGCCTTGTTCGTGACCCACACGTTGCCCATGGTGATGGCCACCGAGCCGTAGATCTGGATGCCTTCGTTGTTGGCACCAGCGTTGTCGTAGCGGGCCTTCACCCAGGGCGTCAGCGCGAAGCCCTTGTCATTGGGGTAGTCCGGATCACCACCTACGAAATAGGCGAGCGCACCTTTCTTGTCGTTGCGGAAGGTCTGGTCGCCGTAGGCTAGGGTGGGCTTGAAGAAGACCTTGCCGTAGTCGTAGTTGTACGCATCGGAGAGCACTTGCTCGGCGAAGGCGCGGTAGTCGCCCCCTTCCTCTTTCAGCTGGCCGATGCGCACGAGCGCGTCGCACCAGGCTTGCTGGGCCGCGTTCACTTCATCATAGGTGATGATGTCCTGTGCGCCTTCCTCCACGTAGACCAGGCCCAGTTCGTTGATCACCTGTTGCACGCGGCTTTGGGTCTCCTTCACCGTGGTGTCGACCTGCTGGACTTGTTCGGTGGTTTCTCCACAGGACATCAGGAGCAATGCTCCGGCAGCGATGACGGCTTTTCCGCGGTGATGGGCTCGGTGCTGGGTATTCATGGGCGGGGTTGTTGTTGTGGTGATGGATGTTCACCGGTTCGGTAGAGGAACCGAACAGGTCGGCCCTAGGTTCTGATCTTGTGACTTATTAACGAATTGGATCGTGGCTTGTGGGGCCGGTCTTGTGGGCGAACCGGCGAACAGGGTTCAAGTGTCCCCGTTCCCGTACGGCTCATCGTAGGCTGACCTGACGGATGTCAGGGCCACCGTCACCAGCCTGATGCACCTTGTGAGCAAAGCCACCTTGCCATGCGTGCCAACATGCTTTTACTGCTGCTCGCGCTGTTCACCGCGCTGCCCTTGTGTGCCACGGGATCCGCCAACGGAGTCGCCGATGCTCAGGTGGTGATCCACATCACCGACCTGGAAGATGCCATGCTGGCGCGCCTGGCCACGCAGGTGAGCAAGGACCGTAACACCACGCTCGAGTACAGTTGCGTGTGGTCAGGCGTGGTGGTCCTGAAGTTCAGCGATGTGCCGGTGACGGAGCGGGCTGATGCCATCACCATGGTGCGTCGGCTGTTGGGCGAGGCAGGCATCGAGCAGGGTGTGGAATTCCTGCACGTGACGGTGGAAGGGAAAGGCCCTGGGAAGTGTTGAAGGGAGTCTCGTGCGCCGCGGGGATCACTTCACCGCGATCCCGCTGATCTCCACGTTCACGCCGCGCGGCAGGCCCTTCACGGCATAGGCTTCACGCGCGGGCGGTACGGCGCTGAAGTAGCTGCCATACACCTCGTTCACCGCAGCGTAGAGGCTCATATCGCTGAGCAGGATCGTGATCTTCACCAGGTGTTCGTAGTCCATGCCGGCGGCCTTGAGCAACTTGCCGAGGTTGTCCATGACCTGACGAGTTTCGGTGGCGATGTCGCCCATGTGCAGGTTGCCCGCTTCGTCCAGCGCGATCTGGCCGCTGAGGTAGAGGGTGCCGTTCGCCAGAATGGCCGGCGTGTACGGCGCAATGGGTTTCGCGGAGTCGGGTGGGAAGACGGGCTGTTTCATGGGGCGAAGATCAGCACGATCCGGGATGGCGCCGTTCGGCTAGCACCAACGCCGTGAGCGCGCACGCGTAGCGTCGACCGCACCGGGTCGGCCGAACGGGGATCCCAAGCCTTAGGTGTATTCCATTCCCTGATCATCCGATCCTTCGCTCTTCTGATCGACCAAGGTACCTTTGCGCCCCGCATGGAACAGCAACCCCTTATCCTGGTCACGAACGACGATGGCATCTTCGCGCCGGGCATCCGCACCCTGGCCGAAGAGATGAAAGCCTATGGCCGGGTGATGGTGGTGGCGCCGGATAAGCCACAGAGCGCCATGGGGCATGCCATCACCATCCACAGCTTCCTGCGCCTGCAGAGCGTACACCTGATGGACGGCGTGGAGGCCTGGAGCTGCAGCGGCACACCGGTGGATTGCGTGAAGCTGGCGATCTACAAACTGCTCGGCGGTAACAAGCCCGATCTTCTTGTGAGCGGCGTGAACCACGGCGCCAACATCAGCATCAACGTCCTGTACAGCGGCACCATGAGCGCAGCGGTGGAAGGCGCCATGGAAGGCATCCCGAGCATCGGCTTCAGCTTGATGGACCATGCCACCGAGGCCGACTTCAGCCAGGTGCGTCCGGTGATCCGCAACGTGGTGGCCAATACCTTAAAGCACGGCATGGCCACCGGCACCTGCCTCAACGTGAACGTGCCGCGCAACGATGGTGCCCCGCTCAAGGGCATCCGGGTATGCCGGCAGGCAAAGGCCAATTGGGAGGACGAATTCGAAACGCGCCTCGATCCCGGCAACAAGGAGTACTACTGGATGCGCGGCGAGTTCCGCAGCGAAGAGCACGGCGAGGACACCGACGTGTGGGCCGTGGAGAACCGGTACGTGAGCCTGGTGCCCACCCAATTCGATATGACGGCGCACCACGCCATCGCCGCGCTGAACACCTGGGAGCATGCGATCGGATAGTGTGCCGTACGGCATCGCGCTTGGTCTGCTGGCACCGGTGCTGGGCTTCTTCGCCTACGCCACCATCTACGTCACCGGCATACGCCCGCACCTCGACCTGCCGTTCTTCATCCACGACCTCTTCTTGGGCACCCGGGAATACCAAGGCCCCGTGCTTTCCTTATCTCTTTTGGCCAACCTCGCGCTCTTCTTCTGGTTCGACCGCACCGACCGCTACCGCAGCATGCGCGGTGTCATCGGAGCCACTTTCCTGTACGCCCTGGTGATCGTGCTCTTGCTCTATGTCCTATGAAGAACGGGAAGCGCATCTACATCATCGCCGGTGAGGCCAGTGGCGATCTGCATGGGGGCAACCTGGTGCGGGAGTTGTTCGCGGTGGCCGGGCAGGGCGAAGGCGCGTTGAAGGTCCGTGCCTGGGGCGGTGATCGTATGGCCGCTGCCGGTGCCGAAGTGGTGAAGCACTACCGCGAGCTCGCCTTCATGGGGTTCACGCAGGTGATCATGAACCTGCGCACCATCCTGCGCAACATCGATGCCTGCAAGAAGGACATCGAAGCCTTCAAGCCCGATGCCCTCATCCTGATCGACTATCCGGGCTTCAACCTTCGCATCGCCGAGTGGGCGCACGCCAAGGGCATACCGGTGCACT
>JAEUTC010000245.1 GCA_016787985.1 Flavobacteriales bacterium | reverse complement strand
AGTGTTCGATTTCACACGCGCAGAATGAATGAGGATTGGATCGACCCGATGGATATTGACAGTTCAGAGGAAGCGATACTGATCATTCAAACCGACTTTTCTTGACGGTTTAGGTGGCCTTCCTTTCCTCCTGCACCTTCTACAGAACTTATTGGAGAGGGTCACCGATACCTTCTTACGAAATCCGCATAGTGCCTGCATTCGATGATGTCCCGGTATGCCTGTTGGCTTTTCGCATCGGTGAGTTGGTCCAGATAAGGTGGCTCGGGACCGATGGGATCATCCCAGCGTTGGTACTCGCCCCAGTTGTACTCGCACTGTTCGGCCATCATGCACGCCATGGCTTTCAGCACGGGATCCTTCGCGGCTTCCATGGCGACGAGGTAATGCTCCTTGGCGCGTTCGCAGCCGAAGTAGTCATCATCGCCGGGTAAGCGCACGGGTACTTCGCTCCAGCCTTCGCGGTGGATACTCCAGGCGATGCGCGAAAGGCCCCAGTACTTTCCATACCAGCTGATGCTGAAGTACGCATTGCCCAATAAGTAGTTGTTGAGCGCGCGTTTGGCGGGGTTCTTTGCGGCCTCGTTCTTCAGGGCCACCATGCGCTCTACGATGCTCAGTCGAGTGTAGCGCACGCTGTCCGTCTTGCGGTAGTTGTGGGGGTCTTCGATGTTCACCAGGAAGGGGTCGTCGTCCTTGAACATGCTGATCTCGTAACGCTCCCAATAATCAGGGTTCACTTGACGGTAGGTTGCTGCAGCTTCCTCCAGGCTGTCCTCGCGCAAATACCACATGGCTTTGTAGTCGAGCAGCTTGTCACGCGTAAAGTCAGTTCCCTGGAATTGGAGC
The DNA here is from genome assembly GCA_016787985.1 of Flavobacteriales bacterium. Taxonomy (GTDB): domain Bacteria; phylum Bacteroidota; class Bacteroidia; order Flavobacteriales_F; family PHOS-HE28; genus PHOS-HE28. The sequence continues at coordinate 27,347 of JAEUTC010000245.1, read as the reverse complement.
TCGGTCTGCTCCCGATCGGCAGGCCGTTCATCCGTGGCGGTGAGGTAGCGCTCGAAGGGTGTCTTGTTCGGCTTGTCCAGCAGGGCGATCAGGCGGTCGTACAGAATAGGGGTACCTTCTTCGAAGGCGATGTGGCGTGCGTTCTTGTCGGCATACACCGGTTCTAGTGTCCCGAAAGAACGGTTGGTGCGCGCCAGCAGCAACAGACCTTCCACTTCTTCGCCCCGTGCCAGCAACTTCTTTCCCAGGTATAAGTGCAGCTGGCCTAATACCGTGCTGCGCGATGCCGCCAATTCCGGTGACTCGTTCACCAGTTCAACGAGCTTGAGGATGTGCCCCCGTGTCGCGTCGGTGAGTCGATCGGTGGCCATGATGTCGCTGAGTAATACATCCAGGCGGGCCTGCACCCGCACGGCCGTTACCGCATTGGTGTCGTCCGCCAAGGTGGCCAGCATATGCCTGCATGCAGCGTGTTCACCGGCCACGTAGCTCAAGTGACCATCCAACAACCGCAGCAGTCGGCGATCCTTGGTGGTAGCCTGTTGTGCGATGCTGCGGATGAACTGCTGCACCTGATGGAGGTAGTTCATGTCCGCCTTCAAGACCTTCTCGGGCGGGATCCCATTGCCTTGTTCCGACCATTCACGGATCGCAGGGCCATAGTCCGTAAGCGCGGGTGTCAGCAGCCAGTCCTCCAGCTTGTTCACCTCGCGGGTGAGCAGGAGGGGCAGGTGCATGTTGCCTGGATCATGTTGGGCGATGCGCTCCAGATCCTCCAAAGCCCGGCCGGGGTGTTGCAGATCGCGCATCACCAGGAGTGCCGCCCGTTGCTTGTCGCTGGTAGCAAGGAGCCGATAGCATTCCATCTCGGGATCGGAGAAGAGCTGCACCATGCGGAACTGCTTGTCCGTGGTACGGTCGAAACAATCGGCATAGGCAAGGTAGCGCTGCGGCGCGGGCAGCATATTGGCGAGGTAGAAGGCCGCAGCGCCTTCCATCCAGGTGGTGCCGCGCAAGGGAAGGAGGTGCTTCTCGTAGATCGGAAGCACCGGCAGGTCGGGCCGTTCGGGGTCGTGGGCGTAGTGGGCCAAGCGTACCAGCTGGAAGGTGAGGCGCGCCCGCAGTTGTGGATGCTTGGCCCGCTTCAATTGCTTCACACCTTCGTGCCACTCCTTTCGTATTCCGTCCCCATCATGCGCGATGAAGCCCCACGGATCTTCGCTGTTCACGAGTGCTTCGCAGCGTTTGGCGTAATGGATGTAATCCGGCCATCCCTTCTTCAACCGTGACAACCGTGCGAGGAAGGCGTTGTTGCGGAAGAGCGAGTCCTGTCCCTTCTCGAACTGGTCCAGCCCCATGCCGTAGAGCACCTGCTCCATGGCTTCGCGCGGTACATCGCTGCCGATCAGCGCGTGCCATTCCGCGATGTTCGCTGCGTAAGGCAAACTCGTGATCTCGTCGTAGTCCGGACCATTCAGAAGATCGGTGGTGAAGTAGAACGCGTGCAACGGGCGAGCCTCGGCCAGTTCGGGTTGAAGGAGCCAGAAGCGTTGCCCTTCCAAATACGAGTCCCAACCGCAGCTGTTCAAACGCACGGGCTGCAGTGCGAGCAAGAGACCGATGAGCAGAAGGCGTTTCATCGCTGGTGAAGGATCTGCGGCTCAACGAGCATGGTAGTATCGGGCGGTGCGACGGCGGCGGTATCCGCTTGTGACCAGTTGATGCTATCCAGCACATACGCTTCCGCAGCGCGTCGGCGCTCTTCATCGAAGAAGCCACCCGCTCGTATCGTTCCGAATCGCTCGAAACCGTTGCGTACCTCTTCGGTGGTCATCCGCTGGAAAGAAGCTGCGCCGGCCTCGAAGTACACCACCGCCAGCGTATCGCTGTTCACGGCGCTGCGTGCGAGTTCCGCCACCTGTGCGATCACCTCCGGCGTCATACGTTCCACGCGGATCTCATCACCCAGGTGTAGCGCTGGCATTCGTTTGTTGTTCTCGTTCACGACCTGTAAGGTGCCCCACGTTTCACCGCTGAGCAGGCCTTCGTTCATGGCCTCGTTCACCTGCGCTTCTTGCAGTATGCCCATGAAGGCACCTTTGCGGAACTGCACACCCCATGAGAACGCGGGCAAGCCGATGTCCAGCGGTAGTGGATAGGGCTCGCTTGTGGTGAAGTAGGGCATCGCCGTTTCGCGATCGAAGATGGAATTCACACTTCCGGGTTGTGAGAGGGTGCCCACGTTGTACGGCATCAGCATCCCTCGATCCGCAGGAGGAACTCCAGTCTTGCCGGGCCGTCGGTACTGGTGCATGCGAACGGTCACGGTCACCGGAACATTTAAGCTATCATTCATCACTTCAACTATGCGGAAGAAGCCAGACCTTGTTCGTTCGCTCCAGTCGCAGTCCAGCATGACACCATGGATGGTCCTGGGGCATTCGGTCCGCAGCTTTCGCAGCAGCTTGTGCGCCAGTTCATCCACCTCCTTGTCGCTGATCATAAGGAAGGTGTTGTTGGTGATGTAGATGCTGGGCACCAGTTCCACTTTGTCGCTCCAGTTGCCCTCGTCGCCGCCATAGGTCCGCCATTGGTACGGCACCTTCACCGAGGAGACCGGGTGCGCGCCATGTGCCGAATTCCAGTCGATGTCCAAGAGCTTCAGATACACGCGCTGTAGACCATTGGATCGGATGGCCTGTTCCTCTTGACCTTCCAGCCATGAACTGTTGCGCCAGCGGAAGGCGGACGGTATCACCACCGACGGCGGCGGTTCTTCGCGAAAGGCCGCATAGGTGAGGAGAGGGGCCAGGACCACGAAGGGTACCCAGCGCAGAAAGCGAAGCATGATGGTGGGAATGGAACGCGAGTACGAAGATCGAATTTCGGGCCGGAGAATTCCACACCGTAAAGACGCAGAGTACGCAACGAAGAAAACACCAAAGGCATCAGCTATGCGGCAAACCGGATACGCTTTGGCTTTGCGCCTTTGCGGTATACACTCGGCTACTCTCCCGACCGTGAGGTCTGCCGCCCCGCGAAGGCTGCGCTCACATCCAGCACCGCGCGGTCCGTGGTGGCGTAGATCCGGTGGGTGGCATCGGGGGTAATGGTGAAGGTGCCCGTATTGGTACCGAATGCCGGTAGCAGACCCACACGCGGGCCAAACGCGAAGCAGGGCAGGCGGAGGTTCTGCCGACCTTGACCGCTCAACACCACGCCGGGGTGGATGTGCCCACCGATCACGTAGCAGCCAGGGCGCTCCGCAGGGTCGTGACTGAAGACGAAAGGACCTTCCTCAAGGGTATCGTGGCATACCTGAAGACCGGCTTCGGCGTAGCGCCGGTCGGCGAGGATGTCGTGATTGCCCTTCACCAAGTGCAGGTGGCTGTGTTTATACGAAGCCCAGTTCGTGAAGAGCTCCCAGTTGTTGTTGTGGCTGCTGTGGAAGAGATCACCAAGGATCAGCAAGCGTTCCGGGGTGAAGAAATGCAGCAACGAATCGAGACGTCGTAATGTGGCGGTATCATGCCCTTCCGGCAAGGCCACACCGGCTTTGCGGAAATGCGCCGCCTTCCCCAAGTGCAGATCGCTCACGATGAGCCATTTCATCCGCTCCCAGTAGATGGCGCGATGCGGATGCAGCACAAGCCGTTCTTCAGCCACGACCGTCTCGAGAGGGAGCATGGGTCCAATATAAGTAGGTTCAGGAGGGAGACCAGCCCTTGATCGGTACATGCGATACACCCATCGGGATTCACATGGGGCGCATCCGAAGCGGTATATCCAGGTCCGCAGCTAGTGCTTGGGCAAAGGCCGCTCCTTCCTCGGTGAAGGGCCAACAGAACAAGGCCTTGATGGGATGTTCCCTGAACAGCCATGCCAATGCTTCCAAGGTCATCCGCTTGGCGATGCCTTTTCTCCGATGCTCTTCCAGGACCATCGCGCTGCAGAGATAGACGGCTTCGTAGGCCGCGCCTGGTGGTGTGCGTAGGTAAAGGTCTTGTTCGGTCAACTGTCCTGTCAGGAAGTCCTCCATCAGGTAGGAGGTGGTCGGGATGAGTAGCACCCAGGCGATCGGTCCGTCCTCATCGGCCACCTCACTCACCGCAGCCGGATGAAGTTCGACCAGCTGTTCAAGCACTTCGGGGTCGACCTGGAGTTGTGTCGGATCATCATGCGCGGCGAAGACCTCCTCGGCCAAGCGGAGCATGCGCGCATGGTTGTTCATGGTAGATCGGGTGGTCTTGAGGATAGAGATGGAAAGGCCGCCGGAGCTACTTTTTCCCCACTTCCGCGAAATAGCCCTTGCCACCGCCCAGGCTGAAGAAGCTGATGAAAAGGGCGATATAGCTGAGGTAGAACAACGACTGGAGCGATACCACGAGCTTGCCGATACCGGTGATGGGGTAGTACTCGCCGAACCCGATGGTGCTTGTGATCATGAAACTCGCGTAAAGTGCATCCGTCCAGTGCGCGAAGGGTTGATTGAAATAGGCTCCCGCGGTATGGATCATCCCGAAGGTGAAGACCACCTCCAGGTAGTTGAGGAAGATGAGGATCTTGGACCGACGGTACGAACGGGGACTGGGGAAGGTGTCAGACGCGAAGATCAAGGTGGGGATGTAGATGAGGGTCTCGGCCATGAACCACACCGCCAGCCAATACGCGAGAGGCTGATGTTCCCATCCGCATGCCAGTACGGCGATCGGAAAAGTGGTCTTCACCAGAACGAACAACTCGATCGCCAGGTCCTGAACGATCGGTCCTTGCCTCCAGAACAGGTGCTTGAGATACATGCCCGGAAACAGGAATTGCGAGGCTCCCAACACGAGTCGTACGAATTTCTCAAGGCCAGCATCCTCCTCGTAGGTGTTGTTCCAAATGGCCACCACATTCTCCCAGCGCCGTTGGATGGTGCTGTGGCGCGGATGGCCATTCGCCTTGCCGGAACCGATGATCAGTTTGCGGATGGTGCGGCGCATGATGGGTTGCGCGGATGAAGCGTGCGGCAAGGTAGAGCGGAGCGCACTCATGCCCAATGGCGATCGTCACCATCCGGTGCGGTCTTCGTTCCTTCGCCCTATCATCCTTGCCCATGCCGATCTTTCGGGATGAATCCGGACTGAACTGATGAAATGCTCGCTGTAAACCTGGATCCTTGTACCGTGTTGCGATCCCTTTTTGCCGCATTGGTCGTGCTCCAGACAGCGGCTCCTTCCGCTGCACAGCGGTGGAACCTTGATCGTTCGCGCCATCAATGGCAGAAATGGGCCGCGACTCAACATCCACCTGCCGATACGATCGGTGTTCGACTTGCAGCGGACCTTTCGTTGGCGTACCAGAACGCCGGTGAAATGGACAGTGCCTTAAGCCTGTCCACCGTCGGGATAACCTTGGCGGAACGCGGCTTGCGTGCTACCAACAGGGAGCAGCGCAACACCTGGCTCACCTACCGCATGACAGCTGAACGCATGAAGGCCGGGCAGTTGTTCTTCCTGAACCGGTATCCGGAGAGCATCGCCGCGATCAAGGTCTATCTGTCCTCAGCGGAAGAACTGCAACTACCGGAGGAGATCGGTGCGGCCTACAACTACATGGGGTACTGCTATACTGCCATGGCTGATCTGCCAAGTGCGTTGGCCAGCTCGCACAAAGCCATGGATATCATGCGCGGGCTCGGCGGTGGTGTCGATCTGGCCAATGCCTACACCGGGCTGGGCAACATCCTGGACGAGATGGGCCAGCACGACAGCGCGTTGTTCTACATGCGCAAAGCGCTGGAACTGCATCGCACGCTGGACCGTCCGAACAACCGCGCCGCCACCTATTTCTCCGCCATTGAAACGTTGCGCCACTTGCAATGGCCGGACAGTGTGGATGCATATCTGGCGCGCGTTGCACCATTGGTTACGAGCATCGATCAGCCGCGCACCAGCATGCACTTCTTCAACCTGCTGGGACAGCGGGAGTTCGAGCAAGGGCGCAACACTGAAGCGATCGCCCACTTGTTGCAGGCGGACACGCTCGCGTTGGGGATCGAGGATCACCGCTCGCGCCACTACATCAACCGAGCACTGGCCCTGGCCTACGCGGCCATCGGATCGCCAACGCTTGCCACGGAGCGAGCAGAGCTGGCCGATGCTGAGCTGAAGGAGGACCTGGGCTTGGAAAAGGTGCGCGCCGTGAGTGCTGCCCAAGCCACCGCGCAACAGGAGAAGCAACTGGCGACCGCGGAAGCCCGTGCGGAAGCATTGCGCAAAGGCCGCTGGTTCGCCTGGGCGTTGGCCACTGGAGGTGTGCTAGTTGCCTTGCTGCTCGCCGTGCTTTACGTGCAGGGTCGTGGGAATGCGAAGCGGCTGGCGGCCGCGCAGGAGGAACTGGTGCGGTTGGAGAAACAGCGTGAAGCTGAACGTGTGCGCACGAACGTGTCCCGTGACATCCACGACGAGTTGGGTGGGTCGCTCTCCAAGATCGCGCTGCTCAGCGACTTGGTCCAGGAACAAGCTGGAGGTGAGGAGAGCAAGCAGAGGCTTCGCTCCATCGCCGACCATGCGCGTCAGGTTCGTGGCTCGCTCAACGATGTGGTGTGGGCTGCCGACCCCTCCAGCGATCACACAGGTGCGCTGCTCCAGCACATCGCTGACAGAGCGCATCGTCTCTTGCAAGGCACCGGCGTGGAACTTCACCTGGACCTGCATGCCGATGATCCCGCTCGTTCATTGGGCCCGGCCTTCAAGCGCGACTTGTCCTTGGTGGTGAAGGAGGCCTTGACCAATGCGCTGAAACATGCGCGACCGACGCGGATCAACGTGCGGCTCCACCTGATAGGCTCGCACTATGAACTTGCCGTTGCCGATGATGGACAAGGGCTCGGACATAGCCCCACGGATGGCGGCAACGGCTTGGCCAACATGCGTGAGCGGATCAGCGCCCACGGCGGCACGCTCTCCGTTCGAAGTACAGTGAGCGGTCAGGGCACGGTGGTGCAAGCGTACGGTACCTTCAATGGCGTTTAGTTTGCGGCGATGAAGCGCATCAAGGTGGCCATCGTGGAGGATGATCGCGACTTCCGCGACCTGCTCCAGGCCGGGATGAGGGGCGACGTGGGTATCCAGGTCATCGCCACGTTCGCTTCGGGAGACAGGTTCCTCACGGAATTAGGCGAACTTGATGCCGATGTGGTGGTGATGGACATCAACATGCCCGGGACCAATGGCGTGGAATGTGTGGCGAAGGCGAAGCCACAGAAACCTGGGATGCAATTCCTGATGAGCACGGTGTTCGAGAACCCGGCGTACATCTTCCAAGCCTTGTGCGCCGGTGCCACAGGGTACATCGTGAAGAGCGCGCCGGCAAAGGACCTGATCGCGGCGGTGCATGACATCTACGCAGGTGGTTCGCCGATGAGCCCGGCGATCGCGCGTGCCGTTGTGGCGTCATTCCAGGGAGGTACCTCACCGAACATCCAACAAGAGCAGCTTACCGCCAAAGAGCGAGAGGTTCTGGACGGGTTGGCCTCCGGCTTCATGTACAAGCAGATCGCGGACAAGCTCGGGGTCAACATCAACACGGTGCGCACCCATGTGCGCAGCATCTACGACAAGCTGCAGGTGCACTCTCGGGCCGAAGCCGTGAGACGGGCTTATCCAGGCCGCTGAACCTGCACCTCACATCTTGATGCGATGCAGCCACCGGGCTCACCTGCGGTACTTCGCGGAAATTCCTTTCGCCATGAACCGTCTTTCCTTCGTGGTCCTATCAGCCGGGTTGAGCCTCGCCGGAAGCGCCCAGACCTACACCATTTCCACGATCGCTGGCACAGGAACCCCTGGTACCTCTGGCGATGGTGGATCCGCGCTGAGCGCAGGTTTGCTTTACCCGCAGGGCTTGGCCCTCACGTCAGATGGCCAACTGTACTTCGCCCAAGGCAACGACCATGTGGTGCGGATGGTCGATATCCCGAGCGGTACCATCGCCCATGTGGCGGGCATCGGTGTTCTCGGCTACGGGGGTAATGGCGGACCCGCGGTGGACGCTGGCCTGGCGGCACCTTATGATGTGGCACTGGATGCGAACGGTGATCTGTTCATCTCCGAAAGTGATGCCTACCGCATCCGGAGGATCGACAGGGTTACCGGCATCATCGAGACCTTCGCAGGCACCACCAGCCCGGGGAACAACGTCGAGGTTCCTGCACTACAGGCCCAGTTGAACGGTCCGAGGGGTATCACGTTCAATACGGCAGGCGAACTCTTCATCGGACTTGTCGGCAACGAATGCGTACGCTACATCGACGCCGACAGCAGCTATCTGCATGCGTATGTGGGTACTGGCGCGAACGGTTCCACCGGCTTCTCCGGCGATGGAGGCCCGGCGCTTGAAGCGCAACTCTACGCTCCGTACGGCGTTCATGTGGCACCCAATGGCAACCTCTACATCGCCGACCTCAACAACCGCCGCATCCGCATGGTGGATGTGAACACGGGCATCATCACCACTGTGGCTGGCAATGGCCAGATCGCTTTCGATGGTGATGACGTTCAGGCCACGGAAGCCGCCATCGGTCGCCCGCGTTTCGTTGCCGTGGATGCTGAGAACAATATCTACTTCACCAATGAAGAGCAGTACAGGATCCGCAAAGTGGACGGCGCCACTGGACGCATCACAACGATCGCAGGAACAGGCGTTGCAGGGTACAGTGGTGATGGTGGTGCGGCCACCGCTGCGGCCATCAACGCGGCTTTCGGTATCGTCGTGGATGGAGAAGGTCGGGTCTATTTCGCCGATACCTACAACCACCGTATCCGCGTGCTCACTCCAGTGGACGATACCGGTGTGGCGGAAGCGACCGGTCAGGAGCCACTCTTCGCTTTCCCATCACCGGCCCTCGATCTATTGCAGGTGCGTTCCGCGGCCCGGGGGGTGGTGGAACTCGTGGATGCCCAAGGCAGGCAAGTGCTGACCGGTGATATGCGGACTGGACAAACCACGCTGAACGTGTGTGGTCTATCGGCCGGACTCTACACCGTGCGTATGGTCGGTGCTCTTCCCACCAGGGTCATGGTGCACTGATCGGTTCATTTGGCTGGTTTGAACAGCTGGATCGTGTAGTCCAGCAGTTCTTGCCCACCGTATGCACCATGCCCGGGCACCACGATGCGCACATCCGGATAGGCCTGCTTCACGCGCTCCACCGTGGCCGACCAAGCCGTGGTATCGGCATCGCCCAAATAACCCTTGGTCGCATCCACCTCCTTGATCAAGCATCCGCCGAACAACACCTGTTCTTTCGCGAAGTAGCCCACCACGTTATCCAGGGTGTGGCCAGCGCCGAAGAAGGTGGCCCTGATCGATCCCGTACCGGCCTTGATGAGAATGGAGTCGGAGAATGCGTGTTGGGGTATCGCGGCACCATTCGCGGCGGCCAGTTCAATGGTGAGGGCGTTGGCGTAGGAGGGGATGTTACGCGCATGGAAGGCATTCAGCCCGCCCAAGCAGTCGTGGTGCCAATGCGTTGGGATGATCGCCTTTATGATGCCATGCAACTCCGCATCGACCCAGTCGATCAGCTCAACGGATGAACTGTCCTTCGTGGGCGTGTCGAAGATGATGACATCCTTGCCGTCCCGCACTACGAGTCCGTTGCACGGCACATTGCCGAAATCGTTGGTCTGGTGGTACGAAGTGTGGATGAAGGTATTCTCCGTCACTTGGGTGATGACCAATGCGTCAGACCGATGGACCTCCAACTGCTCGAATGGAGGTTGTGTTTCCTTCGTGTTGTCCGAGCAGGCCAAAACGAAAAGCGCCGCGACAGTAGCAACGACCGTCGCATTCAATACAGATCTTGTTCTTCTCATTGTTTCTCCAACCGCTCCGTCATCTTCCTGATCCGATCCTCCAATTGCTCGCTGGTGAGTTTCTCTCGAAGGCGGTCAACGATGATGGGGAAAGCGAACGGCGTGAATTTACCGGGATCCTTCAGCACGATCCGCATCTTGGCGATACGTTGCAGGACGGCATGTAGGCGCGGCAGTTCCAACTGTAGGTTGAAGGCCTCGTCGTACGCCTGGCGCAGCAGCAGATGATCCGGCTCGTGGTCAATGAAGACTTCGAAGAACAGCGAACTGTTTCCCCGCATATGGCGCTCCTTCACCGGCCTGCCCGGCATGCCTTTGAACACGAGGCCTGCGATGCTCGCGATGTCGCGGAATTTCCGTTTGGCCAGCTCCGTGGCGTTCAAGCTCCGTTGCAGGTCTTCCAACAGGTCGGTCTCGCTGAAGAAGTCGTTGTCGATGGCCTCTTGGATCGGGATGGGTTCGTCGCTCAGCAATTCGAAGCCATAGTCGTTCATGGCGATGCTGAAGGTCATCGGCTTCAGCAAGCTCATGCGGAAAGCGAGCAGGGAGCCCAACGCTTCGTGTACCAGTCGACCCTCGAAAGGATAGACCACCACGTGATGCCCTTCCTTGCTTTCAAAGCGCTCAATGAGGAGCTCATCCTCGGCAGGTACGATGCTATGCTCACGCTGGCGATCCAGCAAGGGCTGGACGGCCTTCATTTCGGTATTCTCGGAAGGAGGCATTTCCCCCCCTCTCCTTCGGAGAGGGGCCGGGGGTGATGGCTGGGGGGTGAGGTTGAATTGCTCCCTCAACACCTTCGCCATGTAGCTGCTCAACGGCATGCGGCCCCCTTGCCAGCTGGGGATCTTGCCTTTCGTGGCCTTGCTCTTGATCACGTAGGCCGTCAGGTCTTTCACCCGCACGAATTCCAGCGAACGACCAGCGAACCAGAACACATCGCCGGGCCTCAGCTGATTGATGAAGTACTCTTCGATGGTGCCGATATGACCACCGCTGATGAACTTCACAGCAAGCGCCGCCTCACCCACGATGGTGCCGATGCTCAGCCGGTGGCGCAAGGCGATACGCCGGTCCACCATCCGAACGAGACCGTCATCATCCACCACGCATTTCTGGAACTCGTCATAAGCCAGCAGGCTCTTGCCGCCCGTGGTGATGAAGGTGATCGCCCAGTCCCATTCCTCCGGTGTGATGGTGTTGAAGCAGAAGGTCGAACGCACCTCGTCGAACAGTCGTTTCGGATCGAAGCCGTCGCCCACGGCCAAGGTCACCAGGTATTGTACCAACACATCGAAACTGCGCACCATCGGCTGCCGGGCTTCCACGATACCGCCGTTCACCGCTTCACGCAGCGCGGCCGCCTCCACCAACTCCAAGGCATGGGTGGGCAGGAACCAGATCCGCGGCACGGCATCCGGGCGGTGACCGCTTCGCCCTGCGCGCTGCGCGAACCGCGCCACCCCCTTGGGCCCGCCGATCTGCACCACCGTTTCCACCGGACGGAAGTCCACACCCAAGTCCAAGCTGCTCGTGCATACCACAGCTTTCAGGCGGCCTTCGTCCAGCGCCTTCTCCACCCATTCCCGCAGGTTGCGGTCCAACGAGCCGTGGTGCAGCGCCATCACACCAGCCAACTCCGGTGCGCTATCCAGCAGATGGTGATACCAGATCTCGGCCTGGCCACGTGTGTTCGTGAAGATCAAGGTGCTCGTGCTCTTCTCAATGATCGGCAGCAGCTTCTTCGACAGCTTCAGACCCAGGTGACCCGCCCACGGATAGTGCTCCACCTTTTCCGGTAGGATGGTGTGCATCTCGATCGGCTTGCTGATGTTGCTGCGCACCAGAACGGGTGGGCGTCGACCCTGGAAGTCGACGGTACCAGTGTCCTTCGAGGAGGCATTGCTCCCCTCTCCTTCGGAGAGGGGTCGGGGGTGAGGCGTATTCCCCATCAACACTTCCATGGCCTCCTCGATGTTCCCGATCGTGGCGCTGATGCCCCAGATACCGAGGCTGGGACGAAGGCCCTTCAACCGGCTCAAGGCCAATTCCACTTGCACCCCGCGCTTGCTGCCGAGCAACTCGTGCCATTCATCAGCGATGAACCAGTCCAACTCCTTGAACAGCTCCACTGTGCCTTTCTGGCTCAACATCACGTGCAGGCTTTCGGGCGTGGTCACCAGCAGGTGCGGCAGTAGTTTCTCCTGTGCAGCACGTTCCTTCGTGCTGGTGTCGCCGGTGCGTGTGCCTACGGTCCAGCCGAGGCCTACACCATCGCACATCCGCTGGGCGCTTTCCGCGATCTCATTGGCCAACGCACGCAGAGGGGTGATCCAGATGGCCCGCAAGCCTTTTGTATTGTCACTCCGGGCTTGACCCGGAGTCGCACCAATTTGCTTCCCGCGACTCCGGCTCGAGCCTGTTGTACGAAGCGCCGCATTCACCACTCCGCCCCAGATCGCATAGGTCTTGCCGGTGCCGGTCGGGGCGTTCAGCAGGCCGCTACGACCCGCCATCATGTGTGCCCAGGTTTCGCGCTGGAACGCCTGCGAGGTCCAGCCCTGCGACTTGAACCAAGCATCTACGTGCGTCAGCGGAGCCTTGTGTCCCCGCGGTGTTTTCCGATCATCGGATCCTCTGATCATGTGATCAGGGCTTTCAGATCATCCAACGTGTTCGCCTCGTCGATCTTCTTGTCGTGCCGCCAGCGCGCGATGCGCGGGAAGCGGACCGCCACCCCGCTCTTGTGCCGCGTACTTGCGCTGATACCTTCGAACGCGAGCTCGAACACCAACTGCGGTGTCACTTTGCGCACCGGACCGAATCGTTCCACCGTGTTCTTCTTCACGAAGGCATCCACGGCCTTCATCTCCTCATCCGTCAAGCCGCTGTAGGCCTTTGCGAAGGTCACCAGTTCGCCGTCGTGCCACAATCCGAAGGTGTGGTCGGTGTAGAGGTCGGCGCGTCGGCCGTGGCCTTGCATGCTGAAGGTGAGCACGGCATCGATGGTCAATGGATCCACTTTCCATTTCCACCAATCACCGCGGCGGCGGCCTACTTCATACGTGCTGGTCTTCCGCTTCAGCATGATGCCTTCCACAGCGCCGGTACGCGCAGCCTCGCGATGTGCCACCAACTCTTCCCACGTGGCGAAGGGAAGGATGTCCGAGAGGACCAAGTTGGGATGCGCTGCATCCGCGACGATGCGCTCCAGGAGCTGGCGCCGTTCGCTCATCGGCCGTTGCCGGGTGTCTCCTCCTTCGAACTCCAGCAAGTCGTACGCCATCAACAACACAGGCACATCGGCCAGGATCTTCTTGCCCACGGTCTTTCGGCCGATCCGTTTCTGCATCTCCGCGAAGGGGAGCGGCGCACCGTCCTTCCAAGCGAGTATCTCGCCATCCAACACGGTGCCGTGTGGTAGTAGTGTGCGCAAGGGCTCGAATTCAGGATACTTGTCCGTGACCAATTCCTCTCCACGGCTCCAGACATAGTGAGCTCCGTTACGTACGATCAGCTGACCTCGGATACCGTCCCACTTGTGTTCGGCCTGCCATTCCTGCGGTGCACCGAGCGCCTCCACGTCCTTCAACAACGCGCCTGCAGCCGTGCCTTCGGGTCCTTCGATGGGATAGGCCAGATAGAAGGGGTAGGGGCGCGAGTCGTTGTCCGCACTGCTCGCTTCCAGGATCAGCCGATCGAAGGTGGTGGTGTGTGGATCCCAGTCGCCCATCAAGCGGTGCGAGAGCACATCCTCTTCCACACCGGTCGCTTTGCTCAAGCCCTTCACCATGATCTTCTGGCTTACGCCGATACGAAAGCCCCCGGTGATGATCTTGTTGAAGACGAAGAGTTCCATGCCCTGTAGCCCGCTCCACGCTGCTTTCACGCGTTCTGCTTTCTCTTCCTCGGTACACGCCCGAAGGTCTTCCACATAACGCACCCATTGCGTCAGGCTCTTGGTGATCGGTTCCTGCAGGGTGGCGATGTGCGTCACCGTTTCGGCGAAGTCGCCCACCACATGGTAGCTGGCCTCGAAGAGCCAATCGGGAATACCGCTGACCTCCGTGGCCCATTGGCGCAACTGGGTGCTGGTCACCGGCCGCTTCGGACGACGCCCGCTCAGCAACGCGATCACCCATAGCTTATCCTCATCCTCGGCCTCCACGAAATACCGCGCCAGCGCATCCACCTTGGCATTGGTGCCTGTGGTGGCGTCCAGTTCATCGAACAATGTGGCTTCGCGGATCATGATGAAGAATCAAGACACAAGGCTCAAGGTCCAATTGTCAAGGTTGAGGTCGGTTGCGTTTTGCCGTTGAAATGATCTTCCCGACGATCTTGACCAATTCGAGGCATTCTTGAGTGAGCCACTGAAGGTCCGTGTCTGACGGCGGCATCAATTCTGAAAGAGCCTGGATCCGAAGGTTGGCACGACTTTCTTTCAATTCCTTCAATGCCACCTTGTTCTTGTGAATGAAGTCTGCTGGTGACTCAGCGGCCTGGGCCTCTCCATAATGAAGAGCGGGAGATCCGCCGCTTCGGAGCAACTGGCCAGCGTAGTACCTGCCTGCAATGCTAGTGGGCATGCGGTCCACGTACTTCACCACCTTCGCTGCGAAGACGATAAGCCGCTCTTCCAGGTCGTAGATCTTTGGTTCCATGTGTACTGTTGAATTCCTAGGTCATGAACGACCTTGGCCTTTGTGGCTTTCGTCTTGTGTCTTTTGTCTTTCTTCCAGTTCGCCTCCTTCCCCCGCGAACTCCGTCGATTCCGCTACCGCATCGTACCCGATGCTCCGCAGGTATTGGCTGAACACATCGGTGTACCCGTGTGTGGCGATGATGCGTTCCGCCCCGGTCTCTTCCACGGCTTGCAACAGTGCTGGCCAATCCGCATGGTCGCTCAGGACGAAACCCGTGTCCAGATTCCCGCGCCGACGCCAACCGCGCAGCTGCATCCACCCACTGGCCATAGCAGTGGAATAGGGCCGCATCTTGTTGGTCCACGGTGTGCCGATGGCACTGCCCGGGGTGATCACCAGCGCGTTCCGGAAGCGCTCCTTCGGGGTGTCCGCCGTTATCTGCTCCCAGCGCGGAAGCCGCAAGCCACAACCTTCCAACACCGTGTTCATATTGGCCACGGCCCCATGCACCAATACCGGACCGATACTAGGGTCCACACCGCATAGCACACGTTGCGCTTTCCCCAAACTATATGCGCTCAGCACGCTGCATACACCATTAGCGGCGTTCGTGCGCCACCACGCGTTGATGTCCTCGAAGATGCTGGCCGGGTCCTTCCAACGGTAGATCGGTAATCCGAACGTGCACTCGGTGATGAAGGTGTGGCAACGCACCGGCTCGTAAGGCTCGCTGATGCCGTCCTTCCGGCGCTTATGATCACCGGTGGCCACCCATACTTCACCCTTGTATTCCACGCGCACCTGCATGCTTCCAGGGATGTGACCAGCCGGATGCAAGGAGAACTTCACCCCATTGATCGTGCCTGCTTGTCCAGGCCAAAGCGTTTCAATGTCCAAGTCCTTTCCGATGCGCGCATGCATCAACTGTTTGGTGGTGGGGTGGGCGAGATAATGCCGGCTCCCGCCGCGGGCATGGTCGCTGTGCGCATGTGTGATGATGGCGCGATCCACGCCTCGCCAAGGGTCGATGTGTACACCGGCCTGCTCGCAATAGATGCCTTGGGGCGAGAATGACAATAAACTCGGCATGGGTGTTCCCACAAGATAGGTGCTGGATAACACGTGCGCGGTGCCGTTGTTCTTCTACACGCCGTTCTGAAAAGTGCGCTTACTTTCGGGCTATGCCAGCCACTGCCGAGAAGGTCTGCTTGGAATGCGGAGAGAAGATCCTGGGGCGTACCGATAAGCGGTTCTGTTCGGATGCCTGCCGCAACTTGTACCACTACCACGCCAACAATGCGCCCATCAACTATGTGCGCAACGTGGTGAACGCGTTGAAACGTAACAGACGTGTACTATCGGAGTTGAATACCGGTGCGGATGGGAAGACCAAGGTGCACCGCGACCGGTTGCTGGAGAAGGGGTACAGCTTCATGTACCACACCAACACCCACCGCACCAAGGCCGGTAACAACTACGTGTTCTGTTTCGAACACGGCTACCTTGAACTCGGAGAGAATTGGTTCATGCTCGTCCGAAGAGACGAGTACTTAGGCCGCGCTGGCGACCTGAAGAAGGAGGAGAAGGCTTGAACTAGCCGAGCGCCCAGATCAACAGGACGATCATCACCAGCGTGCCGATGCCCACGAGCACAGGACCGCCGATCTCGTTCTGTTCAGCTTCTTCCGGGAAATGGCCTTCGAAATGGTGATCGCTCATGACGTTGGATTGACGCGGCAAATATAAAGGGCTCCGGCGATGCCTTGGCGCTGCCAGCAGGCATCTTCCAACAGTCAAGAGCGCATTACCGACCTCAGTTCAAACTGAAGGTGGGCTGCCGAAGCACCATGCGTGCGATCACCGAGCTCTCGTTGGCGCGCATCCGCCGGATCATGGTCCGCACATGCTCATCCAATTCACGGTCGCTCAGCTTCGCCAGGTCCTTGTACACCGGCAAACTGCTCTTGCTCTTAAGGATCAATGCTATTTTGTAGGAGCGTGACATCTGGTTCCGCTTGATAGACGTTGCCCGGTTGCCAATGGATGCCTCTTCGATCAGCGTTTTACAGCTTTTTACAAGGTCCGGTAGGAAAATGGGAGGGAACGGAGTGGCAGTAGGGCTTCTGTAGTTCGCTCAATGCACTGATGTTCAAGCATCTACGACCTAGATTCCTGTCGTTCACTACCCTGACGTGCTGCGCTGGAGATGGCCCGGTACCCCATGGCGCGTTCCTTGGTCGGGTAGTGCGGATCGGCCGAAGACGGCCTTTCCTGAGGGGGGAGGTCTCATACACAAGCCTTGACGCTGCTTCGCATCGTGGGGCTTTTTCATACCCGTCCTCGCTCAAGCTGCGCTTGGCTCGGTCGGGCATGAAAAAGCCCCGGTGACTTGGTCACCAGGGCTTGGTCTGGTCGGGGTGAGAGGATTCGAACCTCCGACCTCGTCGTCCCGAACGACGCGCGCTAACCGGGCTGCGCTACACCCCGAATGATCCACCAAGCAGCTCGGGTAAGCGCTGCAAGGGGCGGCAAATATAACCGGGTTCAGGTAGCCTACGCGTCGAACTTGTAGCCGATGCCTTTGATGGTCTTGATCCGGTCCTCGCCGATCTTCTCGCGCAACTTGCGGATATGGACGTCGATGGTGCGATCACCTACGAAAAGTTCGTTGCCCCAGATCTGGCTGTAGATCTCGTCCCGCTTGAATACTTTGCCCGGCTTGCCGATCAAGAGCACCAGCAATTCGAATTCCTTCTTTGGCAATTGTAGTTCCTGATCGCCCACGTAGACCATCACGCGCTCGAGGTCAACTTTCACGCCATTCGATTCGAGAATACGGCCTTCCGGACGGTCAGCACCACTGCGCTTCAAGAGGGCTTTCACCTTGCTCACGAACACCTTCGGTCGCACGGGCTTGGTGATGTAGTCATCAGCACCGGCATCGAAGCCTGCGATCTGCGAGTAATCCTCCCCACGGGCCGTCAGGAAGGTGATCACCGTGTTCTTGAACTCCGGTAACTGGCGCAATTGCATGCACACTTCAACTCCATCCATACCCGGCATCATGATGTCCAACACGATCAGGTCCGGTCTATTGCTCTTGGCGGCCTTCAAGGCGTCTTTGCCATTCAAGGCGGTCTGGACGGCATAGCCTTCACGCTCCAGGTTATACCGCAGCAGCTCCACGATATCCGGTTCGTCGTCCACCAACAGCACCTTCTGCACCAGTGTTCCTGCCATGTTCTCGCTCATGTTGCGGTGCAAAGGTCCGCCCAAGCAGGACGGTACGTGTTAAGGGTCGGTCAAATATAGGTTAAGGCCCTACCGCCCATCTCGAACCCACCGAACGGAAGAAGGTGGCCTCCAAGCCACCTTCATTCAGAGCGGGAAACGGGACTCGAACCCGCGACTTTCAGCTTGGGAAGCTGACGCTCTACCAACTGAGCTACTCCCGCGATACGACGCGAAATTAACGCTCGCTCTTCACATCGCATCGTTGACGTATGGTCCAGTTTCTTGAAGAACGGCGTTCCAGCGCGGTACTAAGTTCGGCCCGCAATGGCAAAACGGAAGGCGAAGCAGGTGATCCGCGTGGCGGAGCTATTCGCCGGCGTTGGTGGTTTCAGGCTAGGCCTAGAGCGCGCTTCCAACGGTCCCGTTCGCTACGAAGTGGTCTTCAGCAACCAGTGGGAGCCGGCAAAGCGCAAGCAGCACGCTTCAGAGGTGTACGTGGCTCGTTTCGGTGCAGTACACCATAGCAACAAGGATATCGCCACCGTGGCTGCCAAGGAGATCGCCGATCATGACCTGCTCGTTGGCGGATTCCCTTGCCAGGATTATTCCGTGGCCAGCACCTTGAAGAATAGCCACGGCCTTCAGGGTAAGAAGGGTGTGCTTTGGTGGCAGATCCACAGGATCCTCACCGAGAAGAAGAAGAAGCCCGCTTACCTGCTCTTGGAGAACGTGGATCGGCTCCTCGGCTCACCGGTGGGCCAACGCGGTAGGGACCTGGCAGTGATGCTCCGTTCCTTGGACCAACTGGGCTACGCGGTGGAATGGCGCGTGATCAACGCGGCGGAGTATGGTATGCCGCAGCGACGCCGACGTGTTTTCCTACTGGGCTATCACAAAAGCACCGACCGCTACAAGGCATTGCGAAAGTCGGTGCCGGCCGACTGGATGACCCTGGATGGCACCCTCGCGGAAGCCTTCCCCGCTGAACTTGCTGGCCCGATGGTGCAATTCAGTATCGCATCTGGATTGGACGAACTCACGCGCGAGTTCGGCGAACGCAAAGGGCGAACACCCTTCAAGAACGCTGGTGTCATGGTGGAGGGTGTGGTGTTCACCGGGCCCGTGGATGCGGCTTTCACTGGCGAAATGGCTCGATTGGGTGATCACTTGTTGCCGATGGAACAAGTGCCTGCGGAATACTTCATCCCCAAGAAGGACCTGCCGGCGTGGAAGTACCTGAAAGGAGCGAAAAGCGAGGCGCGCTCCAGCGCGAATGGCCATCGCTATGCGTACTCCGAAGGGGCCATGGTCTTCCCTGACCCATTGGACAGACCTTCGCGCACCATCATCACCGGGGAGGGGGGGCGAGGTGCCTCGCGCTTCAAGCATGTCGTGTGTACGGACGGCAAACGCTATCGCCGACTCACCCCGATAGAACTGGAGCGCCTGAACATGTTCCCCGATGACCATACCGCTGGGGTGAGCGATACCTGGCGGGCCTTTTTCATGGGCAACGCCTTGGTGGTGGGGGTGGTGGAGCGCATCGGAAGAGCTTTGGGCGCGGCCATCGCTGGCTGAACGCTGTCAGGTCCGGCTTTGCCCGGCGACCTACAGGTACGATGAACAAGCCGACCCATCACGTGTTCCACAGAACGATGAAGAACTTCGCGATCCCTTTCCTGGTAATGGCCTTCGCGGCGTGTGAAGGCGGAAGCGCACAAACAACCCCGATCACCTCTTACGACGACATGGTACCCACGAACACCGCCACATTGGACACGATCACCCTCGGCGCCGGATGCTTCTGGTGCGTGGAAGCCGTCTTCATCGAACTGAAAGGGGTGAAGAGCGTGACCAGTGGCTACATGGGTGGCCACGTGAAGAACCCCAGCTACCGCGAAGTGTGCAACGGTACCACCGGTCACGCGGAAGTGGCCCAATTGGTCTACGATGCCAAGGAGATCAGCTTCGATGAGATCCTTGAGGTGTTCTGGCAAACGCACGACCCGACCACCTTGAACCGCCAAGGTGCGGACGTGGGCACACAATACCGATCGGCCATTTTCCATCACACCGATGAACAGCGTCGCATCGCCGAAGCGTACAAAGCGAAGCTGGATGCCAGCGGAGCGTTCCGTGGTCCCATCGTCACCGAGATAGTACCGGCATCGACGTTCTATGCGGCGGAAGACTACCACCAGAACTACTACGCGCTGAACGGTGAACAAGGCTACTGCCAGATGGTGATCCGACCAAAGCTGGACAAGTTCCGCAAGGTCTTCGCGGATAAGCTCAAACCCTGAGATCCGCTAAGGGCTACCTTCGCCGCATGTTGAAGAAGGGCACCAAGCTGTATAGCATCATCAACCGCAAGTGCCCGCATTGCCACGAAGGAGAGTTCCTTGTTTCACGCAACCCCTACGACCTTTCCGTGGTGGGAGACCTGTTGAAGGAGTGCTCCGTTTGTCACCGGAAATACGAACCGGAACCTGGCTTCTATTACGGCGGCATGTATGTCTCCTATGCCTTGGCCGTGGCGCAATCAGTGGCCGTCTACATCGCTGTGGGCGTGCTGGTCCCTAGTTCGTCCCAAACCACACGGCTCTTCTGGGTACTCGGTGCCTTGGTCGTGCTCGCACCGGTGCTGTACGCGTGGTCGAAAGCCCTTTGGGCCAATTTGTTCATACCGTACAAGGGCGTGCAAAGACTCCCCGGGGAGGACGAGAAGTGGATCGCCCGCTGAGCCAGGTCTATTGGCCTTGCTGTAGTTGCATCATCTGCTCCGGTGTCAGATCCTCCGGAAGGTCGGTCTGGTAAGAGGCGAAGATGAAAGCCTGATGCGGGATCTTGGCAGAATAGGCCCCCACATCGGTGTAGCCAGCCAAGCCGATATCATCCATGATCCGCTCGCTGGAGATGCGATCCGTCATTGGCGGGCCCATGGGCGTCTCCGTGTTCAGCCATTCCAGGATGAAGAGCGCACGCGGATGGCGGGTGCCCTCGAACACCTTGGTCAAGTAGGCCTTCTTGTCCGGAATGCTCACATAAGAATGCACGAGAATGCAGGCATCCACCTCTTCAGGAGCCAAGCCCGGATCGCCTTTGGGTGAAAGGCGGGTGCGCAACCGATCATCCCCCAATTTCATCTCCTTCTTGCGCGCTTCGATCGCATCGAGTTCCCGCTGGTCATCGCTGATGGCGATGACGTTCGCGCCCACTTCGATCATCTTGAAGGTGAAGTACCCGTCGCCTGCTGCCAGATCCGCGATCAGCTTTCCGCGCAGGTCGTTGCCCATGAGTATGAACACTTCCTGCGGCTTCTGCCAGCTGTCGCGCTCGGCGGTGCTGGCCGGCTGAGCGGCGGTGCTGGAAGTCGGCCCAGTGGGGACCTCGGTCGTGGCGGTCGTTTCAGGAGCTTCCGCAGAGGAGCAGCTCAACAGGACGAAAGCGGCGGCGAGAGGGAAGGTGTGGCGCATGACGAAGGGCACGAATTTACCGAACCTGCCCAGGAAGAGGATGAACCAGAAATTTTCCATGGGGAATGATACACTTAACTTTGACCCCTCCATGGCACGGATCGATGAAGAGTTGAAAAGCCGCTTCGAGAGCGAGCAGCACAAAGCCATGCTGAACGTGATGTTCACTGCCGGGTGGTTCCGGAACCGCCAGGTAGAACTGTTCAAGCCGTTCGGCATCAGCCCGCAGCAATACAACATCCTGCGCATCCTCCGCGGCGCGAAGGACCGTGTGAACATGCACTGTGTGAAAGAGCGCATGATCGACCGGGCACCCAACGCCACTCGCCTCACCGACAAACTCATCGCCAAAGGATTGGTGGAGCGCGAGCGGTGTGAGGATGACCGCCGCGTGGTCTACGTGCGCATCAGTCCCAAGGGGCTGCAGATGTTGGAGGAGATCGACTCCCGCACCAAAGCGCTCGACCAAGGGCGGCTTGCTCGGCTCACAGCGGAGGAAGCCGCGCAGTTGAACCGCCTGCTGGATGCCTGGCGCGAATGAACCGTTCCGCCCTTCCGTTGTTCTACTCACCGTTTTCAGCCCACGCCACATGAAGAACCTGCTCCTGATCCTCACCGCCTGTTTATCGCTCAGCGTACAAGGGCAAACCCCGAAGCCCATCGTGCCTTCCGAGAGCAAGTTGCTCTGGACGGCTTCCAAAATGACCGGTGATCACACCGGGCGCGTAGCGGTCAAGGGAGGCTCCATCACCCTCAAGGATGGTGTGCTCGTGGCTGCTGAGGTCATCATCGACATGACCACGATCACGTGCATCGACATCGAGAACGAAGGCACGAATGCGAAGTTCGTGGGGCACTTGAAGGGCACCGATTTCTTCGATGTGGAGAACCACCCGATGGCCACCTTCACCTCCACCAAGGTTGAACCCATCGAAGGGGCCACACCGGGAAAACCGAACTACCGCGTTTCTGGTGACCTGACCATCAAAGGCATCACCAAGCCGAATGCGTTCACCTGCATTTTCTGGCAGGAAGGTGACGTGGCCCGTTCTGCGGCTTCATTCACCTTCGATCGCACCCAATACGACATCAAATACCGCTCGGGTGCCTTCTTTCCGGAGATCGGCGACAAAGCCATCGCCGATCAGGTGGACCTCACCTTCGATGTGACCGCCCGATGATCCACGAGGCCACTCGGCGATCGGAACTCGAATTGAGCGAGGTGCTGAACAACCGGTTCAGTCCGCGTGCGTTCAGTGCGCGGGAAGTGTCGGACCAGGAGCTCGAATTGGTGCTGGAGGCGGCGCGCTGGGCACCCAGCAGCATGAACGAACAGCCGTGGCGCTTCGTGGTGACCCGCCGCGGAGGGGATGCCCATGCGCAACTGCTGGAGACCTTGAACCCCAGTAATCGGATCTGGGGCGATAAGGCTCCGGTGCTCATCCTGGCCATGGTGCAGCGCACGTTGAGCCGCAACGGACAGGTCAACCACCACGCACGCCACGACCTTGGCTTGGCCACGGCCCACTTCACCGCGCAGGCCACGGCGTTGGGTATGGGCGTGCACATCCTTGGTGGTTTCAATGCTGAAGCGGCCCGAACGGCATTCAATGTGCCGGAGGATCTGGATATCGTATCTGTGCTCGTGCTAGGCTTCCCAGGCGAGGCTGACCAGCTTCCCGAGAACCTGCGCGAGCGGGAATCCCGACGCAGCGTAAGGCTTCCACTGAGCGAATTGGTCCGTTACGGGACCTACTGATCCTGGGCGATGATCCGGTCCCAAAGCGGCTTGCCCGTAGCGTCGAATACGCGGACCGTCATCGTGCGCGCTCCTTTGGCCCCCGATACCTCTATCGTGCTGAAGTTGCGTTGCGCGACCACCGTGCCCTCCACCCGAAGCGTGTTCTCCTCTTTCGGTGCGTAAGGTCCTGAGGTGAGCGGCGAGGTGGTAAGGTCGTATATGGTGCGTCCGTCCTTCAATTTCAACGCGCTCAATTCGGTGAAGTGGCGGTCGCCGGTCAGGAAGACCACACCCTTGATGCCTTCCTCCTCGATCCTCCGCAGCAGCTCCTCGCGTTCTTTCGGCACCGTGCTGTAATTCTCGTAGACCGCGCTCGTATTGAGCACCTGGCCGCCTACCGCCACGCACTTGAAGCTGGCATCGCTGTACTTCAGCGCCCGGATGAGCCAGTCCAGCTGCGCGTTGCCGAGCACTGCGGGCTCGCTGGTGCGCATGTCGGCCGCCACACGGAAGGTCCGGTCGTCCATCAGGAAGAAGTCCACGTCGTAGTAGCTGAACATGCTGGTGGTGCCTTCAACACCCGGTACGCTGTTGCTCGGGTTGGGCCAGAACAGATCGAAGGCCTTGCGGGCCATGTCCGAACCCACGAAGGAGCCATCGCCATCGTTGGGGCCGAAGTCGTGATCGTCCCAGATGGCTGCATGGGCCGTGCTACGCAACAGACGCTGCAACTCTGGCGTGGAGCGCGTATGCGTGTAGCGATGCATGAAGCCGCTCCAACTACCCCAATCCGGTTCGCGCAGGTATACGTTGTCTCCTAACCACAGCATCAGATCCGGCTTCTGATCCGCTATGCTGTTGAAGATGCCGTAAGTATCGCCATAGGCGCGCCCTGGTCGGTCGTATGCCGCTTCGTTGATGTAGGTACAGCTACCCAGGGCCACTTTGAAGGGCGGTGGGTCCGTGCGGAACTTCCACAGCGTTTGTGTGCGGAAGGAGAGCGTGTCGTGGCGCTCCTCAGCTCCCGTCGTGCTGTGGAGCACATACCGGTATTCCGTGCCGGGAAGCAAAGGACCAAGCCGGAAGTCCATGGCGTGCGCACGATCGGCATCCGAAGTGAACGTACGTGTGGTGGTGCGTTTCGCCGGATCCAGTGATGGCCAATAGGTGATAGCGGCGGAACAACCACCCGGGCATTGGGCCCAAACAGTGACCTCCATCAGGTCGGGCGGCCCGGTCATGGGCCCGTTGATCAGCGGCTGAGCGGCCAATGGGCCAGCGGCGACAAATAGGAACGCGGAGAGCTTGGTCATGCCACAAAGATGATCGTGGGATGATCGCTGAGCGAGGCTTTCGCCGTGTGGGGTACATTTGGCCTCTTCCTCAAGTTCCCCCTCGAAGCATGCTCATGAGTTTCAATCCGATCCAGGCTTGGCTGGACATGAAGGCCCAACTTCCGGATCTCGCTGTAGAAGGCATCGGTATCAAATACGTGTATCCGGTGTTCCTCGTGCTCATCGTGATGGAGTATTTCAATGCCAAGCACCTTTTCGACCTGAAGGAGAGCCTTGCCGGCTTCGCGATCGGCTTAGGCGCCACGGTCATCCGCGTGATCACCAACGTGTTCGAGATCACCTTGTACATGTTCCTTTTCGCTTGGGCCGAACCCTTCCGCGAACAATACCTCGGCTATTCCACCTTGGGGTTCGCGTGGTACATCTGGATCCTCTGCGCCATTGCGGACGATCACAACTTCTACTGGCACCATCGCTTGGCGCACAATGTGCGGATCCTGTGGGCGGCCCACCTCCCACACCATAGCGGCAAGATGTACAACCTCACGATCAGCATTCGGAACGGGTGGTTCATCACCCTGGTGAAACCGATCTACTGGCTGTGGATGCCGCTGCTCGGCTTCGAGCCCATCATGATCGCCACCTGCTTGATCATCAATGCGTTCTACCAGTTCACCCTGCACTCGCAGCTCATCCCGTCCTACGGCTGGTTGGAGAACATCTTCAACTCATCCTACGTGCATGTGGTGCACCATAGCTGTAACACGGAGTACCTGGACCGCAACCATGGAGGCATCTTCACTTTCTGGGATCGGCTCTACAACACGTGGCAGAAGCCCATCAAGGGCATCGTTCCCAAGTTCGGCATCAGCCACGATCCGGGTACCTACAACCCGGTGACCCACAACCTCTTCGAGTTCCAGGAGATCTGGCGCGATGTGAAACAAGCACCTGGCCTGAAGAACAAGCTGATGTACATCTTCGGCCCCCCCGGCTGGCGCCATGATGGTACCGGCAAGACAAGCCACCAATTGCAGGAGGAGCTGCGGGCCAGCGGAAAGTTCGGATCGCCCACGCGGACGGACCAGGAGCCGGTCGCGGTGCGCGCTTGATCCCACCTTAGGAATGTAAAAGGCCGGAGCGAACCCCGGCCTTTTCTTTTCTCGGTGAGCGATCTACCGTCCGAAGAGACGCCCCAGCAAGCCCTTCTTCTTCTCGGCCTGGTCCTTCTTGGCGTTGCGTTCCGCTTCCTCGCCGAAGAGTTCCTTCGTCATGGCCGCATAGTCCGGCTTGGCCGGGTTGGGCTTGCGTTCCTGCGGTGCGCGCTGTTCGCGGGGTTTGTCCTCACGGCGAGGTCCACGCTCATTGCGGGCAGGGTTGCGCTCGCCTTGTGGTCGTGTTGACCGTTCTTCGCGCCCCTGTTCGCCTTGGCGAGGCTGGCGCTGATCCTGCGGACGGCCTTGGCGCTGACCCTGCTGACGACGGCCCTGTTGTTCGCCTTCGCGACGTGCGGGACGCTCATTGCGCGATCGATCCATGCCAACAGGCCTTTCTGCGCGCGGTTGCTCCGTTCGTTGCTCGCGTGGCGCACGTGGTCCGCGGTCATCGCGACGGGGTCCGTTGCTTCGTGGGCCGCTGCTGCGTTGGCCTTCGCTGCGACCTTGGGCTTCGCCGTTCTGAGCAGGACGAGCACCCTGTCCTTGGCGACCGCCACGGCCGGGACCCCGTGGTTGACGGGGTTCACGCACTTCGGGCTCGGCTTTCTTAGGGCCACCCACCATCACGAACGGATGCTCGGCCACCACCGGAATGTCGCGCTTGATCAACCGGGTGATGTCGCGCAGGTACTCTTTCTCCTCGTGATCGCAGAAGGAGAGGGCTTTGCCCGATGCGCCTGCCCGACCCGTGCGGCCGATACGGTGTACATAGGTCTCCGGTACGTTCGGCAGGTCGAAGTTGATGACGTGCGTGAGGCCATCGATGTCGATGCCACGGGCCGCGATGTCGGTCGCGACCAGCGCGCGTAGTTTGCCTTCCTTGAAGCCTTTCAACGCACTCTGGCGCGCGCTCTGGCTCTTGTTGCCATGGATGGCCTCGGCCGCGTAACCCGCTTGGGTGAGCACTTTGGCCACCTTGTTCGCACCGTGCTTGGTGCGGGTGAACACGAGGGCCTCGCGGATAGTGCTGCCTTCCAGCAGGTGCAACAGCAACTTGTTCTTGTCCGTGCGGTCCACGAAGAAGATGCTTTGGTCGATGGTGTCTGCGGTGCTGCTCACCGGTGCGACTTCCACCTTGATGGGATCGGTGAGGATGCTGTTGGCCAACTTGGCGATCTCAGGCGGCATGGTAGCGCTGAAGAAGAGCGTCTGGCGCTTCTGTGGCAACTTGGCGATCACCTTCTTCACATCGTGGATGAAGCCCATGTCCAACATGCGGTCCGCCTCGTCCAATACGAAGATCTCGAGGTCGTTGAGGTGGACGAAGCCCTGCTGCATCAGGTCGAGCAAGCGGCCCGGTGTGGCCACCACGATATCAACACCACGGTGCAACGCATCGGTCTGCGGTTTCTGGCCTACACCACCGAAGATGACCGTATGGCGCAGTTGAAGGTTACGGCCGTAGGCGGTGAAGCTTTCACCGATCTGGATGGCCAGTTCGCGGGTAGGCGTGAGGATCAAGGTGCGGATGGCGCGTTTGCTCTTCGCTTCCTTTCCCTGCAACTCTTGCAGGATGGGGATCGCGAAGGCGGCGGTCTTACCCGTTCCGGTCTGGGCGCAGCCCAGCAGGTCGCGCCCTTTGATCAGGTGCGGTATGGCTTGTGCCTGGATCGGGGTAGGGTGGGTGTAGCCTTCGGTCGCGAGGGCTTTCAGAATGGGCTCGATGAGCCCCAAGTCGTTGAACGTGGTACGTTCCATACGGATATGCGCAGGAATGATCCCTACGCGGGATGGGTGCGGTACGCTCAGGCCATTGTCCCTGAACACACCTTTTCAAGTGTTGTTGTGGAAGCCCCGGTGATCGTGTCCGGCGTGCAATGGATCCCGCTGGGGATTGCGCCTGGACAGTTGCTAGTAGCGAAAGCTGGGCGCTTG
>JAEUTC010000200.1 GCA_016787985.1 Flavobacteriales bacterium | reverse complement strand
CGCCATCGCCGTGAAACCCGGTGATGTGAGCGAAGCGCAGGTGCGCCAGCTCATCCGCACCTTCAGCGACTCGGTATCGGAACAGCCGGAGACCACTTGGCAGCGCCTGTTGGAGCTGCAGATCCTCGTGCCGCTGGAAGAAGGCAGCGCGCATTATGTGATGGCGCAGCCGCTGCTGCAACTGATCAACTACCTCTACAACGATGCGGTGCCCACGAGCCCGGAGATCATCCAGGGGTACATCGCGGCGTTGGAAAGCGCGCGGAAGCGGATCGTGATCGGCATCGAGGCCGGTGATGCGTTGAGCGTGGCCATGGCCACCAATGAAGTGGACCACACCCTGCGCCGTATGCAGGACGATCTGGATGCCACGCACCGCGCGGTGATGAGCGAAGTGGCCCGGTACAAGGCCGACCGCACCAGTGTGAGCGTGCGTGAGCGCTACCTACGCATCGTGGGCCTGATGGACCAGTACGTGCATCCGCTGGTGGAGATCGTCCGTGTGGACGGCCTGCTGGTGAGCGTGCTGGACGAGACCGACCTCGCCTTGCGCGCCGCGCGTGAGCAAGGCGTTTATGTGGAGATGGGCATGATCGCCCGTAACGAGCGGCAGATCCGTGCGTTGCGCCGCCGTTCCATCCATACCTTGAACGAGAGCCGCCGTGAGCTGCAACCGTTGTACGACGTGTTGCGCCGGGCCAGCGCCATCGCGCACGGTGCCACGCTTGCACTTGGTCGCTTGCGCCAGATGAAGCAGGACGATTGGGTGGTGAACTACATGGTACAGGCCGACCGTGCGGGCATAGAGTGTCCGCCGACGGATGCCGTACTACGCCACGTGATCAACGAAGTGATCAGCCACCCACCCACGCCACCGCCGGTGTTGAGCATGGAGGAGAACGGCGACACACCACCGGATTACGTGCGCTTGTTGTGGTTGAACGGCCTGGCCACGGACCTGCGCGAGGAACTTCCGGTGAAGGACCTCACGGCCTGGATCACCGGGACCTTCCCTGAAAAAGGCACCAGCGACATGTTGCTCGGATTGAGCCGCCTGCTCTTCGACCCCACCATGGACGTACAGTTCAAAGGAGGGAAACAGAAACAATACCGCACGCGCGATGGCGTGCTTGAAGTATCGACCATCTCCATCACCCGCGCATGACCACGGAAACGACCACTCCCGCCCTTCCCCAGTTGAAGGAGATCTTCGACAAGCTCCGGCAAGGCTCGTACATCACCCACGAGCAAGGCACCTTGCACAGCGCGTTGGCCGAAAATTACGAAGCGTACAAGACCTACTTCGAGCCACTGGGCTTGAACCTGATCCGGCATCCGCGCGACTTCTTCTACCTGCACAAGGAAGAAGCGGAGAACACGCCACCATCGAGTTCGCTGGCCGGCATCGCAGTGTTCAGCTTCATCCTGATCGAAGCCACGGCCAACGACGGCAAGCCGGTGGAGGAATACCTGCTGACGGAGCGCTTCAGCATCGCCGGGCTACCCCACCTGCAGACCGACCGCTACAAAGCGCACTTGCGGGCCGTGGAGATCGAGGATGAGACCGCGCTGCGGAAGCTCGTACGCCGTATGGTGAATTACGGGTGGGTGGAGTACTTCCCGGACGACACGTTCCGTTTCCTCCGTCCCTTCCACCGCGTGTTCGACAAGTGCCAGGAGATCAGCCAGGCCGCCGAGCAAGAGACCCGTGGCGTATTGGATGGTGGACCACCGGAGAAGAAGGCGATCGACCCGGAGTTGAACTAATAGCACTCGCTGCCCTAGCGCCGAATGCGGGGAACCGCAGAGGTGCAGAGAGCGCAGAGGAAAAAACCAAGAGACCTTAAACAGATAGCACGACCAAGGAACGGCCCCAACAGAACCAGTGAAGCATTGCATTCTCTGCGTCCTCTGTGCCCTCTGCGGTTAATTGAGTTCACATGCAACTAGGACCCACCAAACTCATCGCCATACGCAGCGGCAGCTACGATTACGCCGAAGTGGAATTGAGCGATTCGCTGCAACTCGTAGGGCCGAACAACGCGGGCAAGACCACGTTGATCAACACCCTGCAATTCCTCTACTTGGACAACCGGAACCAGATGGTGTTCGGCGACCACGACTCAGAGGCCACGCGCGAGTACTACT
>JAEUTC010000152.1 GCA_016787985.1 Flavobacteriales bacterium | reverse complement strand
ACCGCCAGGATGATGACCGTCAGGCGGGCGAGCCCGACCACTTCCTTGCGTAACGCGGTGCGGAGAAGGGCTTGTTTCATGCGGCCGGGGTGTGGATCGCCACCCCTGGCGAAGGAGAGCGGACAAAACTAGGGCACCTTTCCGCTATGCGGTACGTTCCCTCACTTCGCACGGCCCGCAAGCACGTCATAAGCCACCACATGGCCGTCGGCGGTCACGGTCACCAGTTCCAAGGTGCCATCGAGGTCCAGGTCGGCGATGCGGCACGGTGTGTTGCCGCGCACGGGAAGTCCATCGATCTCGCGGCCCGTCGCATCCACCAGGGTGAGTTGTTCGCGTTCCGGGAATAGAATACCATACACGGTGCCCGAGGAAAGCGTGTAGCGGTGTACATCCGCATGGACCGCAGCGCCGAACGAACGCGACCACACCTCTTTTCCACCATGGCTGATGATCACACTATCGCTCTTCACCCGTACCATGTCATGTAGTCCGTCATCCGCCGCATCACCAAGAAGGTTGATGCCCGGTCCGCTGAGCGCCTGGCGTGTTCCGTTGAGCGTTGCCTGGTACACCGCCCCCGACGTATCGGCCCAGATCACCTGTGTATTGCTCCATTCCAGGCCGGGTGAAACACCAAGCACACGTGCACCATCGCCGAGATCAAGACTGGTGCGTTCCCGTTCGCTGCCGCGCCTGTCGAACACCTTGATCGGTCCACTTCCATCGAAGGCCACGAGATAGTCCTTGTTCTTGATGCGCAAATGGTGCATAGCGTTGGTGATCGGGCCGTTCAAGCGTGGGGTCTCCCAACCCGTGGTGGCTGCGCCGTCCATGCCGTAGTTCACGATACGCCCGTCGGATAAGCCAAGCACTACGCGGTATTCTTTCGTGTTCTCGTAGTCGAATACGGCGAGCGGTGCGGTGGCCTTCGCCGGCAGCTCGATCGGGAAGCCGCCGACATCCTTGCCGTTGCGATCGATCAAATGGATACGATCCGCGGTGTTGAAGAGCAGTTGCAATTTGCCGTTCTTGAAACGATCCACCTGATGTACCTCACCCAGGATCGGTCCTTCGAGGTCATGATGCCATAGCAATTTGCCGGAGGAGCCGAGGAGGTGGATCCGATGGTCGCCATCCTGCACGAGTACTTCGCGTGTGCCGTTCGTGTGGTTCAGGAGGATGTCCGGTCTGCGCGTAACACCAGGAGGGATCGGCGTGCTCCAATGGACCCCGTTGCTGCGCGCTTCCACCGGTGCATGCTCCAGACCGATGGTGATGTGCGTGCGGCCGTGTACCGCCGGCGATAGCTGTATGGCCAGCCCTCCGAAGCGCTGCCAGGTGAGCTGTTCGCGTAGGTATGCTTCAGCCGCTGAGGGTTTCATATCCGCTGCGAAATGCGGCCAGTGGCGCGCGATGTCCCAACGCAAGGTCCTGCCGGCCGAGGAGGCGATACGTTCGGTCCACGCACTGGTGCGCGCGTCCTCTGCGAGTGTACGTCCGTCGTTCCAGGCATCGATGGCGGTCCGTAACACATCGGCTTGTGGAGCCACCACCACCACGTCGCCCAACACGCTCCACCACGGCTGATCGAATCCAGCGTAGGCTTCACCGAGCAAACGTTCATAGGCGTTCGCCACCGGTAGGCGGGTCATGCGGATGCCGCGATGGTTCAACGTGTCGCAAGTGATGCCATCGGGACAAAGCCTGCGTAGTTCAGCGGCAGCGCCTTCCGGATCGCCCGTTTGGAAGAGCGCCCATTCACGTGCACTGTTCCTCGTCGTATCGCTGCCATGCGCCAGACCGAAGCTGCCGTTGACCCAATTGAATAAATACGGTGCGAGGGTGGTGATGGCACTGTCACTGGCCGTGCCACTGGCACGCAGGTAGGCTTCGCCGTCGCTCACCTGTTGCACGTCCCAAGCGGAGACCTCCACCGGTAACCAACGTCCCAGGTCGTTTCGACCGGTGCCTTGCGCGTTGATGGTGGTGAGCATCGTGTGCGCCGTATCCGGAAGGATCAGACCGCTCAGCAGGAAGGCGTCTGGCCGAGCGCTCACATCCAAGGCCACCCACCCGGTTGGCGGATCGTACTTGTCGACCGCCATCGGTAGCCACCAGGTGTGCAACAGGTTCTTTGCACGTTCCAGTTTCACGAGCACGTGCGCTTCGGCGCCACCGCCGAGCGTATTCATGGCTTCCTTCACCAAAGGGTCGCGGGTGATGTCATTACCGCTCTTGGTGTGAAGCAGGACTTCATCCATCATGGCCGGCGAGGATGCCACCAGCCAAACACCTTCGTGCTGCGCGATGGAGAGGCTGCCCAATGCGGTGTCTGGTGTGCACTGGACCACACCACCTTGCTGCAAGGTGCCGATGGCCGCTTCATCGATCTTCAGCAATTCAGCGAACGTGCGCAGGGGCACACCATCCACCGCGTGCGGCGCACAAGCGAAAAGGACATCGACCTGCTCTTTGCCTGTGCGCATCAAGGCCACCATGACGGTCACCTCAGAGATGGCTGCGCGGAGGGCCTCATCGTTCTCCGCACGAGCGGTCGTCTGCGCCATCAGGCGACCGATCGCTGCCATCGCGGGCAGGTGTTCCAAGGTGGACCAGTGCTGCGAGGTGTGCGTGAACCGATCCCAAGTCACCCAGGCATCCGGTATTTCGATGATCACCGCAGCGCGCTCGGGGATCACGGACCAGGCATCGGCCTGCGCAGTGGTCGTGCTGTTCCAGCGGTACAAGGTCCACGCGGTGGCGCCGCACACGGCGAGCAAGAGGAGAACGGTGAGTAGGCGACGCATGGCCAATGTTCAAAGGTACCGGTGTGCCTTGCGCGCTTTCCCGCATGGGACGGGGGCTTTGCACAGATGCGTGTGGATACCAGCCACGTTCCCAGTAATGCGAATGCGTCGAATGTGGGGCGGTCCGTTCGGACTTGTACAACCGCACCGACAGAGGACTGCCTATGCCCTTCGCCTTGTGTGCGGTTTAGAACAACTCCGGCTCCGCGTAGTTCAGCCGGAAACTCTTCCGATGGTGAACGCAAGGGCCGAACCGGTTGAGGGCTTCGCGGTGGTCTTCCGTGGGGTAGCCTTTGTTGATGGCCCAGTTGTATACCGGATGTTCAGTGTGCAAGCGCGTCATCAATCCGTCGCGGTGGGTCTTGGCCAGGATGCTGGCTGCAGCGATGCTTCGGAAGCGTCCATCGCCCTTCACAAAACAGGTGTGTGGTATGTCGCGGTAGGGGATGAAGCGGTTGCCGTCGATCAACAGGTGCTGGGGCCGCTGGTGCAACGCATCCAAGGCGCGGTGCATGGCCACGAAGGAGGCACGCAGGATGTTGAGCGTGTCGATCTCTGCGGGTTCAACCGCCACTACGGCCCAGGCGAGAGCGTGGGCTTCGATCAACGGGCGTAGGGCTTCGCGTTTCGCGGCGGTCAACTTCTTGCTGTCGTCAAGGCCGGGGATGCGCGCGCGAGCAGGGAGTATCACCGCAGCAGCCACCACCGGGCCTGCGAGGCAGCCACGGCCGGCTTCGTCACAGCCCGCTTCCAACAAGCCTTTGGTGTGGTAGGCGGCCAATCGGCTCATGGCATCAACGGTGTAGTCCGGCGTCGGCAGCCATACGTTGGAACGAAACCCACAGCGCTTCCGCCGATCGATCCCACGTGTACCGCTTCGATCGCTCGATGCCCGCAGCGCTCAAGGTGGCGCGCAGTTCGGGGTCGGTGCTCACATCGTACAAGGCCCGTGTGATGTCCTCCACGCTGAACGGATCGCAGTAATGGGCCGCATCGCCGGCGATCTCAGGCAAGCTGGTGGCTTCCGCGGCGACCACTGGTACACCACACCGCATGGCTTCGGCCACCGGTATGCCGAAGCCTTCGAAGTAGCTCACGAAAGCCAGCGCAGTGGCGCCACCCAACGCGCGGTGCAACCGATCCTGCTGCAGCCGTCCGGTGAAGATGACACGGTCCTGGTGGCGCATGTTCTCCCAGGCATCCTCCATACGCCCATCCCACCACATGCGTTCGCCCACCACCAATAGCCGCATGGGCGACCGGTGCCGCTCCACCAGTTCATCGAAAGCGAGGAGCAGTCGCGCGATGTTCTTGCGCGGGTTGAGCGAGCCGATACACACGAGGTACGGATGCCCACCGGTGAATTCCTGTGTTGCGGCATTGCGCTCCTCTTCCGTGAGCGGTCTGAACACCGCACCCACGCCGTTGTACACCACGTCGATACGGCTTTCGTTCACCCCATATGTGTTGGCGATGTCGCGCCGGGAGTACTCGCTCACCGTGGCCAACCGTGTCGCATGGCGTGCGAAACGGGGGAAGTAGCCGCGGTAGTAGTCCCGATAAGCCTTGGGGAGGTCTTCGGGATAGTGCTCGAAGTTGAGGTCGTGCATCACGGCCAAGGTGGGCACCGTGCTGTGCAGCGCCAGGTAGCCGTCGGGCGAGATGAACGCATCCGCTTTCAGGGCTTTCAACTTGCGTGGGAGCAACCAGTCGAACCACAGTCGGTAGAGCAAGGGATGACGCGTAGGTGGGAACAGCACCGCGCCTTCCACGTTGGCCGCGTAGATGAAGCGCTTGTCGAAAGGGCGATCGAACAGGAAGATGAAGTGGTGCTCGGGGTGCGCCGCAACGATCCGTTGCAACACCTCATGCTCGAACCAGCCGATGCCTTCCAACTTGTCGGGCAGGAGCAGGCGGGTGTTCACCACGATGCGCATGGCGCAAAGGTGTGCAGTTCCGTGTAGACTGGTGTACGAATGCGCAACGGCCGTGGGACATCAGGCTGGGAAGCTCCCCGCCCGCATGTCGCCACAGCCGTTGTCCCTCGGGCTTTGCTGAACGCCCGGTGAGTGATCAATCCTTCTTTTCCGAGCCTTCGCTGGACGCGGTCGTGGCATCGGGGGTGTCACCAAGCATGGTGTTCACCTTTTCGCGCACATCCTGTACGGTATTCATCACGGCAGCGATCGCTTTCACCACCACTTTGCGCACAGGGCTCTTCTTGGCCACTTTGCGAGCTGGTTTGCTGGCTGCCTTTTTCACGGCGGCCTTCACCTGCTTCACGGCTTTCGTGGCCTTGAGTTCGGTCTTCTTCGCCGAAGCCTTCACCTGCTTCACCGCTTTCTTGGTAGAGCGTTGTGCCTTCTTCGCGACTTTTCCGGTCTGGCGCGAAACCGCCTTCTTCGCGGTCTTCGCGGCTTTGGCCGCTTTCTTGGCGACCTTCTTCGCGGCCGGTTTCGCGACGGACTTCTTCGCTACGACGGCTTTCTTCACCGCTTTCACCGCTTTCTTCGCGGTCTTCTTAACGGCCGATTTCCCACTGGTGCGGGGAGAGGCCTTCTTCACTGGGGTGGACTTGCGCTTGGCCATGGTTGGTGTTTGCATCAAAAGTAGGTGGGCGCGTGCTCCATTCAACATCACCTGTTCCACGACCCATCATTGTCCCGTTCCCGACCGTTGGGGCGTTGCCGATCCCGGATATGGAGCGGGTGTCTTCCTCTCCCGGAATGACGAACGCCCGGTCGATGCCGGGCGTTCACTGTTCTGGTCGTGACCGATCAGTTCCTTAGCACGAGACGTTCCGTGTAGGTATTCTGCGCCGTCATCACTTTCACCAGATAGATGCCTGCAGGTTGGCCGGTGATGTCGACCGCAGGAATACCGCCTAGGCCGTTGATCCGCTCCTGCAGCACACGCCGACCGGTACCATCATAGATCTCCACCTGACTGATGCCGGAACCTGCCGGTAGTACCAATTCCACACGGCCTGTCGTCGGGTTCGGGCGCAAGTGCATGGCGGAGGAACCACGCTCCACCACGCCTGTGCTGGTGATGCAGAAGTCGTGATCGATGACGTCGCCGAACTCACCATCGCCGACCACCAGCACGGTGCCGCTGGCATTGATGCTGTACGAACCTTCGCCATAGCCGCAGCAGATGCCATCGTTCGCGTCATCATACATCACGAAGGTGTAGCAGCCTTCGGCGAGGCAGAGTTCGCTGTTCTCCTCTTGGCCATCGGCACCATCGCTGTACGGACCTCCAGTAAAGAGCACCTCATCGGTATTGGCGACGAAGACCTCCCATGTGGTCTCCGAACCGTAGTCATCCAAGATGATGGAAAGGTCCGCGATCGTGGCCGGTGAGGCTACCGTGAAGGTGACCGTCCGTACGTTGTTGAGCGCGTTCGGATCCGCGATGCCATTGGGCTGGCTGGCGGTGATGGTCAAGGTCTGACTGCCACTTCCCACGTTGAGTGTTGGCAGCGTGATGGTGGTGGTGGCCCCGGGGTTCAGGTTCCCATTCCAAGGTTGTTGCCCACCTGCGCCTCCCGTGACCTGCCAGGCGATCACCAAGCTGGTGAGCGGGTCGGTGCCGGCGTTGCGGATGGTGACCTGCGCGTCCACGGCGTTGCTGTTGCACACGATGGCTGGCACACCGCTGATGCTTTGAACGGCACCATCCACGGCGAGAACGGTCTGGTTGGGGTCGTACCCCTGAAGAACGGGGCCGCAGGTGCCGATGATGTCGTCGATGAAGGGGTAACTCACATCGAAGCGACCGTAGTAGTCGGTGCAGTTGCAGCCGAACGTTCCGCCGTAGAGCTGGCCCACGAGCAAGCCGTTCTGGTTCCACAGACCACTGCCACTGCTGCCGCCTTCGGTGGTGCCGTCATCCCAGGCGTTCACTTCCCAAGTGCTCGCTCCGCCGTAGGGTGCCGCCGTGCTCGTCTCCCCGTTCAAGCTGATCTTCTTCTGATCGCCACTGGGATGGTGGATGCCGATCTGGTCCAGCGGTGGAGTATTGGTGGCGTCCCATCCGCTATAATACACCTCGTAGCTGGCTGGTGGTGCGGTGTTCAATTCCAGCAGGGCCATGTCCGATCCGGGGTTGTTCTCCAACAACTGCGCGCCGCTCACGGTCTGGTTCATCGGGGTGTTCACGTTGTTGGGGCAGCTGGTGCTTTCCCAGTTGAAGGCGAACACCCAGGTGCCCACGTTGCCTTCGAGGCAGTGATCCGCGGTGAGGAAGTACGGGGTGCCGTCGTTGTTGCAGTTGTTGATCAGCTGGCCGGTGCACCAGTCGCCACCACCCACCACGATGCGCGCCACCGAACGGATCTGGTCGCGCCAGGGATCACCCACTTCGCAGATCACGTTGTTGTTGCAATCGAGGCTCTCATTGAATCCCTTCAACAGGTTGAAACTGTCGCGATAGCCTTGCGTGATCTGTCCGATGCGCAACCGACCTTGACCGGCCACCGCCGCAGGTTCGTTGTACTCGATCGTGATCTCTCCACCCGGGAGCAGGCCAACCCCCAATTCCGTGCGTCCTGGATTGCTATCGGCCGTGAAGCCACCGAGGCGTTCGCCAGAGGGCGTGTAGGCGAAGACCATGGCCCCCTCGGGCACGACGAATTCGTGGAACTCGAAATTGATGCTGAGTGCGCCTTCCAGAGCGAGCCGCAAGCGCCACACCCGGTCGCCATTGGCAAGGGTGTTCCATACGCCGCTGTTCTCCAGGCTCAGGTCCGTGGCGTGGTTCACGCCGAAACGCAGCCGCTTGGTGCCGGTGGCTGCACGCTGCTCGTCCTCGGCGAACAAGGCGGTACGGTCCAAGGCGGGGAGGGCGAAGACGGGGGCTTGTTCAAGGCCCAGCTTTTCGGCGTGTTGTGCCCATGGACGGCCACCGAAGGAAAGTTGCGCGGAAAGGTCCGTGCTCGCGAGCGCAAGAACGCCAGCGACCATAGCGGCAAGGGAAGTACGGTTTCGCATCATGAGCGCAAGTTATCCCAGGCTGGTGGGGCGAACGGGGACGATCGCTGCGGAAAATGGGATGCCCAAACGTGTTGAAGTCCACCTCGACCAAGGTGTCTCCGTTGGCGCTCAGAAATGGTGGACCCTCAAGGCTCGAACTACACCACAGGTGCGGGTGCTGGGGCCGGCGGTATCGGTGCCAGCGCTGCATCACACACGATCATCTCCTCGGCATTGTCAGCGCACTGCACCAACACCTTGTCCAGCGGGTGCGTCACCTGGCTGCGGCCACTGAGCACTGCGATGCTGCCATCGGGGTTCTCCAATTCGCCTGCGGCGTTACAATAGGCGAAGATGATGTTGTTCTCGAAGGCGCGGGTGGTGCAGAGCGAATCGATCAACAGCACTTCATCGTCCAGCAAGGCTTCCGAGCGCATGGCCTTCTTCGGGAACGACCAGTAGGTGGGTGAGATCACCAACCGCACCCCTTGCGCGCGCATGGCCAGGAACATCTCGGGGAATGAGATGTCCCAACAGATGATCAGGCCGGTGAGGCCGAAACGCGTCGGGAAAACGCTGACCCCTGGACCCGGCGTGATGTGGATCTTCTCGGTGGCCCAGAGGTTCACCTTCCGGTACCAACCCGCCAAAGTGCCGTCGGCGTTGATGTAGTGCGTCTGATTGTAAAGCAGCCCGTGCTCGGCTACGGTCCAAGAGCCTGGCACGAGGTCGATGGCCAGTCGGTGGGCGAGGGCCTGCATGCGTTGCAGGTATTGCGGTGCGTACTCCACGAAAGCCGTTTGCCCACCGAGTGGACCGCAGACCGCGTCTTCGGGAAAGACCACCAGATCCGCGCCCGCAGCTTTGGCTTTCTCGGCGAATTCTTCGATGCGCGAAAGGTTCTTCAAGGGATCCATCGGCGCGATGTCCAATTGCACCAGGGCGATCTTCAGTTGCATGGCCGAAAGGTAATCGACCCGGGCAGCTCTTCGTCCAGGTTCGTTCGGACCCCGGGTCGCGGGTTTTCGGACTTTATAGAACCCTCTCCGTTCCTATGGTGTTCTTCCTGGCGTGTAATGTTCGGACCCGCTGTGCTACGAATAGGTAGAGCACCCATCACCATGGAACCCACCCACGTCATCGACCCCCGCTCTCGGAATTGGAACCGCTGGGCCTACATCGCCTTCACCCTTGCCGGTATCCTCTTCTGGCTGGTCAGCGATGATCGTACCCTCCCGATCACCTTCCTGGGTATCGCGTTGGTGGCGGATCCGTTCGATCAGCAAGTCACCTGGAGCAAGCGACCCTTGTGGCAACGCGCGTGGTTGATCGTGCATCTTGGTCTGGCTGCTGCCGCGCTCGGTTGGGCCATCGGTCTGGGCGATCGTCCTTAGCATGGATGCGGAACAGGCCCGTTTCTTGGCATTGGTGAACGAGCATCGTCGCATCGTACATCGTATCGCGAGCCTGTACGCCGTGCATTCCGATGACCGGAAGGACCTTGAGCAGGAGGTGCTGTTGCAAGCCTGGCAAGGTTGGCCGCGCTTCCGTGGCGATGCCAAGTTCAGTACATGGTTGTACCGCATCGCCCTCAATACGGCACTGACCTGGAACCGCCGGCCTGCCATCGTGCGTACGACCCGAGAAGGAGAGCTGCCCGATACGGGGAGTGATGCTCCGATCCGCACGGACGATGAACGTGAACGACTCCATACCGCCATGCGCCTTTTGCCATCCGCCGATCGGGCACTGCTCATGCTGCACCTCGATGGCTTCGACCACGCCGAAGCAGGTACCGTATTGGGCCTTACGGCGAACCATGTGGCCGTGAAACTGCACCGCATCAAGACACGCCTCACAGAACTATTGAACCCGCATTGACCATGGAGCTGCAACGCATCTGGAACGCACCTCACACGCAGGATGATCAGCCCTTGCGACCCATCGCCAGCGGTCAGCACTCGCGGCATCCGCTCTTCCGTCTGCAACGGGCGCTGCGCATCAACATGGTCTATGGCGTCGTCATTACGGCTGTGATGGGCTACCTCAGTCTTCGCGCCGAAGAGGTGCCATTGATGGTGCTCTTTTGGATGATCACGGCCTTCTGTGCGTGGTCCCTCGTTGATACGTGGCGCTTGGCGCGTGGCCTAGATACCATGGTGCGTGCAGAACGCAGCACGCTCGACGAATTGCGGTACCAACGTGATGCCTTCGATCGATGGATGCGCGTTCAGCAACGTGCTGGCTGGTTCTTCTACCCGATCAGCGTGGTGGCCGGTGGCCTTCTCGGTGCGCTGGCCGGAGGGGAGCAGCCCTTTGACGTACTGATCGGTGATCCTCGCTTCCTCCTTCTACTCGGTGTGTTGGCCGTGATCTTCAGTCCGCTTTGTGCGTGGCTGGCGCGTTGGATGTTTTGCGAGGCCTTTGGTCGCGAAGTGGACCATTTGCGCGGGGCGATCGAAGACCTGGAAGGATGATAGGCAAACGTAGTTCCTCGTGCGTGACCTGAACCGACCCGTTCGTCCACCCTTCTATTGGACGAACCCGTTCTTCTTGAGGAAGGTGAAGATGCGCTCCAGCGGACGGGGATCGACGCGGTCGAATTTGAAGTAGGTGCTCCAAGCGTTCATTTCCACACTGAACCCGAGGTCGCGCGCGCGATGCCCGTGCTCCATTCCATGCCCGATGGCGCTGAGCACGATCACCTCTTGATGGCCTGTATCGTTCGCTTCGAAAAGTGCGTTGAAACGGGCGCTGTTCTCCCGCCATGGTACGATGTTGTCCTGTTCGCCGAGGATCGATAGGAACGGCCCGCGAAAGGAACGCAGGTCGTCCGTTGGGTCGTATCCGTTGCGCCTTACCCAAAGGTCATCCACGCTGGCCTCGCTCGTGGGGATGTCCGAAGCATCGAGCACATCGATCCAGCCATGTGCGCGGGCGGAGTCGAGCAACGTGCTAAGCTCCGCAAAGACCTGTGCGCGATCCGTACCGAACTGCATTTCGGTATACCGCTTCGCCTCCTGTACGCAGCGATCATCCAGCCCGAGTTCATCGCGCACGAAATAGGTGGCACAATCCGATTGTTGTTCGCGTACGCTGGTGGCCGGTGCCGCGATGGTGATCAAAAAGGCGATCGTTCCGGGGCGCTTGGCCGCCGCTTGATACGCTGCCCACCCTCCGGCGCTCTCGGCGATCAGCCCTACCGCGCCAGTGCCTGGTATGGCCTTGACCTGGTCGACCACACGCATCAAGTCAGCAGCGTGCTCGGCGATGGTGACGCGGTCGCAGTCGCGCGCTTCACCCACACCGCCACGTTTATCGTAGGTGACCACGGCCAACCCGCGCATGGCGTATTCTTCCGGGAGGCGCTGCCATCCAGCCTGGGTGCCGCAGCCACGGCCTTGCACCAGGATCACGGTGCTGAATGGTCCTTCGCCCGACGGGCGCACTACGCTGCCGGGTACGCGGATATCACCCAGGTCGAAGGTGTGCGTCTGGCGAAGTACTTCAGGGCATGCTGTCGCAAGGGTTCGTTTGAGGTGCACCTGAGCGAAACCACAGGCCCCAACGAGTTCGCCATACTCGTTGTCCACGACCACGGAGATGCGGCCATAAGGGCTATCGAACCGTGCTACATCGGCCGTGATGGTCACCTTGCTCGTTGTGGGTTCATACCCGATCCAGTCGGTGATGGAAAGTGAGGCGACCAGCCCACTATCGCTGGCGTTGATATCGACGGTGAAGGATTGTGCGCTGTTCCCTTGTCGGATGAAGTTGCCGGCCCAGTGTCCTTCCAATCGCTCGGCCTTTTCGACCTGTTGCGCGGAGAGGAAATGCGTCGTGAGTGAACCGATCGAAAGCAGGTGGTACGCGCGAAGGGACATGGGAGCAGGTGGAACCCAAAGGTAGAGTCGCTCGTGCGCACCAGCGTTCTTCGCTGCCTAACCGACAGAGCACCGCCGTTCGGTCCGACCCATCGCGGGCAACCAGCCGCTCACGCCACTTCGATCACCTGGAACAGGCCATAGTAGCTGTCCTTGTTGTGTGCCTCTTTGCGCGCGATGGCACGGATGGCCGGCACTTGCAGCCAGGTGTTCATGCCTTTTTGCCACGCTTTCCAGATGTCGGCATCAATGCGGCCGCGCATGTACCAGAAGTATTCCTCGGCGCAGAGGTTGAGGTAGTCCACCACCACCCGCTCGGGGTCCACCCCCGGCGCCAGTGGCTGGCCTTTGCTGATGGCGAGCAGGTCATCGTTCAACTTGTCGTACCGCGAATTGAAGGCCGTGAAGAGCTCCTGCATCACCTTGTCGCGCGAGAGCCAGTAATTCAACAGGCCCACATACACTGTGGCCAGCGCGCCCACCATGGCCAATGCTCCGGTGCCTTGCAACATGCTCCATCGTTTGGCGGCAAGGAATACCAGGAGCGAGCCGATGAGGAACGCGACCGTGGCCAGCGTGGTGCGCAAGCGCCGGAGGTCGTGGATGCGATTGATCTTATGCATGGTCCTTTAGACGTGCGGGTTTCGGATGGGGCAACCGAAGGACCCGTCACAAACCTACGCTCGTCGTGCGTTCGGCCGCGCTGAACGCCGGTGCAACATGCGAACGCCTGCTGTGTTCTTCAACCACCGCGTGTTCCGCGTGGACCAGTCAGCACTTTCGCCGCGGAAGGTTCACTCTTTCACCACCTGCTGCACCAGGACCGTCGTGCCATCAGGCAGTGTGAGCCGTGCGAGGTAGAGGCCGGGGGGCAACTCGCGGATGTCCATGTCCGTCGCAGGTCGCTCGAAGACCGAACGGCCATCGGTGGCATAGAGGCGTAGCACAGCGTTAGCAGGGGCGTTGGTGAGGTGCAGCCGGTCGGTGGTGGGGACAGGATAGAGCCGTGTTCGTTCGGTTTCCTGCCCTTCGATCACCGTGACCGGACTTAAGAGGGTGTATGGCTCTGCACCCACTGCAGCGTCGTAGTTGGCCGCGAAGAAGAGATGGTCACCGCAACTGGTGATCACGTTGGTGGGGTAGAGCGGACCATTCACCACACTGCCGGGCATCACGATGTGTTCGGTGCCTTCCACCGTGCCGTCCGTGCGGAAGAGCTGTTGGTCGCTTCCGTTGATGTATCCGGAGAAGTAGAGGTATCCGCCGTGCGCCACGAGATGGTCCGGCTCGCTGAAGAGCTCCACAGGTGTATCCAAGCTCAGGGTGCCAGCCGCAGTGCCATCGCTGTGCCAGAGCTTCGTGCGGGTGCCGTCGTAAGCGGAGAACCACACCGCGTTGCCTAACGCCACGAGGTTCTGTGGTAGCGAGCCGTTACCTCCGGTCACGATATCCCTCACCATGTACGTGCCCTCGCTGGTGCCATCGGTGGCCCAGAGTTCAGCGTCATGGGCATAACCGTCGCTGGCTTTGAAGAACAGCAGATCGTTAACGACGGTCAGGTCACGTGGGGTGCTCGACCCTATCTCTTCATCGATGTCCTTCACGAGCTGAGTGCCCTCTGCCGTGCCGTCCGTTACCCAGAGTTCTTGCTCGATCCCCGGTGAGTAGGCACTGAAGTACACACGGCCGTCGTAAACCTTGAACTCGCGCGGATCGCTGTTGAACGTTCCCGGGTTGATGTCCAGGATCAACTGTGTGCCTTCCACGGTTCCGTCGGTACGCCAGAGCTCCGCGCCGGTGGCTTCGGTCTCGCCGCGGAAGATGACGATATCGCCATACACCGTGAACCGGCTTGCGGACTCCAGGTCCTGCACATTGTCCACGGTCAGTTCCACTTGCGTGCCCGCCGTGGTGCCATCGGTGCTCCAGAGCTGATAGCCGTCCACCCCGTTGTCCGCCGCGAAATACACGCGGTCATTCCAACCCAGGAAGCTCACCGGGCCGCTGCCAGCAGCCCCGGGGTTGATGTCCTTGAGGAGCTGTGTTCCTGACGGGGTGCCGTCGCTCACCCACGTTTCCGCTCCTGTTGTCCCATCGTTGGCGCTGAAGAAGACCAGGCCATCCACGCAGGTGATGCCACCCACGTTGGAGCCACTCGTCGGGTTGATGTCGCGCAATAAGGCCGGAACTTGAGCTGTGGCGGTAAGTGCGCAGCACAGAACGAAGGGAAGAGCGTGTAGACGTGTAAGCATGCGTTCCAGGTTGGTAGAGTGGAAGGTTGGGGGTGCCGAGGGCCATTCGTGCACTACCCATCGGGATGGGTACATGAAGGTGAACGATCCAAGGCGCCGTGACCGTTCGACCCGGGAGGTTTCAGCCCTTCAAGATAGGGTGGATACCGTGCCTGGGGCAAGTACACCTTGTGCACGCAACCCCAGCGATGCGACTGTATCCCCCTCTGGATGCGAAGGTCGGTCCGCACGACTCAACATTCGGTCACTCAGGACCGCGTTCGCCTTGTTATCCGAGGATACCCGTATCACCTTCGCGGACACTTCAGGTCACATCAACATGGAAAAGCGCACGAAGAACGATCCCTGGAAGCTGAGAACACCTCCGGGTACGGCTGAATACACGATGCATGTGGAGGAGAAGGACGGCAAGGAGGTGCTCGTCTGCACGGTCGGTAAAACCGTACTGTTCTACGACCTTCGGTGCATCGATGATCTGCATGCGATGCTGAAGAAGCATGGTGACTGGATGGATCTCGGTGGCGCTGATGAACAGAAGCCTGCGAAAGAAGGCACCGTCGAAGCCTGGGGCCGTAGCGAGAAGAACCCCGTGAAAGGTTGGTATGGGTTGAAGAAGGGATTGCGTGGACGGTTCGGTGTGTATGTACCACCGCTGATGGAGGCGTTGGGGCTGGCGGAGATCACGCACGAAGCGAAGGGGAATCGGATGCGAGCGAAATAGTGGTCGGCTAGCCTTGAGCGCGTATAGTGGCAGAAAGGCAGTGAACGGCGAAGCACCAATGCTAACGGTGCCTGTCCATCCTTGAGGATACGATCCCTCGCTTGTTCACCGCCACTGCTGTGACCTGTGGACCACGCGCTGTCCTCCTAAGGAACGAATTCGAGCGGGGAGGATGGTCACGCTACCGGAAGGGTAGGTCTTCGAGTGTAACTGGATGATCCGCCACGTGATCCGCCATCACGATTTCTCGTGATACCCACCTGCGCATACCCAACCTAACCTTGTGGCTCACTGCCAAGACCATGAGGGTACCGTACTACGTCCTTGCACTCGCGACGATCACCAGCACCGATAGCACTGGCCAACAATTGCTCTCCGGCGATCTTTCCTTCGTGCCGGGCGAGACGTTCAATTTCGCTAGCGCTGATGCCATGGAAGCGGGGCCAGGTGGTACTGGTCTAACGTGGGACTTCGGTGAACTCGCACCATTCGGGGAGATAGAGTACACCTGGCTGACCCCTTCGGCTTTCGAATCGGCCACTTACCCAGGCATTACGGTGGCGCGCGATGTGGCGTTCTCCTGCACCGAGTATTGGCAGGCCGCACCCGACCGGTTCAGCGAACTCGGGAACCGGTGTGGGATCACGCTCTCCAGCGAGATCTACGATGATCCGCGCGATGTGGTGAGGTACCCCTTCGCCTTCGGCAACACCTTCACCGATACGTACGGGGGCATGTATCGCGTGGGCGGTGGTCAACCTGATTCTTCCGTGATCAACGGCATCATCACCGTGACCGCCGATGCCAC
Source organism: Flavobacteriales bacterium (assembly GCA_016787985.1). Classification (GTDB taxonomy): domain Bacteria; phylum Bacteroidota; class Bacteroidia; order Flavobacteriales_F; family PHOS-HE28; genus PHOS-HE28. The sequence goes on along the minus strand of JAEUTC010000152.1, from coordinate 1,580 downwards.
AGGCACGTTGATCCTGCCGTGGGCCACCCATGCCGGTATCATCCGGCTGCACGTGGAGCAGGAGGAAGAGTTCGTTGACTTCAACACCACGTTCAACCGCGAGGAGTTCTGGTACGTGAAACCCGGTGTACACATGCCGCTGCTCAAGCTGCTCAGCACTTGGGACAATGCCAACCCCGAGCCGGTGGACTTCGCGACCGTACAGGTGCCGAACGTCAACGCCATCACGGACAACTGGATACCTATTCCTGTTGTCCTTCATTATGAGAACGGTGTGATGCACCTGCGGTCCACCGATGGGCAGCTCGCCAGTTGTGAGGTGTTCACCGCCGATGGCCGCTGTGTGGGCCAGTGGGCGTTGCACCAGGGCCGCAACGACCATGCGTTGCCATTGCATGCGCAAGCAGGCGGTCTATTGACCATTCGCGTCATTGATCGCAGCGGTCGTACTCGGGTGCAACGGCTGGTGGTCATGCCCTGACCTAGGGCGCCTTTGAAGAACGGGAACGTGGTGTTCGTTCCTCCACCTTACAAGGTGTGTATGCGCAGTGCCGAACACCATCGTCATGTCCTTATCCATCACGTGGTCCATTTTCCCGCTATCGTGCATTGTTGTGGTGTGAAGTCCTCGCCATTCCCCGAACAAGTCCCGCTTTCGTGCGTGCCATGATCATGGCCGGTGATCTGCGTTGCAAGTGGTGAAGTCGTATGGAAGTTCCGCGAACGGACCTGTGCGGCATCATCATCAAAAACAACCATGCATCATGAGCACCGAAAGGAACAACCCCGAGGAGAACACGACACGTGGCACCCACGCAACGACTACGAACCCCGGTAGCGAGAAGGACCAGGACCGTCGCCCCACCGAGCCCGGCAAAGCCGGTTCCCCTTCCGACGCCACGCGCACCAACCCCGGTCAGGATCGCAGTGGCCAGCCCGATGGCAAGAAGGATGATCGCCAACCCGCGCACCCGAAGCCCGATCACGAGACCGAGCGCGAAGAAGGCAATGACGCCAGCCGCACCCGCGCCGAGGAAACGGGACACGATGAGCACCGTGGCAACAAGATGCCCGATGGACAAAAGACGCAAGTCGAGGGCCGCACGAAATGAACTCCTGACCGCTAACCAACCAAAACGATGACGACAAAAACGAAGGAGAGCACCGGTCTGATGAAGCTGTTCGAAGACCAACTCGCCGACCTCTATTACGTGGAGAAGCAATTGCTGAAGGCGCTTCCGAAGATGGCCGAGAAGGCCACCAACGCAGAACTCAGCGAAGCCTTCACCGCGCACCTCGCCGATACAGAGGGACACGTGGAACGGCTGGAGGAGATCTTCGCCAGCATCGGTAAACCCGCGAAGGCCAAGAAATGCCCTGCGATCGATGGGATCCTCGAAGAAGGGAAGGAGATCATGGATGAATTCTCCGATGATCCCGCCCTGGATGCCGGGTTGGTGAGTGCCGCCCAGAAGGTGGAGCACTACGAGATCACCTCCTACGGCAGTTTGAAAGCCTGGGCCGAACAGCTTCAACTGGAAGAAGCCGTCGGGTTGATCGAAGAGACCTTGGAAGAGGAG
>JAEUTC010000220.1 GCA_016787985.1 Flavobacteriales bacterium | reverse complement strand
CAAGCACAGCACAGCCGAATATGAGCAGCCTTAGGGTCAACGGGGTCGGTTCAAGAGAACGAAAGTACCGGCCTCGTGCGCGGGGAGAACGGCTCCGACGGCTTGGATACCAACGGGTTCGTTGTGAAGAAGACGTTCCATATGCAGGGATCGTTGCCTGACGTTGCTTCCCCGAAGCGCGCCGTTCCTCGTTGATCGAACGCTTCGGAGGGCTGGCGTGTACAGAAGGGTCAGAAGCACCCGTTGCACTAACAAATCACCTGCCATGATGACCACCGCATTGATCCTCGGCTTCCTGCTGATCACCGCCCTGCTTGCAACGGGCACGGGCTGGAACAACGTGCTTTCCCCGGATCGCAATGACCTAGTGTTCGCGGGTCGCAACCAGGAGTACGGTGCCTACCGGATGAGGCGCGAGCACCATCGCACCATGGTCTTGGCCATGTTGATCGGCCTCGGTGTGGCCGGTGCCGCAGTGGGCCTACCCCTCCTCTTCCGCGGAGAGGTGGTCGTTGGCCCCCAAGTCCCTGTGGTGAACATCGATGAGCGCATCATCGACATCTTCGAGGTCCCCGCGCCGGCCAAAGCACCGGATCCAGCACCCCAGCCGTCGGAACCGCGACCAAGTGATCCGGTCATCGGCGCTGGGCCCGTCGTAGCCGTTGATTCCGTGCCCACCGCCGACGTGGACACGACATCCACCGATCCAGGACCAAACACCGGCACGACCCCGGGTGGCGGTACCCCTGGACCTGACCCTGGTCCATCTACAAGTGGTGGCGGCACCACCAATGGGGGAACTTCAACCGTCAAGAACGGCTGGGAGTTGGAGGTCATGCCCGAATACCCTGGTGGTGAACCGGCATTGCACAGGTACCTCAGTCGTGAGGTGGACTACCCCGAGATCGACATCGTTGGCCGTCGCGAAGGGCGTGTCACCGTGGGCTTCATCATCCGATCGGACGGTTCGGTGACGGATGTGAAGGTGCTGCAAGGGGTCAGTCCGACCATCGATGCAGAAGCCGAACGCGTGGTGCGCCGCATGATCAAGTGGAAGCCCGGTAAATTCAATCAGCGCGAAGTGGATGTGCGTTACGCGCTTCCCATCGTTTTCAAGCTGAAGAACTGACCTCCAGGTTCAGCTTGGGTTGAAGGCGGTCCGCAAGGCCGCCTTCACTTCTTCCCCCACTTCCTTCGCCTTGGTGTAGACCATGAAATGCGAGCCTCCCCGGATGCGGCACGCGTCATGGACGTGACCGATGGGCATCAGACGATCGTGATCACCATGGATATGGACGAGGTCCTTCAACGGTTCTGGCGGTCCATTCCACGTGATGCATGCATTGATCTGCGCCTTCAGTTGCTCCAAGGGGAAGACCGCTACGAGGTCGTTGAACAGTGCCACGTCCTCTGGATCCTCGACCCCCATTTGCCAGCGCGCCAAGGGCAGGGTCTGTTTCAGCACGGTCGGTGTCAGCAGGCGCTCGGGGTGCGTACCGCGCAGCAAGCGCAAGGGGCGGGGCATCTCTTGGGGACCCTTCCAACTCGAAACGATGATCACCTTCTGCGGGTGCGTGATCGCCGCCAACTCTTGGGCTACCATGCCGCCCATACTCACACCGATCAGGATATGGGGTCTGGTCGCATCGATCGAAGGAGCCAGCGCACGCGCGTAGTCCGAGAGGCTGCTACCCAGCGGCATCGCGGGCCATTCCAGGTAGTGAACAGCATACCCTTCCAGATCGAGTTTACCGAACAAGCGTTTGTCGGCACCAAGACCCGGAAGCAGGTAGAGGTCCATCCTACTTCTTCAGCTTCACCACGTTCTTGCGTTCCACGCGCATGTTGAGCAGTTCCACCCCGAACGCGAAAGCCATGGCCACGTATGCATAGCCCTTGGGGATCTCGCTGTGGTGGACGGGCTCCAAACCTTCGAAGAAGAGCATGAAGCCCACCATCACCAGGAAGGAAAGTGCGAGCATCTTCAGAGCGGGGTGCTTCTCGATGAAGCCGCTGATCCCATCGGCGAAGAAGAACATCACGATCATGGCGATGATCACTGCGGCGATCATGATCTCCACGTGCTGGGCAAGACCGATAGCGGTGACGATGCTGTCGAAGCTGAACACGGCATCGATGATGATGATCTGCGACATGAGCGCCCAGAAGCCTTGAGGCTTGGCCTTCTTCGCCTCCTCCGCTGCGTCCGGACCTTCGAGTTTGTGGTGGATCTCCTTCACCGCCTTATAGAGCAGGAACAAGCCCCCGAAGAACATGATGCAGTTGCGCAGATTGAAGCCATAGCCTGCGATGCTGAAGAGTTCGTTCTCGCCATTGTGCACAAGCCAGCCGATGCCCACCAGGAGCGCGCTCCGCAGCAGGATCCCGAGCACCATCCACAAACGCCGCGCCTTTAACCGACCCTTTGCGGGCATGCGGCCCAGGATGATGGAGACGAAGATGACGTTGTCGATGCCCAGCACGATCTCCAGGATCGCAAGGGTCACGAAACTGATCAGGGCACTGAGGGTGAAGAGGTCTTCCATGTAGGGCACAAAGGCTGATGGTTAGAGAAGGGATGGTCAAAAGGGCCTCAGTGAACGGGCACCTCGCGGATAAAGGCCAGCGCGGCCTCCATGTGATCGTGCATTACCACATCGGTCTGTACGTAAGGCACACGCTCGCGGAAAGCGCTGACGAACGACTCCAACTGCGCTGAACTGCGGGCAGGGCGCCGGAACTCCAGCGCTTGCGCTGCGGTGAACAACTCGATAGCGAGCACGCGCTCCACGTCCTGCACCACCTGCCAGGCCTTTATGGCCGCGGCGGCACCCATGCTCACGTGGTCCTCCTGCCCGTTGCTGCTATCGATGGTGTCCACGCTGTTCGGCATGCAGCGCTGCTTGTTGGAGCTGACCAACGAAGCGGCGGTGTACTGTGGGATCATGAAGCCGCTGTTGAGCCCCGGCTCCGCCACGAGGAAAGCAGGCAGACCGCGTTGACCGCTGATCAACTTGTACGTGCGGCGTTCGCTGATGCTGCCGATCTCCGCCGTGGCGATGGCTAGGAAGTCCAGCGCGAGTGCCAAGGGCTGGCCGTGGAAATTACCGGCGCTGATGATCAGGTCCTCATCATCGAACACCGTCGGGTTATCGGTGACGGATTCCAGTTCGCAATTCACCACGCGTTCCACGTAAGCGATGGCGTCCCTTGAAGCGCCATGCACCTGCGGAATGCAACGGAACGAATACGGGTCCTGCACATGCGCCTTCTTCCGTTTGATCAGCTCGCTTCCTTTCAACAGGTCGCGGAAACGTGCTGCCACCACCGCTTGCCCCGGATGCGGACGGACCGCATGGATGGACGCGTGGAACGGTTCGATGCGCCCATCGTAAGCATCCAGCGAGATCGCCCCGATCACGTCCGCGAGTTGCGCCAAACGTGTGGCCTTCAACGTGAGCAGCGAGGCATAGGCGTTCATGAACTGCGTGCCGTTCAGCAACGCGAGACCTTCTTTGGGACCCAATTCCAATGGCTTCCATCCGAGCTTCTTCAACGCTTGCGCGCTGGGCATGCGTTTGCCGGCGACGGTCACCTCGCCGAGGCCGATCAACGGCAACGACAGGTGGGCGAGCGGCGCCAGATCACCGGAAGCACCGAGCGAACCGCGTTCGTAGACCACGGGCAACACATCGGCATTGTACATGTCGATCAAACGCTGCACGGTAGCCGGTGCCACCGCACTGTGCCCGAAAGCCATGTTCTGCACCTTCAAAACCAGCATGGCGCGAACGATGTCCTCCGGAACGGGATCTCCGCTGCCACAGGCGTGGCTCATCACCAGATTCTTCTGCAGCTGGGCGAGGTCCTTCTTCGCGATCGACTTGTCGTACAGCGAGCCGAAACCCGTGTTCACGCCGTAGATCGGTGCATCGCTCTTCTTCAGGCGATCCTGCAGGTAGGTATGGCTGCGCTTCACGGCGGCAACGGCTTCCTTGCTCAAACTGATCGGCGTGCGCGTGTGGAGGATGTGCTCCAGTTCGGCCAATTCAAGGCCGACAGTTCCGATGGGATGGGTGGTCATGGGTGGAAATAGGTCCGTATCAGTACTTCTGCACCAACACTTCCGTGGGGATCTTAAGCACTTCGTGCAGTTTCCGTATCATCTCCAAGGTCAGCTTCCGCTTACGGTTGAGCACTTCACTCACCCGGCTCTTGAACCCCATGGCTTGGGCGAGGTCCTTTTGCTGCATCCCCAGTTGTTCCATACGGTACTTGATCGCTTCGATCGGATCGGGCATCCCGATAGGAAAGTGTTCGTTCTCGTAATTATCTACAAGGATGGAAAGCACTTCCAATTCATCACCTTCCTTGGAGCCTTTCTTCGCATCGAAGATGAGCTCCAAACGGGCAAGCGCTACCTGGTAGTCCTTTGCGTTCCTGATCGGCTTTATGGTCATGTCAGATCGTATTGGGGTCCACTCTATCGTACTCGGCGTGTGTTCCTAAGAAACGCACCCAGCAGAGCTGGTAGTCGAAGTTGAATTTCACGATCGATCTGTACTTGTTCCCTTTGATATTGAAGATCACTCGACCTGACCGGACAATACTCGCGTTGGGATGATCGATCTTGAGTTCATTGAGGTTACGCCAACTGGCCCTTTCGGTATCCCTGAACCAAGCTTTCAACTGTTGCTCGCAATCCGCATGCTTCGACCAGAAATCGCGCAAGGTTCGTTTGGCTATGATCCGCACTATGAAAGTCTTGCTGCAAAGATAGACAAAGTTACCAATACGGTAACTCTACTGGATCGCTCCGATCAGGTCCGCTTGTGCAACAGCTTTCTGCTCTCCAGTCTTCATGTCCTTCACGGTCACGATGCCTTGCTTCAACTCGTTCTCGCCGATGATGGCCACGTAAGCGATGCCTTTATCATCGGCATACTTGAACTGTTTGGCCATCTTCACTTGGTCCGGATAGAGTTCGGCTGCGATGCCCGCTTCGCGCACTTGGCGCAGGAGTTTCAGGCAGTGCATGGCTTCCACTTCACCGAAGTTCGCGAAGAGCAACTTGGTGCTTCCACCGAGGTCCGCTGGGAATTTCCCGGTCTCCAAGAGCACATCGTAGATCCGATCGGCACCGAAGCTGATGCCCACACCGCTCATGTTCTTCAGGCCGAAGATTCCGGTGAGGTCATCGTAACGACCACCTCCGCAGATGCTGCTTTGCAAGGTGCCTTCGAGGGCTTTCACTTCGAAGATGGCGCCGGTGTAGTAGTCGAGACCGCGGGCGAGGGCGAGATTTGTGCTAACATTCTCCCAAGCAACCCCTCTCGCATTCACCACACCATCTTGTATCCAAAGAAGTTCCTCGATCCCTTCACAGCCACTAGTTATCCCCTTCTCCTTGAATCGGCGCATCAGGTCATCGATATTAGCCTGATTACCCCGTTTTTCGGCGAGCAGATCCAAGAAAGCCGAGACTTCTCGGATGACCATATCCGAGAATCCGGCCTTGCGATATTCTTCGACCACCTCATTTCCGATCTTATCGAATTTGTCTAGGATCATGACGAATTCAACGAGTCGATCATTCACATTCCACAATTCGCCTAGGCCTTGCAACAGTTTCCTACTGTTCATTTGGACTTGTACATCCAGTCCAAGTTCCTCGAAAACTTCGAGGATCACTAGACAGAGATCTACTTCATTCAGCAAGCTTTTGCTACCGATAACATCCGCGTCACACTGATAGAACTCCCGGTACCGTCCCTTCTGGGGTTGGTCCGCTCGCCAGACAGGTTGTATCTGGTAGCGTTTAAAGGGGAAAACGAGTTCGTTTTGGTGTTGTACAACATAACGCGCGAAAGGAACCGTAAGGTCATACCGAAGAGCCTCGCTCGCTGTCAGCTTTCGAGTGCTGCTGGCAAGCGCTTTGAGATCCGTTGTTCCAGCCGATTCGACCGCCTTTGACACTCCGGATTCAAAGGTTCGACCACGCTCCTGTATTCGAAAGATCAACCGATCCCCTTCCTCGCCGTACTTCCCGGTCAGCGTCTCCAAGTTCTCCATGGCAGGTGTTTCCAGCGGCAGGAAACCGTACTTCTGGAACACCTTTTCGATGGTGGTGAAGATGTACTTGCGGCGCAGCATCTCCACCGGGGAGAAGTCGCGGGTGCCTTTGGGGATGGAGGGCTTGGTGGCCATATCAAGATTCAAGTTCCAAGACTCAAGTCACAAGGCGACAAGGTCCTGATCCGGGTGGTTGAAGAAGAACGGCGCAAAAGTACGGGAGGTCAGCATTCCGGTCTTTCACCACGAAGGTCATGGAAACGTTGCAGGCCCACAGCGCCCATGGCGTAGTTGCGCTGAAAGCCCAAGGTCTCAAGCGAGTTGTGCACGCACCAACGGTGCCACCTTCGTCCCGTAGAGTTCGATACTCTTCATCATCTTCTCATGCGGCAGGGTTCCGGCGCTGTACTTCAGATCGAACCGCGAGAGGCCCAACGCCTTCGCCGCGCGCACGATCTTGGCCGCTACGGTCTGCGGAGCTCCCACACACAACGCACCACTAGGGCCGGCCATCTGCTCGAAGGCTTGTCTCGTCAGCGGCGGCCAGCCACGTTCCTTGCCGATGCGTGCATGCATGGCTTGGAAGTGCGGCCACAGCTCTTCCTTGGCTTGTTCATCGGTTTCCGCCACATGGCCGGGAGAATGTACGCCAATGGGTAAGGGGTCCTTCCCCACGGCCGCCAACGCACGCTTGTAGAGGTCCACGAACGGCACGAAGGCCAGGTGATCACCGCCGATGACCGCCAGCATGAGTGGAAGGCCGTAGTGCGCGGCGCGTACGACGCTTTGCGGCGTTCCACCTACCGCCACCCAAGTGCGCAAACGCCCGCTTTCCGTGGGCGGATAGACCCGCTGGTCCGTCAAGGCCGCACGGGTATCGCCGCTCCATGTGGTGGGTCCTTCCTTCAAGAGTTCCACGAAGAGGTCCAGTCGCTCCTCGAAGAGTTGTTCATACTGTTCAAGCTTGAAGCCGAAGAGCGGGAAGGATTCCGTGAAGGAGCCTCGACCGATGATCACCTCGGCACGGCCGTTGGAAAGCGCGTCCAGCGTAGAGAACCGTTGGAAGACGCGCACGGGATCATCGGAGCTGAGCACGGTAACGGCGCTACCCAGGCGGATGTGTTTTGTCCGCGTGGCGATAGCGGCCAGCACCACTTCCGGCGCGGAAACCGCGAAGTCGTCACGGTGGTGTTCGCCTACCCCGAAGAAGCTGAGGCCCACACGATCCGCGAGTTCGGCTTCGGCCACGAGGTTGCGGAGCACTTCGGCGGGGTGGAGCGGTTTTCCGGATGCATCCGCGGTGACATCTCCGAAGGTATCAAGGCCAAGTTCGATGGTTCGCGACATGGCCGCAAAGCTACTTGTGGAGGCAGGGTTGCCAGGATCGGTCCAGCGGATAACCCCACGCGCGATCCGGCCGTATACACGTGGCAAACACGCAACGCCATGGGTCAACGTTCCTCCGTACTTGATGACCGTTTGTTCCTCCCTTCCTTGCAAGCTCCGGAATCCGGCGACATGTCCATGCGCCAGCGCGTGACCGAGTTGGAACGTTTGTTCGCGGCGGCCCAGGAAGAGATCGCCCTGCTCACGAGCGAGCGCGATGAACTCATCGATGCGGTGAAGAAATGGGCCAAGGCCGACCGGCTGGAGCGGCAGGAACTCCTGTTCGAGACCACCACCCAGGAGTTGCGCTCCGAGCTGAAACAGCTGCGCAGTGCGGTAAAACGCCTCAAACGGGAGAACAACCTCCTGACGAACCGAGCGAACAACGGCCAACAGCCGTTCCAGATGCGCGCTTGAGCCCCAACGCATGCCCGGCACGACCCTTGCCCTACCTTGGCACCGGTCCACTACCCAGGCATGCTCAGAAAACTCTCCCTCCCCCTGCTCCTGATCGGTCCTTTGGCCCTGGCCCAAGACCGAACGTTCGAGTTCATCCGCAATGGCGGCTTCGAGCTCGTCGACAAGGAGCCCAACACCTATGATCAGCTGGAATTCGCCACCGGCTGGCGCGATGCCACGCTTGGGCTGGCCGATCTTTTCTCGCCGAAAGCCTCCGCCAAGACCGTGGGCATACCGGTGAATGACTATGGCGAGATCAAACCCTTCGAAGGCGAGTACTACGCCGGTTTCTGCGGGTGGAAAGCCGATATCCAGCGGAACTTCAATGCTTACGACCAGTCGGACATCTTCAAACCCGCTTGGAACGCCTACTCCGAATACATCAAAGGAGAATTGATCAAGCCGTTGATGGAGGACAGCACCTACGAACTCACCTTCCACGTGGCCTTGGCCGGGAATAGCGACCGCTCCATCATGGGGGTAGGCGCGTTCTTCAGTGAGCTAGACCTCAGCTACCAGAACCGCAAGTTCATGGAAGAGGATCCGCAGGTCTACTTGGAGAGCATCATCGCCAAGCGCAACGAATGGACCGAGGTGAAAGGCACCTTCGTGGCCGATGGCAAGGAGCAGTTCATCATCCTGGGTGTCTTCCCATACGTGGGCCTGGAGTCGAAGAACATGGTGGAAGGCAACGACAACCGGTATGCTTACTACTACATCGACGGCATCTCGCTGAAGCAGGTCGCGCCCGCACCGTAGCATCCTTCGGCACGGGCACCCAGAGCCTCGTCTTGGGGGAGTACGGCATCTCGGAAAAGTGCATTGTACTTTCGAGGATCTTTCCGAAGCTGCCGATGCGTTCGATCATCCTTCCCCTCCTTCTCGTGCGCGCACTGGCTGCATCTGCGCAAACACCCTGCGTGAACGGTTTCGCTGGCACCTATCCATGCCAGAACGTGGACCTCCTGGCGGTGATGGACCTAGCCCAACTAGGCACCGTGACCAACGTGGCCGACCTGTGGGGCTGGACCGATCCGCTGACGGGCAAGGAATACGCCATCGTGGGCACACGCACCGGCACGGCCTTCGTTGACCTGAGCACGCCTACTGCACCCGTGCGTGTGGGTTTCCTGCCGAGCCACAATGGCGTGAGCTCGCTCTGGCGCGATGTGGATGTGAGCGGCAACTGGTGCTACGTGGGCAGCGAGGCGGCAGGCCATGGGCTGCAGATCTTCGACCTCACCCGCTTGCGGAATGTGTCCAGCCCTCCCGTCGTTTTCACCGCGGATGCGCGTTACGCCGGGTTCGGCAACAGCCATACCATTTACGCGGACAAAGAGGCACCCTACGTCTACGCCGTTGGTACGGGGCTCTTCAATGGGGGCTTGGTCGTGGTGAACGTCTCCAACCCGCTGGCCCCTTCCCTGGCCGGTGCCTATGGCGATGGTGGTTATATCCACGAGAACAACGTGATCACCTACAACGGCCCGGATCTAACGCACGTGGGTAAGCGCATCAGCCTCAACTTCCACATCAATGCCAATGACCGCGTCACTTTCGTGGATGTGACCGACCCATCGGACATGGCCTTGATCGGCAACACCGCACCTTACCCCGGAGCGCGCCTCTGCCACCAAGGCTGGGTCACTGCGGACCACCGCTTCTTGCTGATGAACGACGAGGGCGATGAAGGGGCGCCGAACAACTACAACACACGGACGCACATCTTCAACATCGAGGATCTGGAAGCCCCCACGTACGCAGGCTTTTTCAGCGGGCCTAACCCCAGCTACGACCACAACCTGTACGTACACCAGGACCTGGTATGGCAGGCCAATTACACTAGCGGCTTGCACATCCTGGATGCCGCGAACGTCTCGAACGCCTCACTGAGCCTGGTGGCCTTGTTCGATACCTACACGGCGAACAACGGCAAGAGCTACGATGGAGCCTGGGGCAACTACCCGTACTTCGAGAGCGGCATCGTCATCGTGAGCAGTTATGGGGAAGGTTTGTTCGTGTTGCGGCCGAGAACCTCACTCCAGATGCGCGCGCTACTCGAAGGCCCCTACGACAGCACCAATGGCCTGATGCACGATTCGCTTCGCGTGGCCGGCCTGCTACCGTTGACCGAACCGTACACCGCAGCCGGTTATGTCCATGTGGGTGGCGGCGGGGGATCCACCACAGCGGCCGTGCTCTCCACCACCGGTGCGAACGCGATCGTGGATTGGGTGGTGCTGGAGCTACGCGATGCGACCGACCCCACCGTGGTGGTGGCCACACAAAGCGCATTGATCCAGCGTGATGGAGACATCGTGGGCACCGATGGTACCTCACCGGTGCAGTTCCCGGTAGCGGTGAAAGACTACCACATCGCTGTGCGCCATCGGAACCATTTGGGCGTGATGACCGCATCGCCCCAGCGTGTGAGCGTTGCGACCAAGACCTACGACCTCACCGATGGAAGTGTCGCCTTGTTCGGTACCGAAGCCACCGTGGACATGGGCGGGGTACACCTGCTCTGGACCGGCAATGTGCAGCCGGACGATCTGATCAAGTACACGGGGTCTGCGAACGACCGGGACCCCATCCTGGCCAGGATCGGGGGCACGGTGGCTACTAATGTCGTGACGGGCTACTTTCCGGAGGATGTGAACCTGGACGGTCGCGTTTCCTACGCTGGATCGCAGAATGATCGTGATCGGATCTTGACCAATATCGGTGGTGTGGTGCCCACCAACACACGCGTGGAACAGTTGCCGTAAGGCAAAAGCCTCCATAAGACCAGTCTGGAACGAAAAAAGCCCCGCAGAACGGGGCTTTTCAGGTACATGCAGGGCTTACTTCGCTGCTTTCGATGCTGCGGCGCCTTTGCGCGTGTTGGTCTTGGTAGGCCCCCCTTCTGCCTTCGCCTTCAGGCGGGCGATCTTCTGGGTGGCTTTGCGCTTGGCGTTGAGGCGGGCGTTCGCGTCTTGGGGCATGGTGATAGTTGTGAAGTGCAAAGGTAAGAAGACTGGACGAGCTGGCCCCTGTTCAACTACAGGCTCTTCGCCCTGCTCTGGATCAGCCCTATTTTGCAGGCATGTCCAGTGTGCTCTTGGTCGCCTCATGGTCAGTGGCCATGCTGGTGATCGGGTGGTCAGGCCAGCTGTACATCCTGCCCTATGCGGTGGTCCTCGGCGGTCTCTTGGTGGTGCTGCACCGGATGCGGCCGTACCGCACGCACAGCGAAAGGTGCGGCTACGACCTGATCTTCATGGGGTACCTCTGGGCCGTTGTAGGCGTGCGTTGCCGACCATTCCGATGGTCAGCGGCTGTTGAATATGCGCTGAACATCGCGGAGCATGTCGGATTCGCCCTGGTGATCGGGACACTGGCCTACCTACTGCTCCTGCTCTTGGTGCAATGGCCGCATCGGAAAGCGCTCATCGCCGCGATCATCTGCTTCAACTTGCTTGGCATTTGCATCGAGTTCTACCAGGATGCCATGAGCGGTAGCGTGCTGCAGGGATTCGATGGGGATGCTTGGAAGGATGTGGGGATGAATGCGCTGGGGTCGGTCGTGCTGATGATGGTTCTTTGGCGTGGACATGGGCGCTCCGTAGCGGTATCAGGCGCACCGAAGAACGATCGGGGAAGAGGCATCTCAGAAGCCGATCGGGCCTGATCCGGGAAGGTCCAATGTTTTGAGTATTTTAAAGTTGTACTTTAATTTTCTCAAAGGTCGACCCTTCATCCCCGAACCTGATCAGCAACCCTTCGGCGGGAGCCGCCCGATCACCGAAGGCCGTGAAGAGGGCGAAGAGGGATCGATCACCGATCGGCCTTGCCAGGGTGCATCGCACGCATCGCAGGCAGCGCAGTACAGCGCGAGCATTAGCTTCGACCTTGGCATACCTGACCATATGGCTACCGAACAGCGATCCTTCTTCATGGAGCATGGCTACCTCTACCTGAAAGCCGAATTGCCAAGAACACAGGTGGATCCCATCGCGAAGTACATCGCGGATGAATTAGAGCGGTCGAACGTGCGGTCTTCCGGTCTGAAGGACCTTCCACCCTTTCAGCAGATCGGCAAGCTGTCCACCATGATCAAAAGGGACGATCTTGAAGCGCGGCTGATCACCGCAGAAATGCGCACCATGATCAACACGTTGGGTGGCCCGAGGCTCGTCGCTGGACCCGGACAGTTGCTGATCTCGTTGCCCGAACAAGGCACTTGGACCACGAACGGACTGAACTGGCACGTGGATATCACATCTCCCGACCCATCGAGGTCGGCCGGTATACAAGCATTCATCCTGCTGGATGATGTGGAACCCCAAGGAGGCGGCACATTGGTACTTTCTGGTTCACACAAGCGATCCGGATCGAAGGAACTCGGCCAGCGCATCCGTTCCATCCTACGCGAGAACGGCGATCTCGACGTGTTGCTCCGTGACTTCGGTCTCTCGGTGGTGGAGATGTCCGGCAATGCCGGCGACGTTTACCTGATGGACATGCGCCTACTGCACACACCGGCGATCAACGCGCGGAAAAAGCTGCGCATGATGGCGACGGTACGGTACTATCCGACTTAAGTCACCAAGAAGCGCAGCATACCGATTGGACAGGCAGGCTCATAGCCAGACTTCCGATCCTCTGATCCTGTGATCGACCGATCTTCAATTCACCTCACCCCCGCACCAGCTTCTTGTACTTCAAGCGCTGCGGAACGAAGTCTCCCACGCGCTTCTTGTAGTTCTCTTCGTGGTCGCTGAAGCTTCCCTCGAACCAGAGCACCTTATGGTCCCACTCGAAGGCGAGGATCCTGCCAAGCGGGACAGGTCATGGGTGCAGCATGATCTTGGAACCAGCAACCTTGGCTAACGATCGCGATCACAACTCTCCTGCCAAGCGCAAGACCCTCTCTTCCACCTCGGATGATAGACGGAAACCGACACGTTTAAGATCATGCAGGACCGGGGCCAATGAGTCGATCATGGCATTCGACTTTGCCTTCAACAGAACGCCGAGTGTACCCGTGTGCGGCAATTCCAGATCCGTGGCCAAACGGCGAGCGGCCAAGTCGTCCAGGATCACAACACTTCGGTCCGTTTCCATAGCCAAGGCTATGGCACTCGCTTCACCGGCGTCAACAAGATCCATGAAACGGGCGACCAACTGCGCGTCGAGCGGATCCCTCACCTCGATCCAATCTAGAAGCGCCGAGCCGAATTCTTGTACGACCAAGGAGGTGGTAAGTATGCGCCCGTAAACCTTATGTAGCACATTCAAGTGCCCAGCATTCGTGAGCGCTATCAGGCAGCTACTATCCGAAATGATGACCTCAGGCATTCCGCATATCCTTCTCCAGGTCAGAAGCCGGGTAATTGAAGATGGAAACCCCGTACTTGCCCAACCGTTCCATGAAGGTGCGTTTATCCAACCCCGCCAGCGCTGCAGCAATGCCCATGGCCAACTGACCGCGGTCATACAACTGCGCAGCCAGCATCATCTTTAATTCGGCCAGATCCACCTCTACCCCATCGGGTAATTCCAGTTCG
>JAEUTC010000099.1 GCA_016787985.1 Flavobacteriales bacterium | reverse complement strand
AGAGGCGGAACTCCTTCCCTGCCCTTCCTACCCGCACCTGCCGAAAGAAGGCCCCACCGGGTGAGCTCAGCGCTACGGTCATTCCAAGGATCAAGAGACCAGGAGAAAGCACCAGCAGCGCCACGGCCGAAAGGACGATATCGAAAGCACGCTTCACCATCGGCGTGTCTAGAGGACCTTCTGCACCGCGGCTTTCACCGCAGCGATCACCGTATCGACCTGCGCATCGGTAAGATCGTAATACACCGGCAGGCTGATCTCGGTGCTGTAGAGTTTGAACGTGTTCGGATAGTCCACCATGCGGTATCCCTGGGACTCGTAGAAGCTCAACTTCGGCAGGGGGATGAAATGCACGTTCACGCTCACCTGTTGTTCGGCGATGGCCGTGATGATCGCATCACGCTGCTCTTCCGTGGCATTGGGGATCCGCAGCATGTACAGGTGATAACAGCTCTGGCGGTCGCCGACCTGGAACGTGGGCACGAGGAAACGATCATCCCCCGCAAAGGCCGCAGAATACCGCTCACAGATCGCCTTGCGGCGTGGAGTGGTCTCAGTGTCGAAACGGTCCAGTTCCACCAGACCGATGGCGGCTTGGATATCGGTCATATTGCACTTCCAGCCGGGGAAGGCCACATCGTAACGCCAAGCACCGGGCTGGGTCTTGGCCAGGGCATCCTTGCTCTGACCATGGAGGCTCATGGTGTTGAAGTACCGGTACAGTTCTTCGTGAGCGAAGGGTTCGGGAAGGTTCAGGGTGAGCGCACCACCCTCGGCGGTGGTAAGGTTCTTCACTGCATGGAAACTAAAGCCGGTGATATCGGCTTGTGCTCCGACCTTAGTTCCACCCACGCTGGCGCCGAAAGAATGGGCGGCATCGGCTAGGACCAGCGCCCTACCCAGGCGCATTTGCGGATTGGAGCCCGCCACGCGAAGGTTCACTTTCGGCGTGAAGAGGTTGCACCCTTCCTCCGCCACGCGCATGATTGCTTTGATGTTGGCGGGCAGTCCACCGATGTCCACGGGGATGATCGCCTTGGTGCGGTTGGTGAGCACCTTGCGGACCGCCTCGGGGTCCATGGTGAAATCGTCGAGCACGTCCACCATGATCGGCTTGGCGCCCACGTGCATCACGATGTTGGCAGTGGCGCAGTAGGTGTATGCCGGAACGATCACCTCATCTCCGGGACCCACACCATACCAGCGCAATACCAATTCACAGGCATTTGTCCAGCTGTTGAGGGCGATGGCACGATCCACGCCACAATAGGCGGCGATGCGTTTTTCGAACTCCTTGGTACGCGGGCCGGTGGTGATCCATCCGCTGCGCAGGGCCTCTTCCACGGCTTTGATGGTACGATCATCGATACGGGGCGGGCTGAAGGGGATCATTGACCCAAAGGTATTTCCTATCGACCGGTCCATTCATTTCTTCATTGTATTCGCCACCTTCACGCTTTGACAGAGCGCAGCCAGATGACCACGACGGGCATGAAAGGGTATTGGTTCGGCCGACCGGGTGTATGGAGCACCGATATCTGCCGGATCGCGCTGGCGGTAGTCTATCTGTTGATGAACCTCCGGAACGACCTGGGCAGTGCCGAACAGATCCGAGCCGCCTACCCGGTCGCGAACTATGAACCGGATGGCATCTTGATGCTCCTGGGGCCGGTCATGCCCAGCGATCACCTGATCGATGCGATGATCCTACTCTCCAGGATATTCCCTTGGCTCCTTTTGTTCGGCTTTTTTTCCCGCACAAGCCTATGGCTCACGTTGATCACGCATCTGTTCCTCCGCACCCTCATCGAGAGTTTCTCGACCAATTGGTCACACGGCTTCAACGTGGTCTTCTTGGCTCACCTCGGCTTTCTTTTCGCACCGGTCGGTCAGGTACTATCTGCGGATAGCTTGATCCGGCGTTGGCGCGGCGATTTGGGCACACCCATGCGTAACGGATGGTGGGCGGTGCTCCTTGGCCAATGGAACGTGGCCTTGATGTTCTTCTCAGCGTTCTATTGGAAGGCGCTGTACAATGACAAGCCTCCCTTTTCCTGGGCGCATTGGGAGAATATGCGCAACCACCTCTTCAGCCGGTACGAATGGACGGGCGATCCGGTGCCCAGCCATCTGGAGGCGGTGATCGCCTCACCCCTGCTTTGTGGGCTGCTCGGTGCCGCGAACCTGATCTTCCAATGCCTTCCTTTCCTATCGCTTTTCTTCGTTCATCGCCCGAAGTTGCGCCTGCTATTCGGTTTGGCATTCATCGTGGAGGAGATCGGCCTAACGGTGGTCATGGGGCTTGCGGATCTTCACTGGCTTCCCCTTATCGCGTTCTTCGTGGACTGGGATCATTTCCTGAAAAGATCGGCCGACCGCGGCACGTTGCCAGAAACGCGAACGGGGCTTAAGATGGGCTATGCACTCGGCTTGATCGGCCTTTATCTCTTGTTCTCGTTGAACGTATTCGGTGTGACGATCGGCAAGAACGTATTCGATCTGCGTGCCTATCCATTTTCCGAGTTCAACATGTATTCTGCGCGATTGCGTGATCCCGAAGGAGAGGTCTTCGGAATGGAAGGAACCACGTTCACGATCGAGGCACCAACCTTGAGCTCAAGTGCCCGTTCAGACCTGGAGAAGAAGTTGAAACGTCGCTTCTATGCCGCCCATAGCATGGGGCAACAGGAACTCTTGGGCACCTTGGATCAAGCGCGCATGATGGCGAACGATAGCAGTTGGACCGGTTTGCCGGCCGGTGTGGTGCAGACCATCTCCATCCATAAGGCACTCTTCCTGTTCCGGACCGACACGGCTCACCTTGCCATCGGCCAACAAGGTCTTCTAGCCCGATGGGACGCAAGGTCCGGTAGTTGTTTGAATTGGTCATCTGTTATGTCCCAAGATGAGCGAGAGGCGCGCATTCGTATCGAACCAGGGTGTGGTGCGTTCCCGGTTAGCCAGATCACCGGGTTCCATCGCCATGGGGCCGAACAGGTCCTGGACCATCGGATCATCGGTACGGATGCGTACGTTGATGCGGCCGTGTTGAACGACTATCGCTACTTGCTGATCACACTTCAAGACCCAAGCGACGGATCGAAGATGCAGCTGATGATGCGCACCGATGATCGGTAGAGCGGGGATCATTCGCGACCAGCGGCAAGCACCCACGTGAAGAATGCGGTGAAAAGCACTCCAGCCTGTACCTCTGCCATACTCTCTACGCTCCAGTTAAGGACGATGATGAGCCAGAAGACCATGGCATGTGGATCACGGATCCTTACTGCCTGGTACAATGGAACCAATAGCATGGCTAAGAGCGAAAGCAGTCCCAACACCCCTAGCGCGGCTAAGGTCTGCAGGTATTGGCTATGTGCGTTCATCTGCTTGGCCTCGGCATGCACGTAGCCTTGGGCGTGGTAGCTCGCGATCAGTTCGTCCTTGATATCACCCGTGCCCACACCGGTGGCCGGTTGCGCCAGGAACAAGTCCGTGGCCGCATCCCAGACCATGCGCCGCAAGGCGGAACTTTGATCGGACGTGGGATCGATGGGCCCTGTGGCGGAAATGGCCTGTGTGAGCTTTCCACTTACGGTCGGGAATGCGGCGAAAAGCACGAAGAACAAGCCGAGACCCACGCCCGAAAGGAAGATCAAGCGCTTTCTGCTCCTGACATCCTTCCATTCAGCCACCATGGCCAGACCGATGACCACGGCCAGCGTGAGCCAGCCCATCTTGGAGTTGCATAAGATCACACCAACCACCAGCAGCCCAAGAAGTGCCCATTTCACCCATGAAGCAACCCGGTCCCCGAGCCCTACGTGCTGAACCGTGGCCAAGGCAAAACACAGGTACATGGCCATATAGCTGGGGTGAAGGAAAAGCGCGAATCGGGACTCGAAGAAATGATTGGTCCAAGCGGGATCTTCGGGTAGTAGTCCTTGACCACGGAGGTACCACTCATGACCGAACCGCCAACCCGCTGCCAGCACGCACACCAACACACTGGCCGCGCTCGACCAGGCGAATGCACGCCAGGCTTTTGTCGGTTGGAACCGGTTTTTCTTCGGTAATAGCCAGAACATCACCGGGAATAGCAAGAACGCCATTTTCACTTCCAGATCGAAGGAGCCGAAACGCGTATTGGTGGTCCACGCCATGCCCACTGCATGCAACACGTAGAAGAGTGCCATCCACGGCATCGCACTGGTCCAAGCCATCCCACGCCACTCGCCTCGTCCTTGCTTCCACCGGAGCATGACGACCGCCAGACCGACGATTGCGATCAACATGGGCAACGAGCGCGGCGCGAATGGCAGCGCCGCCGCAAGAAGCATGGACGCGTTCGTGAGCAGCTCTTTCCACCCCATGGAACCCTGCGCAATGGTCGGGTATTCGACTTTCCGATCCATCATCGGCTGGACAAGGTGCTTTGCGAAGAAGGTTGCGCGCGCAAAAGGAGGAATCGGTATATACCCTGCCAATACCCAAGTCCATAGGCCAGGTGCAACACCACGAAGGCCCATGTGACACCGGCGATGCCCTGAAGGCCTACCCCGGTGCGTAAAGCGCTCCAAGTCGCCGTGCACAGATAGAGCAATACCCCCGCGAGGTAAGCCCACCAAAGGGAGGGCAAGAACATGGTTACCACTGCGCCAGACCCAAGACAGGCCACCCAAACGGCAGGTACCAGCTGCCGGAGCGTGGTGAGCGCACCGTGCAACCGGTTCACGTAGACTTTCCAGTAACCGTATTGCCTGTACTGCCTGAATAGTTTGGTGTAGGAAGCGCGCACATGGTAACGAGAACGGATCGATGGATCGAGTACGATCTTGAATCCAGCCTTCGTCACGCGGTAGTTGAACTCATCATCCTGGTTGCGCACCAGTGCTTCGTTGAACCAACCTACGGCGTCGAACACCTGGCTGCGATACGCGCCAAAGGCCACCGTATCCACATATCCACTGCGCAGGCCTGTGCGAAAGTGCGCACTGCCTACCCCGAACGGATGGGCCATGGCGGCTCCGATGTGGCGTGAGCGCGCATCGTTGTATTCGCTGATGATGACACCACCTGTGCAGCCCGCAGTGCGATCCGCTGCGAGAGCGGCCAGATTCCGCGCCACGAAGTCGGGTTCCACTTCAGTGTGGGCGCCGATGATCACGCCCACATCGAATGGCCTTTGTCGAAGCCCCAAGTTGAGCGCTTGGGGGGTGGTGCGTTGAGGATTGTCCACCATCACCATCCACGGAAGTCTTCTTGTGTAGGCTTCCACTTCCTCGCGGGTCCCGTCGTTGCTCATACCATCGCAAACGAACACGGTGGTGCACGCCCTATCCAATTCAGCCGATTCCAGTGAGGCGAGGCACCGGGATATGAACCCGGCTTCGTTCCTGCACGGGATCACGATGCTCACGCGCGGTCGTTCAGGTAGTGGCGGGAGCATCATCGGCACGAAGGTCGCGATCGTGGCGTTCCGCCATACGCAGGATGTAGAGAAGCAAGCCCAACAACGCTACGGATTCCACCAGCGCCAAGCCTTTCAGGTAGCTCAAGGGGGATCCGGATCCAAGCAGGCTGTAGCTCAGCACCGAGGCGAAGTAGATCGATTGCCAGAGGCTGAGCCCTTTGATCCTTCCCAACGGGGGAAGCAGCACGGCAAGCGGGGTGGTGATGAACTGCAAGGCAATGGGAACGGCAAGGATGCGGGCGTATGATCCGGCTTCGGCCCACGCTTCACCGAATACCCGTTGGAAAAGCCACGGACCCGCGACCACCAACGCAACAGCCAATACCGCAGCCATGCCACTCAACGCAGCCAGGCTCTTGCGAAGTCCTGGCAGTACCGGGTTCTGCTCCACCACGGTGCGGCTGGCACGTTGCGTGTACACTTGCATCCACGTGGTGGCGAAGAAAGTGACCGGCAGGAAGACCGTTTGCCTGCACAGGTTCAGCTGGCCGGTGGCCTCCTCCCCGAACAGGCGCACCATCACGAATACAGGAATACTGAGCGTCAGCGTCTGTAACAGTGCCGGCAAGGTGTTGTAGAGCGGGAAATCGCGGTGCTCCCGGCTTGCTTCGCGCATGGCACCAACGTGCACCGGGAAGAACCGAAAGCCATGGCGGTACACCTGGAAGATGGCCACGAACACATAGGCTGCCCAGCCTACCAGGTAACCCCAGAGCAAACCGTGTTGCACCGCCCACCAACCCAATGCGAGCGAAACCAGCGTGACACCACTGGTCTGTACCATCTTGTTCACCCCCATGGCACGGAAGGCCTGCTTGCGGATCAACCAATTGTTCAGCGGTTGGAAGAAACCCATGAGGGCGAACAAGGGGATGGCGAGGAACAAGGGCCAAAGTGAAGTGCCACCGCCGAGCCAGTCGGAGATCGGAAAGCGAAAACCGATGATGAGGGCACCGAGGAACACGGAAACAAAAACCGCGAGCACTAGGCCAAGCCGGGCCAGTACGTTCGCACGTTCATCCTCCCTCGGAAGCACAACGGTGAGCTCGTAACGCCCACAGACCACCAAGCTGATCGGGTTGGCCACCGCCAGCATCAAACCCAAGGCCCCGAACTGCTCCGGTGAATAGATGCGAGCGAGGACCGGCGCCGCCAGCAAGGGAATGGCCTGAGCCAGTGCCGTGCCCCCCAGCAAGGTCAACACATTGCGTCGGAAGGCCTTGGTGGACGTGCTGTTCATGGTGGATCACATGTGCACGTTGAGGACACGCCGTGCAAGAAGGCGCAGCAGGATAGCCATGGCGACGAACGCCAAAGCGGTGCCCAGCGCAGAGCCATACACACCCAGCATCGGAATGAAGAGCAGGTTGAGCAGCAGGTTGCTCAAGAAGAAACCAGCGATGAACACCGTTTGCGTGCCCGGATGGCCCACTTGGCTGAACAGCATCTGAAAAGCCTGGTACCCGCTGGTCGCGGCAATACCGAGGGCGAGCAGGGCGTACAATGCCCAGATGGTCATGGGCTCCTCCTCCATGCCGAGCAGCCAGAGCGCCACCGGAAAGAGCACCACCGAAACCAGGATCAATGGTGCAAGGAGCTTGAAGAAAGCACGTCGGTTGCGGTCGATCACCTTGGTGAGTAGCCCCGCACCACCGCTGTGCCAGGCCCGAGAAAGCACGGGATTGATGTTGTTGCGGAAAAGCACAGGCAGCTGCAGCACGCCCTCCGCAATGGTAGCCGCAAAGCTGTACAGACCGATCGCCGTTTCGTTGGTGAAGAGCCCCAGCAGGAAAACGTCCACACGGGTATTCACATCGAGCAGGAAGTTGCCGGCCAACGCACGGTTGCCGAATCGCCAATTCTCGCGCAACGCAGCGCTAAGACCGACTCGTGCTGTTGGCTTCCAAAAGCGAAGGCTAATGGGGAGAACGATCAAGAACAATGCGGCCTCCGACCAGAAAAGTGCCACCGGCAGCCGGGCTACCGAAGCATTGGAGTAGGTCAAATAGCCCACCGCCGCGAACAAGAACAAGAAGCGCAGGAGTTGCATCACTGCGAACAGCTTCATCCTGCGTGCGCCATTGTGGAAGCTGAGCAGCACCTTGTTCCACGAGAAGAAGAGCAAACCGGGCAGCACGAGTGGGAAAGCCTCGCGCACCGCGGTACTGCTGAACCACTCACCCGGAAGATCGCGGAAGGCCCAGGCCATGGCGATGACCAACAAGGAGGTCAATGTGCTAAGGAGGAACGAAGCGGTGACCTGGGTATCCGCCGATCGGCCTGCGGCGACCTCGCGCGGTACGAACGCTTGAACGGCGAGGTGTACACCACCCACGGCCAGCTGGCTCAGCAGGATGTAGACGGCATAGACCAAATTGAAGACACCTAAAGCAGCCGCATCGTATCCGCGCACGATCACCACGTTCACGAGGACACCAAACAGGGCGCCCAAGGCGAAGGCACCTGCGCTCCAAAAGAGGTCGGTGGTGAATTTTCCCTTGGGCAGGCGCATGGTCAACGCCCAAAAGTATCCTTCAATACGTGTAGCGTGTGGCCTTTATCGTCCTCGGCGAGCAGCTTGCAATGGGTCTCCAGAAAACGCTCAAAGCGAAGGTCGTAGCGCGAGAGGTTGCGGTCGCTGAAGATGAAGCGTGTCCACAGTTCATCGATCATGTATCGCACCACCTCATCATCGGTGCGTGTGCGGAAGATCGGCTCTTCCCCATTCGGTCCGAAGTATTGGTCGGCCCCGCACCAGTAATAGAGCCCTGGTCGGTCGGTCACATAGAAGTATACCGGTAGGTTGTTCACCAGAACACGGTCCGAGGGACGCACACCGGCGTGATCCAACCATTGATCCAAGTTCTCGGGGCCGGTGTCGAACTTGGTGTAGAACGCATCATCGTTCATTTCCCGAGGACGCTCCACCGGATCGGCCAAGGCCATCCGGCTAGAAAGGTCCATGGATAGCTGGCTATTCGCCACGGTGACTAGGACGAGCAGCACGTGTACGGACGTTCGCAGCGAAGGTGTAGCCCCGGAGCGGACCATGCCTTTATCCACCACGACGAATACAAGGACCAACAGGGCCGGAAGCAGTGTAAGCGCGTAGCGATAGTTAAAGCCACCGGCACCACCGATGATCAACACAGCGAGCGAAAGGAAAAGAAGCGCTCCGCGTTGCCACCCCACCAAGGACCTCCAGCGAAAGGCCAGGATCAGCAGGATCGGCATGGCCCAACAAACGGTGTTCCCCAGGAAGCGCAAGTTGAAGAAGGATCCGAAGTAGCCGTTGAGGACTTTCAACAAGGGACTTCCAATACCCCGTTCGAACAGCGCCAGCTCACCGGGACTCGCTTTCACGGGCATCAACACGAGAAAATACAGCAACGAGAACGCTATTGACCCCAAGGGCACCAATAACCAGATCAATGGTCGTGTGGAACGGCTCTCCATGCTAGAACCAAGTGATATCCTTGAACAACCAACCCGTACCCACAGCCACATCGAGGATGTAGTGGAAGCCACCGGCAACGAGAAAGGCTGAAGTGGCCAACGCTCCTTGGCGCAGGCGAGCAGGAAAGGCCCCCGGTGCAACGAACACGTACACGGCGAGCATGAAGGGGGCCAAGATCATTCCAAGGGAGTGCGTGAGCGCATGAGCGCCGAGCACGATGCCCCAAAGGAAAAGGGCCGTCGATGACGGGGACCGCAGCACCGCAATGAACAAGGCCATGGAAACGGTGAAGAGGAAGATCCGGACCGGATCCACGTGGTAGATCGTATTCAGGTACAGGAACCCGATGGTCAGGGTGAATGCGCCTACCACCCAAACCGCAAGCCAAGCCCCAAAGCAGCGAACCCATACCCATACGAACGTGACAAGCAACCACGCGAAGAACGGGGTCTGCAAGCGCACCCAGGCGTCCCCATCACCGTGGAATAGCCCACGCAGCAAGCCTTCCCAAGTGAAAAGCAACGGAAAGGAGAACCCGTGCAGACCGACATAGTAGAAGCCAGAAGCCTCATCGTAATGGTGGCGCTCGTAACGGATAGCCATATCACGTAAGAAGATCCGACCTTGGGTACCGTACTCCAGGATATCATGGTCCACCAAGGGTTTATACACCAACATGACGTAGGTGCCGAAGACCATGGCTCCGGTGAAGGAGAGGTAGGGCCATGTAGCGGCGAAGCGCAATTGGCGCAACGAACTGGATATGAACTCCACCAGTTCAGGCCATCCGCGACCGGTGAGAACGGCTAAGATCAAAAAGACCAAAAGCACTGCTCCCACTACGAACCATGTGGGTAAGCCAGGCACCAATAGAAGCAGGGCATTCAGGATCCATGTGATGGTGAATGGAGCTAGCCCCAACCCTAGTAGAACACTGGCGCCAGCACTAAGGACGGAGCGCTCCACGTGCCGCAGCAAGAATGCGGCCATCACCGCACCAAAGAGGACGTTGCTCAACAGGAATATGGCTGCGTGGCTGACGAGGTCGTCCATGGTCAGCGCTGGTAGAGCCGGGGAATGGCATTGATCACCTTCAGCGCGCGCTCCATATCCACCCCGATGGTCTCGAAGTACCACATCATGCTCTCGAAGCGCGGTCTATTCTCCCGTAGCACATGGGCCAGACCTTCTTCGCGGGTGATCATGCCCTCGCGGATCTGGTTGCTACGGAAGGTGTCGAACTCCGTGAACCCAGCCACCAGTCCGTACACATAGTTGTAGAAGGCCGCCGTGCCATCGCCGATACGCCAAGTGCTCGTAGTGTCCGGCGAGATCTCCCAGTTGTACTCGTCTTTCAGCGTGCGGTCCAGGGTCTCCTCGTTCCACGGGATGTAATCGAAGAGGAGTAGGTAGACGTCACGCGGTTCGGTGTAATACGCTTTGAATGCGCTATAGGTATCCGGCAGGCTGGCGTTCAGGTAACCAGGGTTGCCCAGGAAATTGCGCATATAGTAGAGCGGCATCTGGAACTTGGCCAGGGTGCTCTGTTTATCGATCCGTTCCTTCTCGAAATTGGGCTTGATGCCTGCGAAGCCAGCCTTGAAGTCGGTGTTCTCCAACTTGTTCTCCATCCAGATGTCGCAATGGATGCCGGTCTGGCGACGGATGTTGTTCACATGCACGAAGAAGTGTTTGTCACCGGCCATGAACAGGGGGATCATCCCCAGACGCGGCTGTTTCAACCACGCCTCCATATTCAACCGTACGTTCCGCCGCTTCATCTTGATGTCGGCACTGACCAGGATGTTCTCCACCCCGAGTTTGCCCGTCATGCGCGCGATGTTGCGCCGAGCCAGGTCGGTCACCAAACCCCAGTCGTAGGTGAAGGTGAGCGGCTTCATGCCGAACTCTTTCACCAACAAGTGCAGACCATAACTACTGTCGCGACCGCCGCTGAAGGCCACGATGCAGTCCTGCTTGCCATCGTTGCGGCGGTACCTCTTCAGTACTTCTTCGAACTGCGGCCGCTTGTCAACAGTTAGGCCCTTGGGTTTGTAACAATGGCAGTAGTTGCAAACGCCTTTGCTATCGTAGTGGATGTACGGGAAGGTCTCCGGTAGCAGGCATTTGGAGCACCGTCGGATGTTCCGCATCACTTCCTCGGGGAATACGATCAGCTTACGCAAGCGGCCCTCGTCGCTAGTGGCCACGGAAGGTGACGCGTGCCTCCCTTCACCTTTGGAATGATCGGTGATCTTGAATGCGACGATGCTCTTCAGCGCTGGACCCAGGCTTCCGTCCGTTATGCCAAAATCGACCATGGACCAGCTTTCCAGATCGATGAGTTTTCCGGTGAAGGGCTGTAACCAATGTACCGCCTTGTCCGAATACCGCTCCTTGACACTTTCTTGCTGGGTGAACGTCCGGGTGATGTACTCCTCACTGGCGAAGACCAGACCGCCCTTTCCGTCCTCCACGAAATACATGGAACCCGTATTCGTGGCTAAGAGGACCTGGCGGGAGTCGTGGATCAAGATGGCCACACTTGCAGCACCTTCCATCTCAGCGAAGACCTTGCGGATCGCTTCCACCGGACCAAGGCCATCCCGCAGGAACAGCCGGAACAGTGCGGCGAGCACCTCGGTGTCGACCTCGTAATTCCGTTCGATACGCCCGGCATACTTCGCCCATAGCGCATCCACATTCGTCACGATGCCATTGTGCACCATCACGATGCCATCCTTGATGCAAGGCTGGTTGTTAAAGTTGTGCTCCTGCGTCCCGTTGGTTACCAATCGGCTGTGCGCGATCACCGCCAGTTCACGCTGTGCGCCGGCGAATGCTGGCTTCAGGGCATTGTCCAGAAAAGCACGGTAGGTGGGTGATGCGATCAGCTCGCTGGCCGGTACATCGTCCTTGGTGACATGGATGGTGTTATCCGCTGCGTTGCGGACCGCGATGCCGCTGCTCTCCTTTCCACGGGTCTCGCTGAGGATGAAAAGCTCACGGATGATGTTCTCTGCCAAGGCTTGGGACAAACCCGCTTCCGCCTTCGAGATGATGCCGAATATACCGCACATGGGCGGTAAAGATATCCGGCGTCAGCCGCCAACGCGTCAACACGGGCGGCATTCAGATCACTTATACAACCGCTCGTTATCCTGCATATCCATCCACATGGCGAAGATCAACGCCTGGAAGCTGCTAGTGGCGAGGAATAGGAAGGCGATGAGCGGCTCGGTATTGACCACGGACCCGGTCAGGAAGGCCTTGATGATCTTGTAGGCGTAAGGGATGGTGACGATGCCCGCGATGAACGCATAGTTGTAGAATATGAACAGCGGATGGAAGTCCTTGAAGAGGTACTTGCGCCACAAGCGGATGAAGAAGCTCTTGATCAGCAGGCGGCTCACCCGGGGTATCACCTTCATCACCTTCATCTTGCTCTGCTCGCCCACGCGGTACACGGGCTTGATCTCCACCTCGCGCAAAGTGCACTGGGCAATGTTGAGCTTCACGAGCATGTCGTTGGGCATGCCGTAACTGCGGTAGATCCGGTGCAATTTGATGGCGTTGAGGGCCTTGTTGCCGATGGCCGTGTAGCCGGTCTGGGTGTCACTGACACGCCAGTAGCCGCTGGCCAGTTTGGTGAGGATGCTGAGGATGCTGTTCCCGAAGAAGCGCACCTTGGGGATCACCAGCCAGGCACTGCGGTGGATCAGGCGGTTGCCTTTCACATAATCGATGCCTTCATCGATCACCGGAAGGCAGATGCTCTCGAGCTCGTGGGGGTCCATCTGGCCGTCGCCTGCCATGACGGCCGTGCAATCGATGGCGTGGTCCTTGCACCACTTGTACCCCCGCGCAATGCCCGCTCCCACCCCGCCGTTCACCAGGTTGTTGATGAGGATGATGCGGTCCGTCTCCGGCTGTTCGTTCACCACCTCACTGGGTACGTAATGCGCCATTTCCCGTTCGCCCTCTTCCAGCAGTACCAGTTCCGCTTCGTTCCAGCGGGTGCGCTCCACCTTATAACGTTCGATGCGGGTGCCGCCCCCCTTGGCACGATCCTTCGCGATGAGATCCTTCACGACCTCGGCGGTCCGGTCGGGGCTACAGTCGTTCACGATCACGATGCGGTCCACGTAGTCGGGCATGGTCTCCACCACCGTGGCGATCTGCGTTTCTTCGTTGTAGCAGGGTACGACTACCGCTATGGTCTTGCCTTTGAGCATGGGAGTGCGCCGGGAGGGCGTTCCCGCAAAGATGGCATTCCGCCGGTACACGGCCGCCGGGCACCGCTCCAACGCAGCAGTCGCCGTTCATACGAGGGGGCTATACCGCCTATTCCGCATCCGCCTACCTTCGGCCAAGTAGAAACCTAGAACCATGGACTTCTTTCAATGGCATTGGTGGGCCGCTTTGGCGATCGCCCTCTTCATCCTCGAGATCTTCGTTCCGGGGTTTTTCCTTTTGTGCTTGGGTATCGGGGGTCTTGGAGCCAGCGCGACCGCTGCCTTGGGCGGCGGCATCGCCATGCAGTTGGCCGCGTTCAGCGTGTTCTCGGTCATCGCCATCCTCACCATCCGGCCGTTGCTCATGAAGCGCATGTGGAACGCACCCGACGTGAAGACCAATATGGATGCCCTCGTGGGCCAGCGGGGCCGGGTGACCCAGGACTTCGACCCCGGGCTGCGGCTGGGCCGTGTGAGCGCCGCCGGCGACGATTGGCGCGCGGAATCGGTGAGCGACAAACCCTTGCACGTAGGTGACCTGATCGTGGTCGTGCGTGTGGATAGCAACACCCTGATCGTGAAACCCCTGGAGGCCTGAAGCTTCCTGAACCTTGAACCACCAGAAACCCAACCCTCTCAACCACCATGTCAGCAGGAGCCATCATCCTACTACTCGTCGCCATCCTTGTGATCTTCCTGATCGCGAAGGGTGTGCGCATCATCCAACAGAGCGAATCCATGGTCATCGAGCGCTTCGGTAAATACCGCACCACGCTCACGGCCGGTTTCAACATCATCATCCCTGTGTTCGACAAACCGCGCGAGATCGTGTACCGCTTCACCCGCGACCTACCCGATGGCAACAAATACGTGCAATTCGTAAAGAAGGAGCGCATCGACCTGCGCGAGACCGTGTACGACTTCCCCCGCCAGAACGTGATCACCAAGGACAACGTGATGACCGAGATCAACGCGTTGCTTTACTTCCAGATCATGGACCCGGTGAAAGCCATGTACGAGATCGAGAACCTGCCTCTGGCCATTGAGAAGCTCACGCAGACCACGCTCCGCAACGTGATCGGTGAATTGGACCTGGATGAGACCCTCACCAGCCGAGACACCATCAACATGAAGCTGCGCCAGATCCTGGACGAGGCTAGCAACAAGTGGGGCGTGAAGGTGAACCGTGTCGAATTGCAGGACATCAACCCGCCGCGCGATATCCGAGAGGCCATGGAGAAACAGATGCGCGCCGAGCGCGACCGTCGTGCGCAGATCATCGACGCTGAGGGCAGCAAGCGTGCAGCGGTGTTACAGGCTGAAGGTATCCAGCAGTCGCAGATCACCACTGCCGAGGGTCAGAAGCAAAGCCAGATCCTTGAAGCGGAAGGCGATGCACAATCCCGCATCCGCCGGGCGCAAGGTGAAGCCGAGGCCATCCGCCTTGTGACCGATGCGATAAAAGGTTCCAACGCTGACCCGACGAACTACCTCATCGCCATGAAGTACCTGGAGACTTTGAAGGAGATGACCAGCGGCCAGAACAACAAGGTGATCTACATGCCTTACGAGGCCACTGGCGTGCTCAGCAGTGTAGGCGGTATCAAGGAGATGCTCGACGCGAACAAGAAGAGCTGATCCTACTCAGTGCACTAAAAGCCCCGCTGGTAATGGATCGGCGGGGCTTTCTTTTGGAGGGCCAGGGGTCAACACCCTTGGATCGCCGCTTCACTATCTTTACGGGGTGGAAGATCGCAAGGGAAAAATACGGTTCGAGACGAAAGATGAGAGTAACCATCGGCGCAGTGCCGAATTCCTTGCACTAACTCCCCACGAGCGATTCATCCTTTTCCTCAAAGGATTTTCTCGGTCCAATGGTCATACGACCTTTCCCATGGCACCGAAGGATAATTTCATCATCGCGCGTCTAGAACATGGAATTCGAGGATGAGGTGACCCTGTTCTTCAGCCTTGCCGAAGAGTTCGGTCTGCGGTACATGATGGTAGGCGGTGGTGCTGTGAATTTCCATGGTTACCGAAGGCATTCGGCAGACGTTGACCTTTGGGTGGAACCAGTACTTGAGAATTTCATGGTACTCGGACGCATATTGAAAAGGATGGGTTATGGAGATGTGGACTTCCCAGAACGTGTATTGGCCGCCGAGCAGAATATATCGGTGAACATTTCCCCTCAACAGGAGATCGAATTGATCACCCGTTTCGATCCCGGCTGCACGTTCCAAGAGGCGTGGGAGCGTTCCATCCGGTCGGAGATAGAAGGTTTCAGAGTGGCCAAGTACCAGGTCATCGGTTATGAGGACCTCATCCAAAGCAAGGTTCGTTCGGGCCGTCCCAAAGATCATTTGGACATCCTTGAACTTCAGCGCTTACGAGGCGGAACCGAGCAATAGGTCCGTACTTTCATCCCATGCCCTCCTTCTCCACCCTCACCGAAGCCATCACCGACCTGCAGCAGCGGGGCTACACCGATGACCTCACCGCCGCGGAAAGTTGCTTGATCTGCGACGCCCGTGGGATACACCTCGATCCGGCCCAGTTCGAGATCGACGAATTCCATCGCTTCGAAGGCATGAACGACCCCGATGACCAGAGCATCGTATACGCGATCAGTTCGAAGGACCACGGGATCAAGGGCATCCTTGTGAACGCATACGGGCCGGATGCTTCGAGCTTCACCCAGGAAATGGTGCGGAAATTGGCCACTCATTCGATCCAGTGACCGCGTGTTGACGGCCCACTGAAAGGGGCGATCCCGAACCTTGTGGAACTTTCCACGTATCTTTGCCGCGTCAGCCAGCTGGTTGACAAGCCCCAAGCGCCCAGCTTTCGCTACTAGCAACTGTCCAGGCGCAATCCCCAGCGGGATCCATTGCACGCCGGACACGATCACCGGGGCTTCCACAACAACACTTGAAAAGGTGTGTTCAGGGACAATGGCCTGAGCGTACCGCAC
>JAEUTC010000216.1 GCA_016787985.1 Flavobacteriales bacterium | reverse complement strand
GTGCAACTGATAGCCGTGAACGGTGACTGTTCGGTGGGCATTGATGTGGAGGCGCAAGCCGACTTGCACGTGGTGCCGAACCCGACGTCCGGTGTGTTCAGGCTAGTGGGCGTTCCGACACCGGCGCGGTATGTGTTGCTGGATGTGCAAGGGAAGGTCTTGCGATCCGGCTCGCTGAATGGCGCCGATCCTGTGGTAGACTTGGAAGGCGCGGCCGTGAGTGGCACCTACACGCTCCGGATCACGACTCCCGACCAGGTATCGAACCATCGTGTCGTGGTGGAGCCGATGCGGTGAGGTTCTCCGGCTAAGGGTGTAGTGTTGTCTGCGACCAGTTCAGGCGGCTTCCTCGTTGTCCCCGCGAACCTGTGAGCATCTCCTCCTCACCCCACCTCCACCTTCTCCACCCTGCGGATCAGCTCCTGCTGTTCCATGCACAGCTCGCGGCCGGGGCGGGGGCCTTCGATCTTGTAGATGACCGTGCCTTGTTGGAACTGCCACTTGGTGCGGAGTTCACCACTACATTCCACCTTCCTGCACAGCCTCATTCCTTCATGAAGCGCGCTGTGCCGCCATCGGTGGTGCGCAAGAGGTAAGGGCCGCTGGTCAAGGCAGCCACTTCGATGGTGCGTTCTTGAAACACGGTAAGCACCGCACGGCCTTGTGTGTCGAAGATGGTGCCGGTGAGCGGCTCGGTGGTCTGCAAACGATCGGCCACGGGGTTGGGCCATAGCAGCGGCGATCGATCGGTGATGGCGGCATCGTTCATACCCACGCCGCCGCCGCCCAGGATGCGTGCGATGCGGTGCCGTGGAACGCCATTGATGGTGTGGAAGTAGCCACGGATGAGGTAATTCCCTTCGGCGTCCACCAGCACTTGGTGCAGCCAGGGAAAGGCCGGGTAATCGGGTCCAGTACCGATGCTGAAGGTCGGGTCCACGGTGCCGTCGGGTAGCGCGATGGCCATGCTGGTGCTCGAACCTCCATCATACGAACCGAAGTTGCCCGCCAGCACCAAGCGTCCATCGGGCAGCGGTGCGATGGAAACTATGACCACACCACCAGCCATGCTGGTGGTGGGACCCGTGGTGGCGAAATCCGTACACGGTGTTCCATCGGGGTTGAGACAGGCGATGCGCGGTGCAGGTATACCTTGGTAAGACGTGAACGCACCAGCGATGATGATGCGGCCATCGGGCATGAGGGCCATAGTGTATACGCGCGAGGATTGCAGTGGTCCTACGCCGCTACCGACAAGGAAGTCTTGGTCACGCGCACCGTTGGGCAGGAGACGCGCAATGCCCTTGGCGCCTGACGGAACACGCAAGGTGCCACCAAGTAGGATGCGCCCATCAGGTTGCACCAGCATGGTGTTCACTCCACCGAACAGCGATTGCGGCGGCTGGAAACCACTGTCCAATGTGCCGTCCGGTAGGAATCGGTACAGTTGTCCCGTCCAATCCGCGCTTTGGTACTCGGGCACTGTAGCGAACAGGATGGAACCATCTTCCAACGCCACCGCTGCGGATGGGTCGTCTTCGCTTGGAAGCGCTTCAACGGGGAAGTCGATGCCGGGCACTAGCGCACCGAAAGCGTCCACAACGGCCATGCGGGGCACGGGTACGCCATCGTAGCTCGTGAATTCGCCCGCAATGAAGAGCCGGTCGCCGGGCATGGGGATGAGGAGTTGCACCTGCGCGTTGGGTCCCGCACCACCATTGAACACCGGATCCAGCGCACCATCGGGGGTGAGGAAGGCGAGGTAGGGGCGCGGTGTATCGTTGTAGCTCACCATGTCGCCACCGATGGCTATGCGCCCATCGGCCATCACAGCCATGCCTTTCACAATACCGCCTGCACCTTTACCGGGGTTGAAGGAGGGCTCGACTGTGCCGTTCGGCTGCAAGCGTGCTAATGCTAAGTGATATCTGCCATCCACTGAGAGCATCCTGCCCCAGACGAGGAGATCACCGTCCGCTGTTCGTGTGAGGCCTGAGATCTCGACACCATCCGGATGTCGAATATCCGCGATGAACGTTGGGTCTAACGTGCCATCGGGTGCCAGCGCTGCCAGGCCTGTACGGGGTTGGTCAGCGATACTGCTGAAAAGGCCACCGACGAGCATCGAGCCATCGGGTCGCAGGGCCAGTACGTTCACACTCGAACTGGTTCCACTACCGATGGGGAAGGTGGTATCATGGCTGCCATCGGGAAGGATCCGCATGAGGTTCCTCTGTTCGGGTTCACCGGACAACGTGAATCCACCGCCGATGATGAGGCGCCCGTCGCCATCCAAGGCCAGATCGTTCACGCTGATGTATTCACTGGTGACAACGGCCATGGGATCGAACGTGGGGTCGAGCGCACCGTTGGCCAACAGACGCGCGACACCCCGGATGGCTTGGCTGCCCACCATCGTGAATCCGCCACCGATCACGACGGAGCCATCGGGTAATGCCACGAGTGCTCTTACAATGTTATTGGGACCTACGCCCATATTGAAGTTCGGGTCCAGGCTTCCATCGTTGAGGAGTTTTGCTACCCGTAAGGCCGGCCCCCCATTCACTTGGGTGAACGCACCTGCGATCAGGGTGGTACCATCGGCTAAGGGCAAGATGTCCGAAATGAACGAACTCGTGTTCACGGAGAATGTCGGGTCAAGGGTCCCATCGGGGCCATAGCGCAACACTGCGTTCCCCGTGCTTGGGAATGGTCCAGGGACCGAGAAGACCACCAAGAGTCCACCGTCAGGTAGCAACGTCGCTTTCATCGGCCTGTGGTCCTCTGGGTATTCCCAGCTGAAAGATGGGTCCCAAGTGCCATCGGCGAAGGTGCGGATGAGGCGCGGTGTCGAGTTTCGGTGGTAGGTGTTCCAGTAGCCGGCGAGCAGCAGACCGCCATCGGGCAACTCCAGTGCACAGGTCACCCCCATTCCGGGTTCGCTTGCAGTGGTATGGTTGAACAAGGGTCCATCGCCGGAGCTGCCGTCATCCACCGGGTTGAACGAGAGGTCTACGGCACCGTATTGGGCATGCCCTTGCGGCAGGAGTGCGATCGTGATACAGAGGAATAGGTAGTGGAGGT
Organism: Flavobacteriales bacterium; assembly: GCA_016787985.1. Taxonomy (GTDB): domain Bacteria; phylum Bacteroidota; class Bacteroidia; order Flavobacteriales_F; family PHOS-HE28; genus PHOS-HE28. Next base: position 4,795 of record JAEUTC010000216.1, on the reverse strand, counting down.
ACGGGATACGCATGGTGGATAGCTTTCACCGTGAAACTAGACCGGGCCTGCCTACCGAGTGACAAGCCCGCGAGGAACGGTGATAGGTCCAAGGGGAACGGTGTTCCGCCACCCGATGTGGCCACGTGGTATCCACCACGCTCCTCCTCACCCCACCTCCACCTTCTCCACCCTGCGGATCAGCTCCTGCTGTTCCATGTACAGCTCGCGGCCGGGGCGCGGGCCTTCGATCTTGTAGATGACCGTGCCTTGTTGGAATTGCCACTTGCGGCCCAGGATCAGGCGGCGCGCGAAGGGGCCCAGCTCCACGCTTTCGCCGATCTTGAAACGCATGTGCAGCTGCATCTCCTGCACCAGCTCTTCCTGGCTCACGTTGTGGTGTACCACCAAGCCTTGGTCCTTGTGGCGCACGTGGATGGTGTACAGCCAGTGCAGCACCGGGTGCGGGCGCTTGGAGGTGATGGGGAAGATGCCGCGTTCCCAAGGTACAAGGCCTTGGATGGGGCAGGGTACGGTGGGGACTTTCATCGGTCGACGGGAAAATTGGCGATCCTGTGCTGCTTAATGTAGCAACATTTTGGGCCTTGGTGAGACACTGGATTTGCACTGGGGTGCATTCGGGTGGGGCCTTGGTGAGACACCGGATATGCTCCTGCGTCGCATTCCGGTGTGACAATGGTGGGGCATAAGTGAGACACCGGATATGCACTGGCGTGCATTCCGGTGTGACGGTGGTGGGGCGGCTTGCGCCGCGGTGGGAGTGGATAGTGCTGGCTCTTTTCACTCACTCGGACCTAGTAGGTCCGGCACGCCGGAAGATCCGCGTAGCGGGCTATCCGGCGTCTCATGCGTGTGGCTGCGAGGCCTTGGTGAGACACAGGATACGCACTGTGGTGTATTCCGGTGGGGCCTTGGTGAGACACCGGATATGCTCCTACGTCGCATTCCGGTGTGACAATGGTGAGACACCGGATATGCTCCTTCGTCGCATTCCGGTGTGACTGTGGTGTGGCGACTTGCGCCGCGGTGGGAGTGGATAGTGCTGGCTCTTTTCACTCACTCGGACCTAGTAGGTCCGGCACGCCGGAAGATCCGCGTAGCGGGCTATCCGGCGTCTCACGCGTGTGGCTGCGAGGCCTTGGTGAGACACCGGATATGCTCCTTCGTCGCATTCCGGTGGGGCCTTGGTGAGACACCGGATATGCTCCTGCGTCGCATTCCGGTGTGACGGTGGTGGGGCGGCTTGCGCCGGGAGCTTCATTCCAGATCGCGCGGGTGGTACCAACCTTCGCAAAGGTCCCTCCACTCAGGGTTCCGTTCACTGATCATCTTCTCCTTCCAGGTTCGCCGCCAACGTTTGATCCGCTTTTCCATGGCTATAGCCTCTGTGATGGTGTGGTAGTGCTGGAACCAAACCAGCTTGTGGCACAGGAACTGGTCGGTGAATGAGCCTGGGAAGATCCCCTTCTTGTGCTGTAGCATGCGTTTCATGATCAACGATGTCACACCGGTATACAGCGTGGTGTTATGCTTGTTGGTCATGATGTACACGTAACCGCCCTTCATGGTATGAAAATGGGGAATTCTAGGGGATGGTGGATCGCGCGGTGGGGTGTTGGTGAGACACCGGTGAGACACCGGATATGCACTGGCTTGCATTCCGGTGTGACATTGGCGGGGCACTGGTGAGACACCGGATATGCTCCTTCGTCGCATTCCGGTGTGACAATGGTGGGGCGTTGGTGAGACACCGGATATGCTCCTGCGTCGCATTCCGGTGTGACAATTGTGGGGCATTGGTGAGACACCGGATATGCACTGGCGTGCATTCCGGTGTGGCAATGGTGGGGCGGCTTGCGCCGGGATGATGACCCATGTGGTGTCAGCCGCTGGCCTGCGAGCGCGCGCATTGTGCCATCTTCACCCCGCGAATGCAACGCCGCTTCCTCCTCAACCTCGCTTTGCTGCTGGTGCTGAACCTGCTGGTGAAGCCCTTCTATATCCTGGGCATCGATGCCGGGGTGCAGGATGCGGTGGGCAGTGCCGCCTATGGCACCTACGCGGCCCTGCTGAGCTTGAGCTTCCTGCTGAGCATCGTGCTGGACATGGGCATCACCAACCAGAACACACGGCACGTGGCCCAACATACGCACCTGATGGGCAAGACCGTGGGCAGCGTGCTCGGCGTGCGTGTGGTGCTGGTGGCGCTCTACGCGGTGCTCACCATCGGCACCGGGCTGGTGCTCGGCTTCCGCGGCGACCAGATGGCCGTGCTCGGCTGGCTGGTGGTGAACCAGGCCCTGGTGGCCAGCATCAATTTCATGCGCAGCAACATCGCCGGCGCCCAACGCTTCAAGCAGGACAGCCTGTTGAGCGTCCTGGACCGCGTGCTGCTGATCGGTCTGGTGGGGTGGTTGCTGTGGGGCCGCGCCACAGGAGCGCCTTTCCGCATCGAGTGGTTCGTGTGGGCACAGACCGTAGCCTACTCCATCACATTGGTGGTGGCCTCAGTGCTGGTATACCGCATCGCGCGTGGCACCGGATCGGGCGGTGTGCGCCTCGCGTGGCGTCCGGCGTATGCGTGGGTGGTGGTGCGGCAGAGCTTCCCCTACGCCCTGCTGATCCTGCTGATGACCTTCTACTACCGCATCGACACGCTGATGCTCGAACGCCTGTTGCCCGATGGACCGGTGCAGGCCGGTATCTACGCGCAGGCCTTCCGCTTCTTCGAGGCGGTGAACATGCTGGGCTACCTGATGGCGGGCTTGCTGCTGCCCATGTTCAGCCGCATGCTCGGGGACCAGAACGCCGACCGTGCGGGCCTGACACCGCTGGTGCGCCTGGCCATGCGCCTGGTGCTCACCGGCACCATCGCCGTGGCGGTGTTCGGCGTGGTGAACGCACGCGCCATCATGGACCTGCGCTATACCGCGCACACGGCCGAGAGCGCACCCGTGTTCGCCTTGCTCATCGGCTGTTTCGTGGCGGTCTGTTCCACCTACGTGTTCGGCACGCTGCTCACCGCCGGGGGGCGCCTAACGCACCTCAACTGGATGGCGGCCGGCGGTGCGGTGCTCAACATCGGCCTCAACCTGGTGCTGATCCCCCGCCTGCAGGCCGAAGGGGCCGCTTGGGCGAGCCTCGTGACGCAGGTGACCACGGCGCTGGCGCAGATCCTATTGGCGGCCAACCTCTACGGTGCCACCGTGCCGGCCGGGCTCTGGCTGCGCGCGGCCCTCTATGCGCTGGCCTTGGTGGCGGTGGCCTACGGCCTGGGCGTCCTGCAACTGACCCTGCCGGTGGAGTGGGGGCTTTTCGCGTTGGCCGTGCTGCTGTGCGCATGGGCCTCGGGCATGGTGGATAAGCGGGTGGCATACGAAGCGCTCGAATTGCGCGTTCCGGCCAAGGTCTAGGCGCCGAGGGCTATCGTCTTTTCATGCCCTGCGACCCCTCTGGGGTCGAAAACATTGCTCTTTCAGTCTTTTCCATGCTCTGCGACCCCTCTGGGGTCATGACGATTGGACCTTACCTGACCCCAGAGGGGTCACAGAAAATGGCTTTCATCAGTAGCAGATCGCATTCGACCCCAGAGGGGTCGCAGAGCACGTCCATCTATTTGCGTTCGAAAGAAGACTCGATAGCCCTGTCTAGGCGCCGGGCCAGCTAAGGGCGAAGGTGTACTTTAGGCCCTCTTTTCGCGGAAGCACGCATGCAGGAACCAACCTTCGACAAGCAGCCGGATCCCTTCGATCTGATCCTTTACCTCTGGGCCCGACGCAAATTGATCGGTGGCATCCTGGTCGGTGGCCTCATTGCCGGTGTAGCGGCCGCCTTCTGGATCACCCCCCTCTACCAGAGCGAGGTGATCATGTTCCCCGCCATCACCAACTCGGTGTCCAAGGCCCTGCTCAACGAGCAGAGCACCGGCCGCGACGACATCCTGGCCCTGGGTGATGAGGAGGACAGTGAACAGCTGATCCAGATGCTGCATTCGGAGAAGATCCGCGACCGGGTGGCCAAGCGCTTCGACCTGATGCGGGTGTACGAGATCGACAGCACCAGCAAGCACCGCACCTCCGAACTGTACGAGGCCTACGCCGAACACATCAAGTACGAACGCACCAAGTTCAGCAGCGTGCGCGTGGAAGTGCTCGATCCCGATCCACAGCGCGCGTCGGACATCGCCAACTACATCGCCGATCAGGTGGATACCGTGTGGACCGAGATGGCCCGCGAGCGCGCCACCAAGGGTTATGCGGTGGTGGAGCAGAAGGTGCGCGAGTTGGAAGAGAACATCCGCGTGATGGCCGATAGCATGCGGGTGCTGCGCGAGCTGGGCGTACACGATTACCACACGCAGACCGAGCGCTACAACGAATACCTCGGTGCCGCCATCGTGAAGGGCGATCAACGTGCCGTGAAGGAGTTCGAGGAGCGTTTCAAGGTGCTGGCCCAGTACGGTGGACCTTATGTCACCCTGCAGGACCGCCTCTTCAACGAGACCAAGCGCATGAGCGTGCTGCGCATGAAACTGGAACAGGCCAAGGCCGATATGGACAGCGACCTGCCCCACAAATTCGTGGTGAACCGCGCGCTGCCTTCGGACAAGAAACACTCGCCCGTGCGCTGGCTGGTGGTGGCGGTGAGCATGGCGTCGGCCTTGCTCCTGGCCATGCTGGTGCTGGTGGTGCAGGCCAACGTGCAAAAGATCCGCAAAGCCCATGGGTAACGAACTCTCCTTCGAACGCTTCCTCGCCCTGATCAAGGCGAAATACCGCGTCTTCATCGTGGTGGG
>JAEUTC010000071.1 GCA_016787985.1 Flavobacteriales bacterium | reverse complement strand
TTGCGGTGAGGTCCACCTCTTCCCATTCCGAACAGAGAAGTTAAGCTCACCAGCGCAGATGGTACTAGGACAAAATCCTGGGAGAGTATGTCGTCGCCGATCTGAACCCCGTTACGCAAGTGACGGGGTTCTCTTTTTTGTGCCTATCCCAACACGGCAAGATCTTTGCCCGCATGCCCACCGTGCTCCGTTCCCGCTACTTACTCCTACTTGCTGCACTTTGCCTGAGCGCTGCGGCAAGCGCCCAGATCGTAAAGGGAACCTTCGAACGCCCGTTGCCGGCGTCCGTCGTGGTGCTCTACGCCACCACCGGCTCCGAACATCCGGCCATCGACACCGCGCGCATCGAGGCGGATGGCACGTTCAGCTTCCCTCCACGCGAACTTCCAGCGGGTTTTTACCAACTCGGGATCAACGGAGATGACCGCATCGATATCGTCCTCGATCCCGCCGACCCAGTGGTTGAACTCGCATTCCACGGAACACCACTGCAGCGCAACATCAACGTGCTGCGATCCGCGGACAACCAACGTATGTGGGCCTATAAGTTGGTGAGCCGCGCAGGACAGGATGTGAGCCAGACCATCAAGACCGAACGCGCGAACGCATCACCGCTCGATACGGCCTTGTTACGCTTGCTCGACCGGCGTGAAGCTGAACAACGAAAGCGGATGCGCGATGCACTGGACAGCCTGAGTTCCATCGATCCGCAAGGGCAGTTCGCTCGGGCCGTCCGTGTGGATCGTGCGCTGGATGCCGCGATACCGTTGGGGCCCGCAGGTATCCGTGAGGCGTTCGACTTCTCCGATCCATGGACATTGCGATCCAACGCTTTCAGCAAAGCCACCGTGGTGTATTTGCAGAACACCCGGTTCGATAACGAGTACGCATTCCACCGAGCGTGCGATACCCTGCTGTACGAAGCTTCCAGGGACAGCAGCTGTTGGCGGTACATGCGTTATCAACTCGTGGACATCTTCGCTACCTATGGTCCGGATGAGGTGGCGCAATATCTGGTGGATACCTATGTGGTCGGCCCCGGCTCACGTGTTCCACCGGAAGCGGAATTGTTGGCCATCGCGGCCGCGCAACTGCGCATGGTGATCGGTGCTCCCGCGCCGGATGCCCTACTGGCCACCCCAGGCAGCACGGACTCCACGGCGATCTCCTCGCTTTGGGGCAAGCCGGACTTCACCGCGTTGTTCTTCTACTCGAGCACCTGCGACCATTGCCACGCCCAGATGCCCGGTCTGCGGACGTTATATGCGGACATGGATCGTGCATTCTTCAACCTCATCGGTATCGCCTTGGATGCCAGCGAGGAGGAATTCAGGACCACCATCGCGGAGGAGGATCTGCGGTTCCCGTGCTACTCCTCGCTGATCGGCTGGGGTGAACCTGCCGCGAAAGCGTTCAATGTGAAGGCCACACCGAGTCTGATCGTCGTGGATCGCCAAGGGCGCATTGCGGCGAAACCGATGAACCACGAGGAACTCCGGTCCTTCTTGGTCTCGCAGCGGAAGCGCTGATCAGAGTGGCAGCTTCCACGCCCGTGTCGTCGCGGTGAATGCGGGCATCACCGGTTCCTCGGTGAACAATCCGAACACGCTCGAACCGGATCCGCTCATGGCGGTATAGAAGGCGCCTGCGCGCTGCAACTCACGTTTGAGCGCATTCACCTCAGAGTAGGTCCGCAGCACATAAGGCTCCATGGTGTTCGGCAAGGTCTTCTCCCACTCGAACTGGAACTCCCGACGAAGTACGGACTCGATCCGCCAATCGCGCTCCGTGGGTTCGGTGTTCCGGTAGACCTCTGCGGTGCCTACGTGAACACCAGGATTGGCGAGAATGAGCCAGAGGCCGTTGAGGTCGATGTCGACGGGAATGAGCCGCTCGCCCCGGCCGCGCGCGATGCAGACCTGATCCTGCAGGAAGAACGGGCAATCGCTCCCGAGTGCGAGCGCATGATCCGCCAGCTGTTGCTCGTTCAAGTGCAGACCGCACAGCGTGTTGACGAGTTCCAAGGTGCTGGCCCCATCGCTGGAGCCACCGCCCAGACCCGCACCCATGGGGACCACCTTGTGCAAATGCAACCGCAGCCCGGGAAGGTCCTGGTCGCCTTGCAGCCGACGAACCGCTTTGAAGCACAAGTCCGTTTCAACGGGTCCGGGTATCGGTAGCCCACTCCGGGTGTACTCCAGTCCGTTCACGCCGAGCTCGGGTGCCAATACGGCCTCCAGGACATCGGTCAGCGGTATCGGTACCAGCACGCTCTCGATGTCGTGGTAGCCATCTGGGCGACGGGCCAACACGTTGAGCCCCAGGTTGATCTTCGCTTGAGGGAACCGCAGCATGTGCCGCGAAGGTACCTGTGGGGCGGTGATGCGGCCAACGCAGTTCCTTCTACCTTCGCCCTTTCCAATCCGAGACGATGCAGACGTTCCTGGAGTTCGAGAAGCCGATCCAACATGTGATCGAGCAGATCGAGAAGTTGAAGGAAGTGGCCGCCCAAGGTGCCGTGGACGTGGAACCCACGTTGAAGGACCTGGAGAAGAAGCTGGCCGAAACACGCAAGTCCATCTACGCAGGGCTTACCCCTTGGGAGCGCGTGCAGGTGAGCCGCCATCCCGACCGGCCCTACACACTGAAGTACATCGAGATCCTGTCCGACAACACGTTCATGGAACTGCACGGCGACCGTACCGTGAAGGACGACAAGGCCATGGTG
>JAEUTC010000059.1 GCA_016787985.1 Flavobacteriales bacterium | reverse complement strand
CGAACCATTATATTTGCGCCCCCTGCGAGAAGAAGAACCCACTTACCGAAGTGGCGGAATTGGTAGACGCGCACGTTTCAGGGGCGTGTGACCGTAAGGTTGTGCGGGTTCGAGTCCCGCCTTCGGTACTCTAAAGGAGCGACGGATGTCGCTCCTTTCTTTTTGAACTGGCGGGACGGGAAGCCTGTCCCGTGGATGCGGGAGCAGCCACGAGAAGTCCCGCCTTCGGTACCCTAAAGGAGCTGCATTCGCCACTCCTTTGCCTTTGCGTCGGACTTGGCCGCGTGCTTCCCATAAGCACCAGTGTTGATGGCATTGTCAAAGGGAGCGAGCGGAGCACATCGAACGGAACGATGTCTCCGATCTTCGTGGGACTGTTGGCTGTTCATAGTTCACGCCCGGTCGCCCAAGTTCCCCGTGTACGAACCTTGACGGATGGGTACTTTCGCGGCCGATGGGTAGCAGGAGGTTCCGTACACAACGGCATTGGCACAACACCTTGATCATGGTGTGGGCCATTCCGTTTTTGATCCTACCGGGGATCATCGTGGGGGCTTCTTCCGGCCGGTTCCTGCTCTTCCAGGTCATGCTGGGCATCGCCTTGCTCGGCGTGCTGTTGGCGGCCCGTCGTGACAGTCGGAGGCGCGCTACCTACATGGTGGATGATGAGAAGCTGAAGTTGAGCACGCCGGATGCATCCCGCGAGGTTCCGGTGAGCGACATCCTCGATGCCAGTTTATTGGATCGTGTGGGGGCGCGTGCCTACTTGAAGGAGTTCACTTCCGATGCGCACCTTCAGGAAGAGTTCATGCGCTATTGCACGGTGGATATCGGGTTCAGCACCTTCACCCTCGGTGCAGCACGTCGCCTCATCGACCGACTGCCGAGCGCCAAGAGCGATCTGCTGCTGTTGCGCTTACGCGGAGGTGGTGTCCTCTTGTTATCCCCACTGCATGCGCAGGACATGGTGGATACACTCGGACGTCGGAAGCTCCAGGTGTGAACGGCGAGACCCCTTGTTGACGGGGCATGTGGTACCCGATCGAAAGGCCCGGAGACCTTTTAGTTGTACCGGATACGCTGACCGATGGCCAAGGTGCTCCGTTCGCTGATGCCATTGATCCGGCATAGGTCCTGCACCTTCACCCCGTAGCGTCGAGAGAGGGCATAGAGCGTGTCGCCCCGGCGGATCACGTGGTATTTGCGGCTGGCTTGGCTCTTCTGGGCCGCCACTTTCGCCGCGGCCATTTTCGCGAAGGTGCCTTTGTGGATGTCGAATTCAAGGGCTCTGAGTGAGCCGTTCTCCAGATCGAACACCAAGGCTGGATCGATCGGTTGGTCAAGGAACCGGACTTCGAAGTGCAGGTGGCTCCCGTAACTGCGACCGGTATTGCCGCCGAGGCCGAGCGTATCTCCCGCTTCGACCAAGGTGCCGGGTTCCACCGAGCGCTTGCTCAGATGGGCATACAACGTCTCCAATCCATTGAAGTGGCGCACCACCACCACATGGCCGAACGTCTTATTGTACTTGGAGATCCGCACCATGCCTGGGAATGCGGCCATCACGGCATCGCCCGTTTCCAGGTCCAGGTCAACGCCATAGTGCATACGACCCCGACGCATCCCATAGGGCGAGGTCACGTGACCATCGCAGGGCATCGTGAGATCGCATTCATGTTCGCCGAGCACCACCTTCAGAGTATCATGCTCCAAATGACCGGCCACGCCGAGCTGGCTGAAGAGCACATCCGTGTTCCAATGGCAGTACATATCGTAACCGGGGATGAACGTCAGCGAATCGTTCACATCCCAGATCGCGGCACCCTCTGCCGCACCTTCCTCTCCTTCGCCGCTCGTGAGTTCCTGGTAGATGTCCAGTCCTTCCGGCCCGCCGATGTTCTCGGTGGCCACTTGCGCAACGAGCATGCCGGTGCTCAAAACGAGCGCGCAGGGGGCTATGATCAGGCGTTCCAGGAGCATCCGAGGCGGGCAAAACTATCCGCATCGTTGAATGCAGACCCATGGCGGAAGGAACAACTTTCAACATCGGGACCGATAAAAGCGTTCGTCGGCACGTTCTGTGGTTCTGTCGAAGGTTTTCGCTCACAGGACCCCTCGTTAAAGAGTGTTAAGCTGTTTCGAAGGGCGCTTGAGCGACGACCTTTGTGAAGCTGGCAAGACCCCTTGGAACAACAATTGAGGGGAGCTTGCCGTATCGCATCCGGAATGGAAAAGGGCGCACCACAGGAGCAGCAGCAGGTCGTGCGGGCGGGCGACCGGATGGCCCACATGGTGATCGTCTACCTGGTGGCCGTGCTGCTCACTGTTCCGCTCTACATCATCCTCTATCCGTTCGTGCCGGAGTTGGTGCTTCCCATCGGAGAGGGGATACGGGTGGAGCACTTCATCACCTTCGCCTGCGTCCTCATCGCCTTCATCGTATTGGTGCGGCGCTTCCAGGTGGTGGTCTATGTGGCGTTGATGACCGGTCTGGTGGCGATCACCCTGACCAGCTTGATGGGTCGATACGGGTTCGGCGACCTTTACCGTGATTATGCCGAACTGCTGAACAGCCTTCGCGATACGGCGCCGACCGCTCCGCTGGCCGCGCGTAAACTGGCCCCTTTCCACGATGCGGATAAACTCAAGGGCTTGCTGCAAGACCCGGATGGCAAGGTCCGCCGAGCAGCCGTACGCATGGCCACGGCCAACTTCACCAACGTCAAGGTGGCGGCGGATGAGTTCACGCTGGTACAGTCCTTTTCGGTGTTCAAGGAGATCAACTCCAAGTGGCGGTACGTGTCCGACGTGAAGGGTGGTGAATACTTCGCTACGCCGATGGAGAGCTTGGAGCTGATGGCCGGCGACTGCGACGACCATGCGCTGCTCATGGCAGCGTGTATTGCGGCCATCGGTGGTGAGGTACGGCTCGTTCGTACAGAAGGCCATGTATACCCGGAGCTCTTGATCGGCACCGAGGCGCAGATGGAGCGCGCCGGCTACCTGATCCGCAAGGAGTTGTTCGCCAAGGAGGTAGGGGATGCGCCATTGTACCACCATACGGATGCGGATGGCCGCCATTGGATCAACCTGGACTATACGCGCAACTATCCTGGTGGAGAGCTCATGAACGAGCGGATCATCGGCATCCTCGGGGTCTAAGCCCTGGGATCGGTCCGGTAGGTACATTCGTGCGGTCCGATCCATGAAGAAACTCGTTCAACCGGCCGAGCTGGCGAAGGCCAGCCATATGCGCCCTGGTGATCCACGGATCAACCTGCTCACCGAGGTCAGCGGGTTGAAGAAGCTGGAGCGCTTCTACAACGCCATCGAGGACCTGCACGACCTGGACTTCGTGGCCGCCGTGTTCAGGAACCTGGAGTTGGAGATCGAGGTGGACCCTGCGGACCTGGCGAACGTGCCGAAAGACGGGCCTTTACTCTTCGTGAGCAATCACCCGTACGGTGCCATCGATGGACTTGCGCTGGTACACGTGCTCGGTCGGGTACGGCCCGATCTGAAGGTGATGGCCAACTTCCTCCTCCAACAGCTGGAGCCCTTGCGCGATCGGTTCATCGGGGTGAATCCCTTCGAACAGCTCAGCTCGTTGAGTAGTTTCCAGGGCATGCGCCAGGCCATGGCCCATGTGAAGGAAGGCCACGCGTTGGCAATATTCCCGGCTGGCGAGGTGAGCAGCTGGCGCACCGAGATCAAAGGGGTGGCCGATCCGCGGTGGAAGACACCGGTGATCAAATTGGCCCAACATGTGGGCGCACCCGTGGTGCCGGTCTGGTTCGATGGTGCGAACAGCGTGTTGTTCCATATGCTGGGTATGATCCATCCGAACCTGCGCACCCTGGCCTTGCCCAAAGAGATGTTACGGATGCGTGGTCGCTCGGTGCGGATGCGGATCGGTAAACCCATCGCAGCGAAGGACATCGCGGCGTTCTCGTCCACGGAACAACTCGCACGCTACCTGCGCGCGAAGACCTATGCGCTCGGCAGCGGGGTGCAGGTGAAGCGGGAGCTGTTCAATCCGCTCCGGTTCCCCCAGCGACCGAAGGATATCGTGGAGCCGATCGCCATCGATCGGTTGGAGCGCGAGATCGCGGGGCTCTCCGACCTGCGGCTGAACAGCCAGGCCGAGTTCGATCTATACCTGGCTCCGACCGGTAGGATCCCGAACATCCTGCGAGAGATCGGCCGATTGCGAGAAGCCACGTTCAGGGTGGTGGGCGAAGGCACCAACAAGAGCATCGATCTGGACGAGTTCGATCTGTACTACGACCATCTGTTCCTCTGGGACCGTGAACGGAAACGCCTGGCCGGTGCCTACAGGATCGGTGATGGTAAACGGATCATGTCACGGTATGGCAAGCGTGGCTTTTACACGTACACCCTGTTCCGGATGGACCGGCCGATGGACCGTGTATTGCGCCGCAGTTTCGAGCTCGGTCGTTCGTTCATCGCGGTGGACTACCAGCGGCAACGCCTGCCCCTGTACATGTTGTGGCGCGGACTGTTGCTGCACATCACGGCCAACCCCGACCATCAATACCTCATCGGTCCGGTCAGCATCAGCGGCACGTATAGCCGTATCTCGCGCTCCTTGATCATGGAGTTCGTGCAGCAGCATCACTACGATAGGGAGATGGCGGCCTCGGTGCGCCCTCGAAACCGCTTCAAGATCAAACCGGACAAGGTGGATCGAGAAGCGTTGGTACAAGCGTCCATGGCCGATCTGAAACGGATGGACCGCTTGATCGCGGAGGTGGACCCCAACGAGACCTCCATGCCCGTACTGTTGAAGAAGTACTTGCTGCTCAACGCACGCATCATCGGCTTCAATCGTGACCCCCGCTTCAACGATGCGTTGGATGGCCTGATGGTGCTGGACTTGACCAAACTACCGGAGCGCACGGTGGAAGACTTGCGCAAAGGAATGGAGAGCATGTGAGCGCGAGCTCACGATCACGCCATCACGGGCTCCCGCATGCGCTGCAGACGAGCCACCTGTTCTTCCAATGCGGCGGACTCATGCTGATACAAGCGCCATCTGCCCTTCGTATATTCCAAGGCGCTCAGGTGTTCGATCCAATCACCTGAGTTCATGTAATTCACACGGCCCTTCGGCAATTCGATGGTGCGCATCTGCGGTTGATGGATATGCCCGCAGACCACATGGGCGAAACCTTCGTGAACGGCCATCGTGGCCGCGATCTCCTCGAAGTCGTTGATGTAGGCCACCGCTTTCTTAACCCGCTGCTTTACGCGCTTGCTCAAGCTCATGCGCGGCTGGCCCAAGCTGAGCAGGAACCAGTTCACCACGTGATTGATGCGAATGAGCAGGTCATAACCATGCCCACCGAGTTTAGCCAGCCACTTCGCGTGCTTCATGCTGGCATCGAAGGCATCGCCGTGGAAGAACCAGTACCGTTGGCCGTCGATGGTGAGGTAGAGTTTATCCACCAGACGCAGGTTCCCCAATTGTGCGGGGCTGTACTTGCGCAGTGCTTCGTCGTGGTTGCCCGTGATGTAGTAGACCGGCACCTTCGCTGCCATCTTGAGCAGGCGCTTGATCACCTTCATATGCCCCGGAGGGAAGTACGACTTCTTGAATTGCCAGATGTCGATGATGTCCCCATTGAGGATGACCATGCGTGGTTTCACCGACCGCAGGTAGTCGTTCAATTCCGACGCCCGGCAACCGAAGGTGCCCAAGTGGAGGTCGGAGAGTACAAGGATGTCGATCTTCCGTTTGCGTGGACGATCCGCTGGTCGTTGTTCCATGGTGCGAAGTTCCAGCGGTCATGTTTCGGCGATCTTTCCGGAAGATGAAGTCCAACACCGCCATCAACAGGGGGTGTTAGGAGCGAACTTCGCCTCATGGAACGAAGATCGACCTTGGTCGTGGGCGCCAGTCCGGAGCCTTCGCGCTATAGCAATAGGGCCACCCATCGTCTGCTGGGTGCCGGCCATCCAGTAGTGCTCCTCGGTAAACGGACGGGAGAGATCGCCGGGATACCGATCCAGCGATCCCTCGAACCCGGTATCGCCGTACACACCATTACCCTGTACGTGGCGCCGGCCCACCAGCATGCATTGATGAAGGAACTGCTCGCCCTGCAGCCGGCGCGCATCATCTTCAACCCGGGTACGGAGAACCCGCCTTTCGAGGCGGAGGCGCGTACAAGGGGGATCGAAGTGGTGGAGGGTTGCACCTTGGTGATGCTCGCCTCGGGCCAGTTCTGACCACCAAGAAAGAAGAAGCCCTCCGCATGGGAGGGCTTCTTTCGTTGTGGTGAGGTAGGGCCTATTTGCCCACCATGAGTTTCTGAGTGTGGTTACCCGCTTCGTTGGTCGCGTTGATCATGTAGAGCCCGTTGGCCAGACCGAGTTCGGAAGCGCTGAACTGCATGGACTGGTTCGTTGGGCTCAGGATGTTGCTATACACGAGGGCTCCACGGATATCGGTGATGGTGACCGAGGTGGGGAACTTGTCCATGCCATGCACGCCCAGGGTGAACTGGTCGTTCGTGGGGTTGGGGTACAAGCTCATGAAGTTCTCCGCCGAGAGATCGTCGATGCCGACAGGGCCCAGGATGTTGATGTTGTCGATGAACAGGTTCCCGCTCGTTTCGGTCGTGATGAAGCGGAAGCGGAAACGCACGTTCGGTACGCGACGGCTCGCATTGATGGTCAACGAACGCTCGCTCCAGGTGGGCGGAGGGAATTCGGGGTTGTTCCCATTGTTGATCAATGCAGCTCCGGTGATGTTCCCGCTCGGGAGCAGCGACCAGGTCTCGCCGCAGTCCGTGCTGATCGAGACCTCGAGACGCTCGGTGACCTCTTCCACGGAACCGGCCGTGGTGGAGTACGCGTAGTTGAAGGTCATCGATGCTTCGGAAAGGCCGCTCAGGTCGAAGGTGGGTGAGTACATGTCATCGTAGTCAGCACCATTGGCCGGATCGATCAGGTCGAGGAAGTTGCGATCCGCATTGTTCAGCATCACACACGCGTTGCTGTTGAGACCGGTGGTGGTCACACGGCGCCACGAGGTGATATTGTTGGCGTAGTTCACGTCCACCCAGGGGAACAAGCTTTGTGTGTTCTCGAAGCCTTCGAAATAGGTTCCGGTGAAGTCGTTCGGTGAACCACCGATGAGGATGGAGTAGGAGTCCGTCTTGGTGGTGGAGCCATTCTCGTTGGTCGCGGTCAGCGTCACCTGTTTGAAGCCAGGGCTATCGAAGGTGACCACAGGGTTGCGTGCTGTGGAAGTGGAGGGCGTTCCACCTTCGAAGGTCCATTCCCAAGAAGTAGGCAGACCACCTACGGAGTTGTCCACGAACTGTACTTGCTCGTTGGTGCACACCGTGGGCGTGAACGGGATCTCTTGCACCTGACTGGTGGAGTTCAACAGCACCGTGCGCGCATAGAAGTCGGCCTGTGGCGGGCACGCGGCGCGGAAGCCTTCTGCCACACCGGTCACGCGAAGGTTGTCCTCGGTCCAAAGGTTGTTACGCTCACCCACATCACTGTTGATGGCGGCGCGCATGCGGTCCACCTGGCCAATGGTGAACATCTTGGAGCAGTAGGAGTACTCCATGTAGTTCTCCACGTTCTCGATGAGGTTGGTGGTACCGTAGACCACCACATCGTCCACTCCGAAGGTGCCAGGGGTCAGCACGAACTCGTTGGCTTCGGTCACCACCACGGTCGCAGCGTCGTTGGGGCAGGGCGAGGTGCCGCTAACCGAGTACGTGTAAGTGCCAGGTTCCATGGAAGCAGGCTGGTAGAGTCCGTCCACCACTTCACTGGGCCCACTCCAGGTGCCACCGATATCGGGCTTGCCGTTCAGAGCGGTGAAGAGGTTGATGTCACTTGCACCGGCGCAGGCGGTCAGTTCGGCATCATCACCGGCTGAAACAGGGCTTTGCACGCTAACGGTGAAGGGTTCGCTCACTGCGGAGCAACCGTTGCCGGTCGTTACCCGCAAGGTGTAGGTGCCGGCGCGGGTCACGTTGAAGGCCGGCGTGGTGGGGCCGTTCGGCAGCCAGGTGTTACCCGTGCTCGTGCTGCTTACCAGCTGGACACTTCCTCCTTCGCAGAACGCGCTGTTGCCGCTGATGGTGGGGATGGCCGGAGCGTTGATCTCGCTTACCGTTACGGTCGCACTGCTGGAACCACAATCACCACCAAGGTCCACCGTGTACGTGTACACGCCTGGTTCCATCATCGCAGCATCGTAGCTGCCGCTGATCGTGGACGCATCGGGTGCGGTCCAAGTGCCACCGGCCTGAGGGCTACCACCGAGGCGGTCGAAGAGATCGCCGGTAGCGTTGTTGCAAATGCTCAACGTGCCGTTGGTGCCCGCATTGGCCGTAGCGGTCTCCGTCACGGTGACTGTAGCCGTGCTTTGCGCGCAAGGGCCATTCGCCGCGATGGTGTAGGTGTACGCACCCGCCTCCATCGTGTTCGGATCATAGAGGCCGTCCACTACTTCGCTCGGCCCGGTCCATGCGCCACCAACGGCGGGGGCACCGGCCAGGCTGGGGAACAGGGGGACAGGGGTGGAGGTGGAGCACAGGGACAAGGTGCCGTTGGTACCAGCGCTTTCGCGGGTAATGGCATCCAGGATGAAGGGCTCGCTCGTAGCCGAGCATCCGTTCTGGGTGTGTGTCACCGCATAGGTGCCGCCGGCATTCACCGTGATGTTAGCCGTGGTCTGGCCGGTAGCCCAGCGGATGTTGCTGGTGATGCTGCTGCTCAACTGGGTGGTCGACCCTTGGCAGAAGCTGCTGTTACCCGTGATCACCGGAACTGCAGGGCTTGGAGTGATGCTCACCTCCACCGAAGCGGTGTAAGTGGGGCAGGCACCCCCCAGGTCGAGGGTGTAGGTGTAAGTGCCTGCGAGCATCGTGGTCGGATCGAACGACCCGTCGGTGGCGCTAGGTCCCGACCAAGTGCCTCCAGGTTGTGGCGAACCACCAAGGCGGTCGAAGAGGTCCACTGGAGCACCGTCGGCGCACACGCGCACTACACCGTTCGCATTCTCCGCATTCCATGCATAGAGGCGGAACGTGACAGGGTTCTCGTTGTAGTTGTATCCCGTACCACCGGGAGGGTCTACATAGACCACCAGATCGTTCAACGCCACATCGGCGGTGATATACGCCACGTTGTTCGCCTGTAGACTGATCAGCGGATTACCTGCAGCGCGGATGGGCAGGTTCGTTTGGAAGTTGCTGACGCTGGAGCGTACGGCGAAAGTGCGGATACCGTTCAGGTTGCGCGAGATCTTGAAGCCGATGGAGTCCAAGAAGAGCAGGTCGGTCACGTTCGGATCCACCGTGAAGGAGTAATACTTGGTGGTGCTGCTGGGTGCAGAAGCCATTTCGCTGTACGACAATTCGCCATCAACGGCGGCTTCATCCCATCCGGTGAAGCTGAACTTGCCGTCCACGGTCGAGTTGGCGCTGAGGCCGGTGGAAGTGAAGGGCAGCATTTGAGCACGCTCACGATCCTCCCCGAGGAATTCGTCCGTCGGGTTCACCAAGGGAGTGGGGTCCGTGGTTCCTGAGTTCGTGGTCACGCCATCGAAATCATACGGGAAGGTCGCCAATGAAAGTCGGTTGCAATCACCCCAGCCGAATTGGGGGTCGTTGAAATCGGGGCAGATATCCCACCCGCGGGTCACCGGGGTATCCGCTACGCCATCCTCTCCGCAATCAGGTACCATGTGACCCTCCGGGGCCTGTTCGCCACCGGGTTCCACACCGTTATTATTCCCCCACACGTGCGGCAGGTTCAGGTAGTGACCAACCTCATGGGAAAGTGCGGTGGAACGGAAAGGATTCGAGGTTCCGATGGCACCGATGTAGTCGTTGAGGATGATGATACCATCTGCCAAACGCTGCACAGGACCTTCGAACGAGCCTGGGTAGTAGGCGTATCCGGCCACACCATCACGCATCCGCTCCGCGATCCAGACGTTGAGGTACTTGTCCCTCGGCCAAGGATTCATCTTGGAGCGGTCATCACCGCGGAGGGTCTCCGGAGTGCGCACGCGATCGATGCCATTGGTGCAGTTCCCTTGGGGGTCCAACGTGGGCAGCGCGAATTGGATCATCGCATCACCCACCAGGTCGGCGAAGGCCGGATGCACCGTGGAGATGTCGGGGTTGAGCGCGCGGTAATCCTGGTTCAGCAGGTCGAGCTGGTTGAGGATCTGCTCATTGGTGATGTTCTCGGAACCACCCAGATGAAGGACGTGGAAAACGATGGGGATCGTCAAGATCACCTCCCGATCGCGTTCAACACGGGCGCTATTCCGGAGAAGGTCTTGGATCTCAGCTTCCAAAGCGGCTTCCCGTTCCAAATAGGTGGGGTCGGCGGCGATGCGCTCGGCGCGCATGCGGTCCGTGCCGCACTGGAAGTGCTGTGCCGAAGCCACAAGGGACCCGGTACAAGCGGCAAGTGCGAGTAGAACGTGTTTCATAGGGTTCACGTAAGCGAGGGGTTTCAGTTTTCCTAAGCGGGCCTAAAGTACGGATCGGGGCGCAACGTTCAAGCCCGCCACACGGTCCGGTCCGGATACACCGACCACCGGGTGTATCCGAGCCGGGAACGGCGAGCGTGTCCGTGATGGGGTTTCCATGCTTTAGGGTCGTCCAAAGATGGAACGACCGAAAGGCCATTTGGTTGGCGATCCCTGCTATTTCCGCGGAATGTTCAGGCGGTCTGGTCCAAAGCCTCCAAGATCCGGCCCACGGCATGGTCCACCTCTTGGGCGGTGATGGTGAGTGGTGGCGCTATGCGGAATGCGGTCGGGCAGGAGAGGAACCAGAAACCGAGCACTCCATGGGCCAGGCAGTGGTGCACCACGCGCTGCACACGATCGGCGTTGCCAAGGTCCACCGCCAGCATCAAGCC
Source organism: Flavobacteriales bacterium (assembly GCA_016787985.1). Lineage (GTDB taxonomy): Bacteria > Bacteroidota > Bacteroidia > Flavobacteriales_F > PHOS-HE28 > PHOS-HE28. The sequence continues at coordinate 5,219 of JAEUTC010000059.1, read as the reverse complement.
CGTCCCGCGCACCTCCACGATCCCGGCATGCACGAGCCCCGCTTTGAAGCGGTCGCCCATGGCGCGGGCATTCGCCGCGAGATCCTCCTCAACGAGCACAGCCAAGGCGGCTGCACCTGCCACGCAGGGCAAGGGGTGCCCCCCGAACGTGGTGATATGGCCGAGGACCGGGTCGTGGGTGAAGAGGTGCATGCGCTCCTTCGACGCCACGAAGGCGCCCATGGGCAATCCGCCGCCAAGCGCTTTCCCCAGGACGAGGATATCCGGGACCACGCCGAAATGCTCGAATGCGAAAAGGGCACCGGTGCGCCCGAATCCGGTCTGGACCTCATCGAAAACGAGCATGGCGCCCACCTCCGAGCACCGGTCCCTCAGCGCCTGTACCCAAGATGGATCAGGGATGCGTACCCCTGCGTCCCCTTGGATGGGTTCGATCACAACGGCGGCAGTACGGTCGTCGATCACCCGTAGGTCGAACGGGTCGTTGAACGTGATGAAATGCACGTCTGGCAGCAGCGGCCTGTTGCGGTACTTTTTGCCCTCATTGCCGGTGATACTGAGCGACCCGTGAGTGCTTCCGTGGTAGCTTTTGTGGCAGGCGACCAATCGCGTGCGTCCGGTAACGCGTTTGGCGAGCTTCAGGGCCGCCTCGTTCGCTTCCGTGCCACTGTTCACGAAGTAGACGCTATCCAGCCCAGCGGGAAGAAGTCCGGTAAGATGCTTGGCGAAGCGGACTTGGGGTTCCTGGACGAATTCGCCGTAGGGGATCACATGAAGGTAGCGGTCCACCTGGTCCTTGATGGCTTGAACCACCTTGGGGTGCCGGTGACCGGTGTTGTTCACCGCCAAGCCAGCGACAAGGTCTAGGTATCGGCGCCCATCGCGGGTGTGGATATGGCACCCTTCAGCGGCCACCACATCAAGTGCGATCGGGTAGGGGCTGGTCTGGGCCAGGTATTGGTGGAAGGCCGAATGCAGTGCGTCCATGTGATCGGACGCAAAGGTGGTAAGCCAACGCTCAATGGCGGCGCGGTGGCGGTCCGTCTCCACCCCGGCGGTCTTCCATGCGGTCGCGGAACTTGCGCAGGACTTCCCGGTTGAAGTCGTGTTCCGCTTTTCGCAGCTTCACGGTCTTCACCGCCCCGATGCTCTTTTTGAAGCGCTCGAGGTAGCTCTTTTCCAGGTCGATCTCCTTCTGCCGGTGTTGCAGTCCTTTTTCGAGCAGTTGCGAGGCTTCGGCTTCGGTCATCGCTTGGTCTTCGCGTGTGCCCTTAAGGAGTTCGCGCATCTCCTTGCGCAAGACATCCTGCTTGTCATCGTATTCGTTGTAGATGGGCCAGAATTGCTGGGCCTCCTCGGGCGTGAGCCCCAAGCGGGTGGTGATAAAGGCGCTCTTCTGGGCTTTGATCTCCTTGAGGCGCTCGGGCGTGGGCGGAGGCATCTCACCTTCTTGCGCGGATGTCGGCATGCAGGCGAGGAGCAACACGGCGAATGAGAGGATCCGGTGTAGCATGGTCTAGAGTTCTTCGATCAGGAGGTCAAGGGGGAGGTCTTCGCTCTCCAGGTAAGCCAACACGGCTTGATCATCTTCCGGCAGGCTCACCAGGTCCATCAGGTCAGTATCGATATCCGCATCGGCGTAGATGAGTTCCACATCGAGGTCGGAGTACAACATTTCGTCCACGGTCCACTCCTGCGCCACAGCGGGACCAGCAGGCGTGGGCGCAGGCCAGAGTACGATGGCCGCCACCAATAGCCCAAGGAGGGCGGCCGCGCTTCCAAAGAAACGCAGAGGCTTTACGTCTCCCAACAACGGTGTGTGTCTACGGCGTTCGCGGTCCACCTGATAGGCCGCTTGTTGCACCGCGTGCGGGAAGAACTCGAAGAAGTCCTTCGGCGCCACGAAGGGGTCCTCCTTGGGGAGGCTACGCAGCAGCGGTGCTTCGCGCAGTTCGTCGATGGTGTTCGGGTCCTTCATGGTCTACACGGCATTGGACGGCCTCAGCCGTTCTTGGTTTGATCGGCGGTGAGCCATTGTTCGATCTTTTTCACCGCGATGTGGTAGCTGCTTTTCAATGCGCCCACGCTGGTCCCGGTGATCTCGCTCATGGTCTCGTACTTCATCTCCTCGAAGTACTTCATGGTGAACACGGCCCGTTGCTTATCCGGCAGGCGCATGATGGCCCGCTGCAACTTCCGTTGGATCATGTCCCCGTTGAAGTGTTCACTGCTGTCGAGGGTGGTGGTCAGCCGCTCCACGACGCTGGCTTCGCTCACGAAAAGCCCCCGCTTCATCCTGCGCAGGTGGTTGAGGCTCTCGTTGTGGGCGATGCGGTAGAGCCAGCTGTAGAGTTGGGCGTCGGCGCGGAATCCGTCCAGCCCGGTCCAGGCTTTCAAGAACACGTTCTGCAACACGTCCTTGGCTTCGTCGTGGTCGGTGACCATGCGGCGGATGAAGGCGTACAGCCTGCGTTGGTACTGGCGCACGAGCAGATTGAAGGCATAGTTGCGGCTTTCCTCCTTCCGGAAGAGCGCGAGCAACTCGCCGTCGCTGAGATCAGCCATGCGACCGTGTGAGCAGGTATGCCGGCAACGCCCCGGCATGGCGTGGACCTACTTGCGCTTGATGGCCCGCAATGCGGCGGCCACGATGTCCGGCGTATCCAACCCGTACTTCTTCAGCAACTGGTCCGGCGTGCCGCTCTCGCCGAAGCTGTCGTTCACGGCCACGAATTCCTGAGGTGTTGGAGCATGCGTGCTGAAGACCTGGGCGATGGCATCGCCCAAGCCGCCGTGACGGTTGTGTTCCTCGCAGCTGACCGCACATTTCGTCTTCGCAACTGAAGCTAGGATGGCGGCGGTGTCCAAAGGTTTGATCGTATGCACGTTGATCACCTCGGCGCTCACGCCCTGCTTGGCCAATTCCTCGGCGGCCTGCAACGCCCGCCACACGAGATGGCCACAGGCGAAGATGCTCACGTCCGTTCCCTCGATCAGGCGTTGCGCCTTACCGAGTTCGAAGGGCATATCGGCCGGTATGAACACGGGCCATTTCGGTCGGCCGAAGCGCAGGTAAACCGGGCCGTGATGGTCGGCGATGGCCAAAGTGGCCTGTTTGGTCTGGTTGTAGTCCGCGGGCACCACCACGGTCATGCCGGGCAGCATGCGCATAAGGCCGATGTCCTCCAGGATCTGGTGGGTGGCACCGTCCTCGCCCAAGGTGAGGCCGGCATGGCTGGCGCAGATCTTCACGTTCTTGTCGGAGTAGGCGATGCTCTGGCGGATCTGGTCGTACACGCGCCCGGTGCTGAAGTTGGCGAAGGTGCCGGTGAAGGGGATCCTACCACCGATGGTGAGCCCGGCCGCGATGCCCATCATGTTGGCTTCGGCGATGCCCACCTGGATGAACCGGTCGGGGAATTCCTTCTTGAAGGCATCCATCTTCAACGAACCGGTGAGGTCGGCGCAGAGGGCCACCACCTTCGGGTTCTTCTTTCCGAGTTCGTGCAGTCCGGCGCCGAAGCCGCTGCGGGTGTCCTTTTGGTCGAGAACGGGATAGGAGCTCATGGGTGGCGAGGCGTGCTTAGAAATTGATGGTGGAGGAGCGTCCACTTTCGATGGTGACGTCCTTCTTCAACGAGAGTTCGGTGCGGCGTGCGCTGCGGCTGCGGTAGATGACCTCATACGTGCCGGGTAGCAATCGGTATTGGCTGCGCACGGCGTTGGGGTCGAGGTCGGCCACCCACTCCAACTGGCCGTCCTTCTTCGCGAAGATGGCGCCCGGGCCGGGGGTGGAAGGGAGGATGTTCAACACACCGGAACGCGGAACGGCGATCTCCGTGGTCTTGCTTTGATCGATGCGCACGTCGGGGATCATCAACCGCGGAAGGGTGAGCACTTCGAGGTCGTAGGTGCCCGTGCGCAAGCGCTGGGTGCTCCCCACTTCCTGCGCGATCAACGTGCCGCCTTCACCGCTGCGGCGCACGATGGCTTGCACCATCGTACCGTCCGAAGGCCCATTGCCGCTCTTGATGTGGAGTAGACCGGTACCGGCATCCACGGCGATGACCGTATGTACACCCGGCTTCACCACCACATCGTTACGCATGCTCGGGGGTACGGTATGGGCGACCACCCGGTAGGTGTAGATGGGATCGATGCGCAGGGTGTCGGGGATGCCACGGTCGTTCATCGTGTGCATGAGGTGCTCGATCACCTTGCCGGTACGCTGATCGTAGAGGGTCACGGGCACATCGGTCTCCGTGGGTCGTCCATCCGCGGTCATCAAGCTGATCTGCGCGGTGGTGCTGTTCAGGGCTTGAGTCACCACCACCTTGAGCACATGTTCGAAGAGTTCGGGTGTACTCGCATCGAAGTAGTTGCCCACGCATTGCAGCGCGTATTTCTGGGTATCGTCCAATCCGACACCGATCACGAACGGTTTCAGGGTGATGCCCTTGGCTTGTAACGCGCGGCTCACGGCGCAAGGGTCCTCGTCGCAGGCTTCGATGCCGTCGGTGATGAGGATGATCACGTTCCGGACCTTGCGTGTGTCCTTTGGATCCAACGGGGGGAAGTCACCTGCGGCGCGCTCCAACGAACGGGCAATGGGCGTGGTGCCCAGGCAGCGCACGCTCTGTAGGGTGGACTTCATCGCCGGAATACTGTTCCCACTGAAGGGCACTTCGAGGCGGGTATCGTCGCAGTCCTGTTTCCCCGGTTGAATGGGCGTTTGATGGCCGTACAAGCGCAGGGCCAATTCAAGGTCGGGCTGGCCTTCCAGTTCCTTCAACGCATTGAGGAGCAGTTCGCGTGCGGTGTTGATCTTCGGTTGGTTGCCCCAGAACGCGTTCATGCTGTTGCTGGCGTCCATCACGAATAGCATCCGCGTGAGCGGTGGCGTTGCGGCCTTGTCCTGTGCCGCTGAAGCCAGGCCGAGAAGGAGAGCGAGCAGGAAAGAAGTTTGGCGCATGGTGGTGCCTTTGACCGATACAACGGTGAAAAGCGTGCCAAGCGCGCGCAGGCGAGAAGCACGGGTAGGAACGAGAGCCAGGGCCACGGGTCGCCTTTGCCGCTGGTCGTGCCCGTTGGACGTCATTTCAATAGTCGCCGAGCGTTTCCGGGAGTTGCGCAAGGGCCTTCTGCAACTGCTCATCGTTCGGGGCGATGCCGTGCCATTCGTGGCTGTGCATCATGAAGTCGACGCCTTGGCCCATTTC
>JAEUTC010000039.1 GCA_016787985.1 Flavobacteriales bacterium | reverse complement strand
GGTATATGCCCAAGCGGCTCCGGAGTATCGGCGCTATCCCTCTGACCTGGAAGGTCTCTTCGTGAAGAACGAGGAGGGGGAGATGGTGCCGTACTCCTCCTTCATGCGGTTCGAGAAACGGCTCGGCCCGAACGAGATCACACGGTATAACATGTATAACTCGGCAGCGATCCGCGGGCTGCCTTCCGAAGGCTATACCAGCGGGGACGCGATCCGAGCGATCCAGGAGGTGGCGAAGCAGAACCTGCCGCGCGGATACGATATCGAGTGGGAAGGACTCTCTTTCGATGAAGCACGTCGTGGGAACGAGGCCATCTACATCTTCGCCGTGGTACTCATCTTCGTGTACCTCGTGCTGGCGGCACAATACGAGAGCTTCGTACTGCCGTTGGTGGTCATCCTGTCCCTACCCGTTGGTGTATTCGGCTCCTTCCTCATGCTGAAGGCCATGGGCCTAGCGAACGATGTATACGCCCAGATCGGGCTCATCATGTTGATCGGTCTTCTCGGCAAGAACGCCGTGCTGATCGTGGAATTCGCGGTGCAACGACAACGCGCTGGTGCAACGGTTTTCGAAGCGGCCATCGAAGGTGCGAAGGCCCGGTTCCGTCCGATCCTGATGACGAGCTTCGCTTTCATCGCAGGCCTGATCCCCTTGGTGGTAGCGTCCGGCGCAGGCGCGATCGGGAACCGCACTATCGGGTCCTCGGCCATGGGTGGAATGCTGGTCGGAACGTTGATCGGGGTATTGGTCATTCCAGGCTTGTACTACGTCTTCGCCACGTTGATCAAGGGTCGGAAGTTGATCAGTGATGAACGGGATGAGCCCATCTCCGAGGAGTTCGTTCGCCATGCTGAGGAGCATGACCGCTCCAGTGAAACGATACGCAGCCTCAATGCCCGCCTGAAGGACCTGTTGAAACGCAAGAAGGACCAATGAACCGATCGAACCAACGGGTGATCCCGGCAGCACTGCTGCTGTTCTTCAGCCTCACCGCGTGCGTGCCCACGCTGAAGACGCGCGATGTCCGTAAGGATACACCGACCGCCTTCAGCCCAGGCGCGAGCGATACCACGGCCTCTGCTGCCATCCCGTGGCAGCAATTCATCACCGATCCCGCCCTGCGCAGCTTGATCGACACGGCCCTCGCGAACAACCAGGAGTTGAACATCCTCCTGCAAGAGGTGGACATCGCGAAGAACGAGGTGCGTGCCCGCAAAGGCGAGTACCTGCCTTTCGTGGACATCGGTGCAGCGGCCGGCGTGGACAAGGTGGGCGAGTTCACCCGGAACGGAGCGGTGGAACAGAACCTGGACATCGCAGAGGAAACGAAGTTCCCCGAGCCCTTGCCGGACTTCATGATCGGTGCGCGCGCCTCCTGGGAGCTGGATATCTGGAAGAAGTTGCGCAACGCGAAGAAGGCCGCTACGATGCGCTACCTGGGAACTGTGGAAGGCAGGAACTTCATGGTGACCAACCTGGTGGCGGAGATCGCCAACAGTTATTACGAACTGATGGCCTTGGACAACCAGTTGGAGATCCTGCGGAGCAACATCGCCATCCAACAGGATGCATTGGGCATCGTGCGCATGGAGAAGCAGGCCGCCAAGGTCACCGAGTTGGCCGTGCGCCGCTTCGAGGCCGAGGTGTTGAAGAATAGGAGCATCCAGTTCGACCTGCAACAGCGCATCACCGAAACGGAGAACCGCATCAATTTCCTGGCGGGTCGCTATCCACAGCCGGTGGTCCGGAGTTCTGCACGCTTCGCGGAACTGTCACCGGACAGCGTGTATGCCGGCATGCCCGCTCAGTTGCTCGCGAACCGACCGGACATCCGCAGGGCCGAGTTGGAACTCAGCGCTGCGAAGTTGGATGTGAAGGCTGCCAGGGCCAACTTCTACCCATCGCTCCGGCTTACCGCTGGGGTCGGTTTGAACGCGTACGATGCGTCGCTGCTCACGGAAGCACCCGCATCACTGCTCTACAACGTGGCCGGTGATCTGATGGCACCGTTGATCAACCGTAACGCGATCAAAGCGGCCTACGCGAACGCGAACGCCCGCCAGTTACAGGCCGTGTACGATTACGAGCGCACCGTCCTCAACGCGTATGTGGAGGTGATGAACCAGTTGGCGAAGATCCAGAACCTGCGCAACAGCTATGACCTGCGCAGTCAGCAGGTGGAGGCCTTGACCAGTTCGATCACCATCTCCACCAACCTCTTCCGGTCCGCCCGTGCCGATTACATGGAAGTGCTGCTCACGCAACGCGATGCGCTGGAATCACGCTTCGAGCTGGTGGAGACCCAGAAGCAGCGCATGAGCGCCACGGTAGATGCGTACAAGGCCCTGGGAGGCGGGTGGCGCTGAGGAAAACACCGACGTTGATCGGTTTTCACCGAGTGATCTTGGAGATGGTCGTCCCCTTGGTCTTGGTTGGCTTGTCCAAGTCCGCGATCGCGAAAGCACAAGCCTCCTTCACTAAGGCCTTCACTTTGGCGTTGCGGTAGTCGCTCGGCCGTGTGATCGGAATATGACGGATCAAGTTCCCAGTGCCTTGCAACAGCTTGTTGGGATCCTTTAGCAGCGTGCCCTTGTTGAAGCCCAGGTTCAGGTGTGCCGTGTAGACCGGGATCATGCAATAGGCATCACCCAACTTCTCCGTGATCGAGTAGACCGACGTGAGCGCATGCGTATGGTACAGCAGCTCATTCGCGTCGGGGTGCAGTTCCAACAGGAAGGTGCGCAGATCCGTGTAGAGGTGGATGAGGGCTTCCTCCTTGCGCTCAAGAAGGCCAGTGAATTCGGATGGGAGGGGGCGCAATGGCATGGTGTATCGAATGTAGTGAGGCTCGTCGTGAGCACATATGACATACCACCTGGAAATGAGTTCGGCGATCGAGATGACCGCCTACGACCTCCTCAACTCCTTCATCCCCGCCTTGATGAAACCCTCCTTGTCCTTCTTCACTTCCTTCAGCATGGCCTTCCGATCCGCGGGGATCGTGAAGTGCTTCTCGGCCCATAGGTTGATCTCGATCATCACGGGGACCAGGTCGATGCCTTTGCCGGTCAAGCGGTAGAGCACCTTGGCTTTGCTCTCCGGGTGGTCGAGCTTTTCGATCAGGCCGTTCTCCTCCAGCATTAGCAGCCGCGCTGCGAGGATGTTCGTCGCTATCCCTTCCGGCGCCTTCAGGAAATCCCCGTAGGTAAGCTGCTTGGCGGTCATCAGGTCGCGGATGATCAGCAAGGACCACTTGTCTCCCCAAACGTCGAGGGACTGGCTTATGGGGCATTCGGAGCGTTGGCTTTTCACGCGCGGAAGGGTCTTGTTCTCAAAAGAACTTGCAAAACGCAAGTAGGTGTGTATGTTTGCACTTGCAAAACGCAAGCAAGTATACTTCTATCGAACGAAGCTGCCAACCATGAAAGCCTTCATCATCGACAAGTACAAGAGCACCGACGGCGGCCGTATCGCTGATGTGGCGGAGCCTGAGGTTCGGCCCGGCGATGTGCTCGTGCGGGTCCACGCGGCCGGCTTGAACATCCTGGACGCCAAGATCAGGACCGGCGAGTTCAAGCTCGTGCTGCCCTATCGCTTCCCGCTCATCCTGGGCAATGACGTCGCCGGGGTGGTAGTGAAAGTGGGCTCTCAAGTGCGGCGCTTCAAAGTCGGCGATGAAGTGTACGCGCGCCCCGACAAGGACCGCATCGGCACCTTCGCCGAGTTCATCGCCATGGACGAAGCGGACGTGGCTTTGAAGCCGAAGTCGATCAGTATGGAGGAAGCGGCGGGCATCCCGCTTGTTGGATTGACGGCCTGGCAAGCCTTGGTCGAGAAGGCTGATCTGAAGAAGGGCCAGAAGGTCTTCATCCAAGCGGGTTCCGGTGGGGTAGGTTCTTTCGCGATACAGCTGGCCAAACACCTGGGCGCCACGGTGGCCACCACCACCAGCGCGGCGAACGTCGAACTGGTCAAGCGCCTCGGCGCCGACGTGGTGATCGACTACAAGAAGGAAGACTTCGAGGCCGTGCTCAGTGGCTACGACGTGGTGCTGAACAGCCAGGACCCGAAGACGCTGGAGAAGTCGCTCCGCATCCTCAAGCCCGGCGGCAAGCTCATCTCCATCACCGGCCCACCCGATGCCGCTTTCGCCAGGGAGCTCGGCGCACCGTGGTACGTGGAGCTGCTCATGAAGATTCTGAGCGCGGGCGTGCGGCGGAAGGCAAAACGCTTGAACGTGGACTACGCCTTCCTCTTCATGAAAGCGAGCGGCGATCAGCTAGCGCGGATCACGGCGCTCATCGATGCCGGGGCCATCCGTCCAGTGATGGACAAGGTCTTCCCCTTCCCGGAGACGAAGGAAGCCCTGGCCTATCTGCAGGCCGGTCGGGCAAAGGGGAAGGTGGTGGTGAAGGTGGTGTAGACTGGGGAGGAGTACTTTATACGGTCACCCTAACCACCCCCACTACCCCCTCCAACGCCCCCTTCGCCACCTCCACGTTCTTCACATCCTGCACACTGATCCTCAAGGTCCCCGCCTTCTCGTACACCTTGAAACGACGCGGTTGGGCCTGCACCGCGCGCAAGACGGAGTGGAACGTCTCGCTTTCGAAGAACCCATGTTTCTGGTCCGCGATGAAGGTGCCGATGAGCGTGCCCTTCTTCAGCACCATCATCTTCAGGCCCATGCGTTGGCCCAGCCAGCGGAGCCGAATGGCTTCCATGAGTTCGGTGACCTGTTGCGGAATGGGGCTGAAAAGGTCGATCTCAATGCACTACAATGCGTTGATGTACGGCTGCCCCTTCGTTTGCGGCGAAGCGGACGATATAGGTGCCAGGTGTATCTATATCAACCGATGTTCGACCTTGAATGTTCTTGCGGATGACAACGTGCCCCACTGCGTCCAGCACGGTAACGGTACCTTGCGATCCGTTCACCTCAATGGGCTCTCCCGCCGTGGCCAACGTTGGGCGGATCCAGAAGGACGAACCCTCTGGAAATTCGTTGAGTCCCACGCTCAGTCCACATTGTGGGAACTGAGGGTTGAGCCATGTGATATCAGGGTCGGAGTAACAACGGAGTGGACCATTGTATTCGACATCACACGCGCCATCGATCCAAGGGAACATGAAAAGACTGTGCCCTGAACGCTCAGTGATCATTCCGCTGAGGGGTACGTTCTGTCCGGAGTTCAGGGCCGACCAATTCGCTTCTACTGCGGACCAGCGTAGGGATATTCCATTGATCTCTACCGTATCGCTCATAGTGACCACGAAGGAAAGCGTATCGAACACGGTCACCCACGCCCCCTGGTCGAAGTAACCCCTGCCGACCAAGGTCTGCCATCCTTCGCCAGGGTTAAGCCCGAAGACGTACAGTGTTCGGAACGTGCTGTCTATCGGCTCCCAGAACATGACAGAGTCACCCACGGTGGTCACATACTGTCGAAAGCCCATGCAATCGGAAATGCCACCACCGAAGTCCAAGACCGAACAACTGGTGCCTTGGAGGAGCGTATCGCCCGTGCACTCGACCCTGAACAGCGAGCTATCCAAGGTGGATGCGAAACGTTGCGTGTAGGTCCAGCTTGCCCCGTTCGGTGCGAAGATGGTCTGTGCGTTCAGCGTTGAACAGAGCAAAAAAGCTAATGGAAAAAGTATGCGCATTGGTATAGGTGTGAAGGTAAAACTACTATGAGAGGACGGGATGCAAGAAATTAGTGCTGCCTGTGGTCAAGCCATCACTCCCCAGCACCCCCTCCAACGCCACCTTCGCCCCCTGCACATTCTTCACGACCTGTCCCGCCATAGCGGGATCCTGCACGCTTATCCGCAAGGTCCCCGCTTTTCGTACACCTTGAAGCGGCGTGCTTGTGCTTGTACCGCACTCAACACGGAATGGAAGGTCTCCCCCTCGAAGAACCAGTGCTTCTGATCCGCGATGAAGGTGCCGATGAGTGAGCCTTCCCTATTTGGCTGGCACTGAACATCTTCAGTACCGCCTTCTCAAAGCTCGATTCGATGAACGTTTACAGCCCTGCGTCCGCGACCAGTGTTACGAGGGAAAGGTCAAGATTGCCGGACTCACGGGCTGCACGCAGCGCGTTCATCCAGGGTAGGTCAGACGTATCGAACCCGAACTTCTTGAGGAAGTACTTGTCCAGATCGGCATCGTCCCGATTTCCCTTGACATAGTCATTCAAGACATACGCCATACCAGTGCGTTCCTTATGATAAAGGATGAATAGCGAGCAGATGAAAGCAGATCGGGTTAGCCGGTCGGACCCCTTGATGATCTCTAACACTCGCTTGAAGTACTCGGTATCAAGGCTCTCATGGAATTGGGGAAGAAAGTCCAGACAGAAGTATTCGATGCGGTCGTTCTCGAATACACCTGAAGTGGTTTCACCGCCATCCATATTGTGCCATGATGCCCATTCCAAAAGGTTCACATGGGTTTGCCTTCCCTCGATCGCTTCCACGAGATTGTGAACGAGTCCATTCACTGTGGGTGCGGTGTCCTTGGCGCGTTCTTTCCGATCTTCCCATCGGTAATAGTAGCCCTCATTGAACTTTCGAAGGGCCGACTCGAACGATGTAACAATATTGATATCGGGCCAGCCCTCAGTGGCTATATCGAGGTACGGTGAAGTGGCTTGGATCAGTTCAGGAGTGGTGGTCGTGCCTTGGAACCAATGCAGTATCAACGTCTCCCAGGATTCGTATGCGTTCGGGTTATTCATGCTCGATTCTTAACGCATTCACCCCAACCACACTTTCCAACGCCCCCTTCGCCACCTCCACATTCTTCACATCATGTACGCTTATCCTCAGCGTTCCCGCCTTCTCGTACACCTTGAATCTCCTTGGTTGCGCCTGCACCGCCCGCAGCACCGCGTTGAAGCCATCGCCCTCGAAGAAGGGGTGCTTCTGGTCGGCGATGAAAGTGCCGATGAGCGTGCCTTTCTTCAGTACCATCTTCTCCAGGCCCATGCGCTGCCCCAGCCAGCGCAAACGGATGCCTTCGAGCAGCTCGTTCACCAGCGGCGGGATGGGGCCGAAGCGGTCGGTGACCTCAGCGGTGAACTTCTGCAGTTCCGCTTCGTCCTTGATGTCGTCGAGCTTGCGGTAGAGGGCGAGGCGTTCGGCAGTCTCGCTCACGTAGCTGTTGGGTATCAGCATGGTGAGGTCGGTCTCGATGATGCAGTCGTCGCTCTGGTCGCGGCGTGATCCGCGGGCGAGGGCGTGGCTGCCTTCCTGTGCGTCGGCGAAGAGCTCTTTGAAGTGCTCGTCCTTCAGCTCGCGCACGGCCTCCTCCAGGATCTTGTGGTAGGTCTCGAAACCGATGTCGTTGATGAAGCCGCTCTGTTCCGCGCCGAGCAGGTCGCCCGCGCCGCGGATGTCGAGGTCCTTCATGGCGATGTGGATGCCGCTGCCTAGGTCGCTGAACTGCTCGATGGCCTGCAGGCGCTTGCGCGATAGGTCGGGCAGGAGGTGCGGGCTCGGCGCGAGGAGGTAGCAGTAGGCCTTCTTGTTGCTGCGGCCCACACGCCCGCGCAGCTGGTGTAGATCGCTGAGGCCGAAGTTCTGCGCCTCGTTCACGATGATCGTGTTCGCGTTCGGTATGTCGAGGCCGTTCTCGACGATCGTGGTGCACACGAGCACGTCGCTGTTGCCTTCGATGAAGTCGAGCATCACCTCCTCCAACTTGTGCCCTTCGAGCTGACCGTGCGCCACGCCCACGCGCGTGCCGGGCACCAGCTTGCGGATCATGCCCGCCACGAACTCGATGTTCTTCACCTTGTCGTTGATGAAGTAGACCTGTCCGCCGCGGGAGAGCTCGTATTCGATCGCGCCCTTGATCACCACTTCGTCGTAGGGCTGCAACATGGTGCTCACCGGATAGCGGTTCGGCGGTGGCGTGCTGATGATGCTGAGGTCGCGTGCGCCCATCAGGCTGAACTGCAGCGTGCGGGGGATCGGCGTGGCCGTGAGCGTCAGCGTGTCCACGGTGGCGCGCAGGGTCTTCAGCTTGTCCTTCACGTTCACCCCGAACTTCTGCTCCTCGTCGATGATGAGGATGCCAAGGTCCTTGTACTGCACATCCTTGCTCACCAGGCGGTGCGTGCCGATGATGATGTCGATCTTTCCTTCCTTGAGGTCCTTGAGGATCTGCGTCTGTTCAGCTGACGAACGGAAACGGTTGATGTACTCCACGCGCACCGGCAGGCCCTTCATCCGCGCCGAGAAACTCTTCCAATGCTGCAAGGCCAGGATGGTGGTTGGCACGAGCACCGCAGCCTGTTTACCGTCGCACGCCGCCTTGAACGCCGCGCGGATCGCCACTTCCGTCTTCCCGAAACCGACATCGCCGCAGACCAGTCGATCCATGGGCGTGGGTTTCTCCATGTCGCGTTTCACATCCTGCGTGGCCTTCAGCTGGTCGGGCGTGTCCTCGTAGATGAAGCTCGCCTCCAGTTCGTGCTGCAGGTAGTTGTCCGGCTGGAACGCGAAGCCCGGCTTGCTCTTGCGTTGCGCGTAGAGCTTGATCAGGTCGAAGGCCAGCGCCTTCACCTTCGCCTTCGTTTTCTCCTTCAGGTTCTTCCACGCCGGA
>JAEUTC010000035.1 GCA_016787985.1 Flavobacteriales bacterium | reverse complement strand
TCCGATTCCGCCGCGCGTTCATAGGCGTACTTGAAACCGCTGCGCAACAGATCGCGCTGGTTCTTTTCGCGCAGGATGCTGTCGTTCAGCAGCACGACGCGCTCATGCACCATCAGTGCTTCCTGCCAGCGACCGAGCGCTTTCAAGGCCGCATACCGCGCAGCGGCAGCATCGCGCTGCAGGTTCAGTTCCTCGGCGCGCGCAGCGGCGCTGTCGGCTGCCACGGCCATCGCGAGCGCACGGGCCGGGTCGCCTTCCCGAAGGTGCGCAGTGCTCATGCCCACGAGCGCATTGCCCAACCCGAAGGGCAGGTCTTCTTCACGGGCCATCGCCACGTTCTGGTCGAAGAGGGCCTTGGCGTCTACGGTCCGGTGTTGTGTGAGCAGGATCATTGCCATGCGGTTGCGCACGTTCACCAGTCCGTGGTGGTCGCCGATGGCCAGTCTGATGCCTTCACTGCGCCGGTATGCGTGCATGGATCCGGTGGTATCGCCCAGTTCTTCGAGGCATGAGCCGATCTCCTCCAGTTGCTTACCCAGTTGATGCTGGTCGTCGAGTTCCTCGGCCATCGCTGCTGCACGACGGTAGTACGCGAGCGCCTCGTTCCAGTCGCTCTGATTGAGGTACAGGCCGCCGAGGTTGGCGAGCGAGGTGCAGATGCCGCGCTTGTTGCCAAGCAGCTCTTGGATGCGCAGGCTCTGCTGATAGAGGTCCACGGCCTTGCCATGATCGCCGCGAAGCATCTGCACGCGCCCGATGGCGTTGAGGTCGTTGGCGATGCCCGCGCTGTCCGCCGAACGCTCGTGGAGGGCCAGGCCTTCTTGATAGAGCGTGAGTGCGCGATCCAATTCACCGAGGTACGAAAGCATACTGCCCATGTTGGTGATCACGTCGGCCTGTCCTTCAGCATCGCCGTTACGCCGATGGAGCGCAAGCGCTGTGTCATAGTGCAATAGGGCGGTGCGCATATCGCCCCGCACGTACCATACCGCAGCAAGCAGTTCGCTGGCGCGCGCTACGAAGGCTGGCGCCTTCCGTTCGCGCGCCTCGCGTTGCAGCTGAAGTCCCAGGGTGTATGCACTATCCGGATCATTGAAGAGGAAGCCGTCCCAGACCAAGTCGTAGAAAGCGGTGAACCGAACGCTGTCCGGCTGTGCCATATCCTCGGCTATGGCGCGCAGGGAGTCGATTCCGGGTTGGGCAAAAGAGGCAGCGCCCATCATGATGAACGCACACGTGATCCATGATGGAACGTGGATCAAAGCGGACAGGTACGGCATCGGATCTCAGACCAGTGGAGCTTCCAAGCGGATCAAGGTACCACCGCCGACCTCACTGGCAATGACCAGTTCGCCAGCCAAGCGGTCCGCGCGCTCTTTGAGGTTACGAAGCCCATTGCCTGTTCGCATAGCGCCTGGGACATGAAAGCCCACGCCATCGTCCTTTACCTGGATGCGTACGCGGTCTTCCCGTGCTGTCAGGTCCACCTCGATCTTCGAGGCCTGGGCGTATTTGATCGCGTTGTTCAGTGCTTCGCGCAGGAAGAGGTAAAGGTCCCGCTTGCGGGCGGGATCGATCGAGCGATCGCGCCCCTCCACCACGCAATGGACACGATAGGCGACGCCGCTCCGTGCGAGGAGGCGTTCCGCGAACTGTTCCGATCGTTCAGACAAGCCTGTGAGGCTGTCGTGTTCGGGATCCACGGCCCAGACGATGTCGCTTAACGATCGTCCGGCTTCATGGGCGACGCGGTCGATGTCCGCCACCAGCTGTGGTACGGAGGCTGGATCATCCCTCAGGCTCGCCTGGACTTCGCTGCCAAGGAGGCTGAGTTTCGTGAGGTCGCTTCCGAGTTGGTCGTGCACGTCGCGGGCGATGCGCGTGCGCACCTCCGAGGCTTCGCGCTGTTTTTCCGCGGCAACGAGTTTCTCCTGGGCCTCCAACACCATCGCATTCGCGTGGCGTTGTGATCGCCAGCGCAGCCAGAAGGCCGTTGCAGCGCCCAAAGCAGCACATACAAGGGCGATCAACGACCAGCGCTGTTTGCGCTCCCGGTTGGCGCGGTAGGTCTGCAAGATGCCTTCGCTCCGCAAGGTCTCCACATGCGCGATGCTGTCTCGCATCTCCTTGTCACGGAATCCCGCCAGCAACAGCTCTTCCCGCCCGCTCATGGCGGCCACACTGTCCTTCAGTTCGGTCCACACCTCGGTCATGTGCAGGGCATCGGCGGTGCGGCCCAGCTGTTTGTAAAGTTCTTTGAGCTTGGCCGCCGCATAGAGCATGGATCCTTCGTCGCCCAGTTCGCGCGCCACGCCCACGTATCTGTTCTCCGTTGCCATACGGAACCCGTCCAACAGTCGGTCTTCGGCCTCTTGCGTGCGACCTAGTCGCCACAGGCCTTCACCGATGAGAACCGTACAAGCACAATGGGCCGCATCATCGTCCATCCGGCCGGCCAGTCCCGCGCATTGCCGTGCGCGCTGTAGGCCTTCTTCCAGGCGTCCTTGTCCATAGAGCAAGCGCACCAAGGGAACGAGCGTCGGCAAGCTGTCCCATGGATTGTCCGAACGTGAGGCGGTGATCAAGCCCTTCAACAGGAATGTCTCCGCAGTCGAGGTATCCCCTTGCAACAGCGCGATGTCGGCGCGTTCGTTCGTCACCGCGATACTGTCCTCGGGGGAGGTGGCCCGCACGGGATCCAGGTAGGCCGATGCGCGTTCGATCTGCTCGCGCTGCACGGCGCAGCGTGCCAAGTGGACGAGTGCTTGTGTGCCCAGCCGATCGTCATTCAACGTCCGGGCGATGGCAAGTTCTTGAGAGAAGGCCTCCTCGGCGCGCGTCAAAGAGCCGGTCACCTGGTATACTAATCCGAGCGCATCCCAACACTCCCCGACGGCGCGCTGGTGGCCCACGGCCTGGAATTCAGCGATGGCCGCATTGAGGGAAGCCAGTGCGACCGGGATGTTGCGGGCGAATTTGGCCCGGTATCCGGTGAAGAAGTGGAAGGCGCCACGTGCGTGCCGGGCACGTTGGCGTACGGCCTTCTGCGGGTGCAACAGGAGTTCGGCGCTCAGCGAGTCCAGTCGGTGGAGGTAGGGCAAGGCGCGATCCGAGGTGGTCCAGGACTCTACCGCCCAGATGAGCATACGCAGTTGCAGGGTATCCTTCTTCTGCGGATCGAGCAGTGGCGTGATCGAATCCAAACGTGCCGCGTTCTCCTGGGCCCGCGCTGAGGAGGCCCACACGCACGACACGAGAGCGGCGAATACGAGCGCTTTCCACATCGGGGCAAATGTGGTGCCTCTTCTCGGGTGCAGCAATAACCCGCTCAGGTTAGATCGGGGCACGATGCGCTCATCCAGCCCTATCACCATTCATCACAACGGAAACATTATTTAGTGCAAAACGTTTCCAGTGTGTTCGGATCGCCATAGGTTTGCACCCCGATCCGAAAAGGACCGCCGGAGAACGGCCATGGAGCCCAAGAAGAAGGACATCCTTGAGCAGGCGCTGAAGCTCTTCATGCGCTTCGGCATCAAGAGCATGACCATGGATGATGTGGCCACGCAGCTCCGGATCAGCAAGAAGACGCTTTACGAGCATTTCTCCGACAAGAACGACTTGGTGGAGCAAGTGGTGATGGGGGTGTGCAAGCACCACCGCATCACGATCGAGGCCATCTGCGAACGCGGGCTCAACGCCATCGACGAGAACCACGAGATCACCAAATTCATCGTGGCGCAGATCGGTGGGGTGCACCCTAGCGTGCAGTTCGATCTACAGAAGTACCACCCCAAAGCGTGGAACATCCTGGATGAGACCGAACGCACGGACATCTATCGTTGCGTGAGCACCAACCTGAAGAAGGGCTTGAAGGAGGGGCTCTATCGGGATGATCTGGATGTGGAGGTGATCACACGGCTCTACTTCGCCCGCATGGATGCCACGTGGGACGGCCAGGTCTTCCCACAGGACCAGTTCAACATCAGCGAAGTGCTTTGGAAGCATTTCGAATACCACATCCGGGGTATCGCCAGCAAGAAGGGTCTGGACTACCTGGAGAAGAAAGTGAAGAAAGAACGACCATGAGATCGATAGCCATCACCATCAGCCTGGCCATGGCCACCACCATGGCCGCCCAAGGTCCTGTGAGCCTTAGCCTGCAACAGGCCCTGGACCTGGCCGCCAAGCAGAGTTATGCCGTGCAGGCCAGCGAGTTGGAGGCGGAGAAGTCGCGCGCCAAGGTGAAGGAGATCACGGCGATCGGTCTACCGCAGATCAACGGCGAGGTGCAGCTCCAGAACTTCATCGATGTGCCCACGCAGCTGATCCCGAACTTCTTCTCGCCACCCGGCACCGGTGGCCCGGAGTTCATCGCCGCGCAGTTCGGCCTGCCGTGGAACGCCAGCGCTGGCGCCACCTTATCGCAGCTCATCTTCGACGGCAGCTACATCATCGGCCTCAAGGCCACGCGGGCCGTGGCCGAGCAGAGCCAGCAGGAATTGGAGAAGGCCGCTGCCGACGCCCGCAACCAAGCCGCGAAAGCCTACTTCGGTGTGCTCAGCGCAGAGGAGGGTGCGCGGTTGGCCGGCGAGGGCATTCCCCTGCTGGAGAAGAGCCTGGTGGAGGTCGGTGCCATGCGCGATGCGGGCTTCATGGAATCCATCGATGTGGATCGTATCACCATCCAACTCGAACAGGCCAAGACCTTGCAGCGCAGTTTCCAGCAACAGGCCTCCGTAGCGCGCATGATGCTCGCCCTCGCCTTGGGCATTCCACAAGGAACGCCCATCACGTTGACCGATGACCTGGACAAGATCCTGAGCGACCCGAACGAGACGGCGTTGAGCGAGATGGCGTTGGAGCCCGCCAGCCACATCGAGCAACAGGTCGCCGAGAACATCGTGTTGCTCTCCGACTTGCAGCGCAAGAACGAACGCAGCAAGGCGCTGCCTTCACTGGGCGGCTTCTTATCGCACCAGCAAGTGTGGAACGGTCCGGACTTCGATCCTGGAGGCACTTATCCGTTCTATCCCACCACCTTGTGGGGCCTCAAGCTCACGGTGCCCATCTTCAGCAGCACCAGCCGCATCCAGAAAGTGAAGCAGGCCAGCCTGGCCTTGAAGCAGGCCGAGGTGAACCGCACCGCCACCACCGAACGCTTGAAGGTGTTCGCGGAACAGAGCCGCACACAGGCGCGCACGGCGTATGACAACTTCAAGACCGAAGAGCGCAGCATGGCGTTGGCCAAGAGCATCTTCGATCGTACGAGCATCAAATTCACCGAAGGTGCCGCGGCCAGTTTCGAGCTCACCCAGGAGCAAGGGAACTACCTCATGGCCCAACAGACGTACATCCAACGCGTGATCGAATTGCTGATGGCGCGTGCCGACCTGCGCAAAGCGCTCGACCTCTACTGAAACCACCGCATACAACGATAGAGATGAAGAACATCTTCCCATACCTCACCCTGGCCATCCTGCTCAGCGCATGTGGAGCGGCCGCGCCGGAAGGCGAGATCGGCCAGAAGAAAGCCGAGCTGGATTCGCTCAAAGCCGCCTACAAGGAGCTGGGCCTGCGCATCAAGGAGACCGAGACCTGGATCGCGGAGAACGACAGCACGGTGAAGCGCAACCTTCCTGCCGTGACCACCTTCACCCTGCAGCCCACCACCTTCGAGCACTATGTACAAGTGCATGGCAGCGTGAAGGCCGACAAGAGCGCAGACCTCTACACCATGGGTGGTCGTGTGCGTCGGATCCTGGTAAGCGAGGGTGATCGCGTGCGCAAGGGGCAGTTGCTGATCGACCTGGACAACGACGCTGTGGCCCGACAGCTGGATGCCGCAGAAGCCGGGGCCAAGCTGGCCAAGGAGGTATTCGAGAAGCAGACGCGCTTGTGGGAGCAGAAGATCGGCAGCGAGATCCAGTACCTGCAAGCCAAGAGCCAGAATGAGCAGGCTGCGGCCAGCGTGGCGGCACTGCGTGAGCAGGTGCGATTGAGCAACGTGACCGCGCCGTTCGATGGAACGGTGGATGAGATCATGGTGAGCGTGGGCGATATGACCAGCCCCATGGCTCCCGTGGCCCGTGTGGTGGATCCGAGCGGTGCGCGCCTGGAGGCCGATGTGCCGGAGAGCTACCTGAACCGTGTGAAGAACGGCGATCCCGTACGGGTGGAATTCCCCAGCCTGGGCGACACGTTGCGCACGAGCATCAGCAACGTCAGCAAGTTCATCGATCCGGCCAACCGCACCTTCCGCATCACCGTGCGTGCCGCGGAAGGCGCCGCCCAATTGCGCCCGAACCTCCTGAGCGTCATCCATGTGCGCGATCAGGTGCAGGATAGCGCGCTGGTGGTGCCGGGTCGGACGATCCAGGAGGATGTGAGCGGCAACAACTACATCTTCATCCTCGATCAGAAGGATGGCCGCACCTTCACCCGGAAGGTGATGGTGGAACGCGTGAGCGACTACAAGGGCCACGCCATGATCAAGGCCGCCAACGGCGACAACAGTGTTCTGATCGGCGCCGCCGTGGTGGATGAAGGCGCCAAGAGCGTTGGTGGCGGCCAGGAAGTGAAGATCGCGACCACGTTGTAATGAACCGATGACGCCGATCGATCGCACCCGTAGCGTCGACCCATTGGGTCGACCTGCGGATACGATCGCCAAGGCGTGAATCCCGATACAGATGGAACACAACAACATCGAGAACGAAGCCTACGGCGAAGGGCACGGCAGGCAGTTCGCCATCACGAGCTGGGCGGTGAAGAACCGCACCACCGTGATCGTGATCAGCATCCTGATCGCCGTGTTCGGTATGTACAGCTACAGCGCCATGCCGAAGGAGAGCTTCCCGGAGGTGGTGACGCCGGAGATCTACGTGGCCACCCCCTACAACAGCAGCTCGGTGGTCGATATCGAGAAGCTCATCACCAAGCCGTTGGAGAAGGAGATCAATACCATCTCCGGTGTGGACGAGATCAACTCCACCAGCGTGCCCAACTTCAGCACCATCCAGGTGAAGTTCAACTACAACGTGTCGCCCACCGAAGCCTTGCGCAAGGTGAAGGACGCGGTGGACAAGGCCAAGAGCGATGTCGACTTCCCGAAGGACTTGCCGGCTGAGCCCAACATCTTCGAGATGAACTTCTCCGAGATGATGCCGGTGATGAACATCAACCTCAGTGGCGACTACAGCATCGATCAGCTGCACAACTACGCCAAGATCCTGGAGGACCGGATCGAAGCGATGCCGGAGATCAACAAGGTGGATATCCGCGGTGTCCCGGAGAAGGAGGTGCAGGTGGCCGTTGATCTACACAAGTTGGAAGCCCTGCAATTGAATTTCGGCGATGTGGCCATGGCGCTACAGACCGAGAACCTCACCATGAGCGGCGGCGAAGTGTTGAATGACGGTCAGCGTCGTGCCGTGCGTGTGATCGGTGAGTTCGCGGACATGGAGACGATCCGCGACATCGTGATCAAGAACGAATTCCAGAAGGAGGTGCGTCTGCGTGACATCGCCGAGGTCACCTTCGACTTCAAGGAAGCCGACAGCTATGCCCGCGAATACGGCAATCCCGTGGTCATGGTGGATGTGATCAAGCGGGCCGGCGAGAACCTGATCATCGCGAGTGACAAGATCAACGCCATCCTGAAGGAGGCTCGTGGAACGGTGATCCCCGAGGATGTCACCATCACCATCACCGGCGACCAGAGCGAGGACACGCGCGTGCAGGTGGATGAGCTCTTCAACCACATCATCTTCGGGGTGATCTTGGTGGTGGGCACCCTGCTCTTCTTCCTGGGCTTACGCAACGCGCTCTTCGTGGGTCTGGCCATCCCCATGAGCATGTTCATCAGCTTCATTCTGCTGAACGCCTTCGGTGTCACGCTCAACATCATGGTCCTCTTCTCCTTGATCCTCGCCTTGGGTCGCTTGGTGGATGATGGTATCGTGATCGTAGAGAACATTTACCGCCACATGAGCAACGGCGAACCGCCGATGACCGCTACCCGTAAGGCGGTGGGCGAGGTCACCCTGCCGATCGTCGCTGCCACCACGGCTACGGTGATGGTGTTCGTGCCGCTCTTGTTCTGGCCCGGTCTCATGGGGCAGTTCATGAAGTGGATGCCCATCACCTTCATGGTCTCCCTGAGCGCATCGCTCTTCGTGGCACTGGTGGTGAACCCCGCCCTGAGCACCCAGTTCATGAAGGTGGAACGCGAGAACCCCAACGCGCGCAAAGTGTGGCGCTTGGCCGGCATCCTCGCTGTGGTGGGTACGCTCGTGGCGGTGCTGGGAAGCAGTGCCGGTAGTGGTTTCGTCACCTCGCTCGGCACCATGACGGTATTCGCCGGTATCCTCGGTATCCTCAACTTGAAAGTGGGTGTTCCGGGAACGCGCTGGTTCCAGGATAGCTTCCTGCCAAGGCTTGAAGCGCGCTATGAGCGTTTCCTCCGCTACGCGTTGGACAAGCACCATCCGCGCACCTTCCTGCTGGGCACCTTCGGCTTGTTGGTGGTCGCCATCATCCTGCTCGCGCTCATCCCACCCAAGGTGGAGTTCTTCCCGGTGAACGAACCGAAGTACGTCAACGTATTCATCGAAGCCCCGATCGGAACGGACATCGAGAAGACGGACATGATCACGCGGCGCATCGAGGCCCAGGTGAACCGTATCGTGAACGTGCCACCGTACATCGAGGTGAAGGAGGAGACCCTTGCGGATGGCAGCGTGAAGCGCGACACGGTGAACTGGCTGATCAACTCCATGATCGCCCAGGTCGGTAACGGCACCAGTGATCCCGCCCAAGGGGTGAGCCTGGCGAACACACCGAACAAAGGGCGTATCCAATTGAACTTCGTCAAGTACGCGGAACGCAGAGGCTTGAAGACCAACGATGTGCTGCTGAAGTTGCAGAAGGAGCTGGAAGGATATCCCGGTGTCATCGTCAGCGTGGACAAGGACGCCGCAGGTCCACCGACCGGCAAGCCGATCAACATCGAGCTCAGCGGCGACGAGATCGAGCCTCTGCTCGCGGAGGCGGACTCGCTCAAGGCCTTCCTCGAATCCAAGAACGTACCTGGCGTGGAGGCCCTTCGTATCGACATCGACCGTGCGAAGCCGGAGATGCCCATCGTGATCGATCGCGCCAAGGCCCGCCGCCTGAACGTGAGCACCTACGCCGTGGCCGATGCCATCCGCAGTGCGCTCTTCGGCAAGGAGGTGAGCACGTATCGCATCGAGGGTGACGATGACGACTACAAGATCATGGTGCGCCTGAAAGATGAGCAGCGGTATGATGTCGGTACCATCATGGACATGAAGATCACCTTCCGCGACATGCTGAACGGTCAGATCCGTCAGGTGCCCATCAGCGCTGTGGCCACCGATCAGCTCAGCAGCACCTTCAGCGCCATCAAACGGCAGGACCTGAAACGAGTGGTCACCATCAGCAGCAACGTCATCAGCGGCTACAACAGCAACGATGTGATCGCCGAGATGAAGGACGCGCTCGCCGGCTACGACAAGGATGAGCGATTCGGTATCGCCTTCACCGGTCAGCAGGAGGAGCAGATGAAGGAGATGAGCTTCCTGGGCAACGCCTTCCTCATCGCCATCTTCATCGTATTCCTCATCATCGTGTGGCAGTTCAACAGCATCAGCTGGCCCATGGTGATCCTGAGCACGGTGCTCTTCAGTACCATCGGGGTGTTCCTGGGGCTCATCATCTTCCGCCAGGATTTCATCATCCTCATGACGATGTTGGGCATCATCTCCCTCATCGGGGTGGTGGTGAACAACGCCATCGTGTTGATGGACTTCGCCAAGCTGCTCTTCGATCGCAAGAAGGAGAAGCTCGGTTTGGGCGAGACCGATGAGTTGCCCATCACGGATAGTCGCGAGGCCTTGATCATCGCTGGTCGCACGCGTTTGCGTCCGGTATTGCTTACGGCGGTCACCGCGGTGTTGGGTCTATTACCACTGGCCGTGGGCTTCAACCTCAACTTCGGAACGCTCTTCAGCGAATTGAACCCGCACATCCACATCGGTGGCGACAACGTGATCTTCTGGGGGCCGCTCTCCTGGGCGGTGATCTACGGCCTCATCTTCGCCACCTTCCTCACCTTGATCATGGTGCCGGTGATGTTGCTCATCATCGCCAAGATCAAACACCGCAGGCAGTGGAAGCGCCAGTTGCGCGCCCAGGC
>JAEUTC010000004.1 GCA_016787985.1 Flavobacteriales bacterium | reverse complement strand
CCATCGGCTTTGGCCGCCTCGATCTTCCGCAGGCCAGCCGCCGTCATGAGGCCCTTGGCCACCAGCTCTTCCACGTGGCGCTTGTTCACGGCGCTCCACATGCTCTTCGGTTTCCGCGGACTGAGGTAGTGCATGGTGCGGTCGGCATCCAGCTTGCGCGGCAGGCTGTCGATCCACCCGAAACAGAGCGCCTCTTGCACGAGGTCCGGAAAGCTGAGGTACTTGCCGGTCACGTGTTTCTTGTAAGTCACCAACCAGATGCCGGTGGTGCGCGTGTGGTGCTTCTTCAGCCAGGCACGCCATTGCGCCCGGCTGGTCACCTCCACCTGTTCGAGAAGATCGAACTTGCTCGCCATGCCTCAGCGGCCCATCGGCAGCGTGGGGATCTCCATCACCTGGTAGCCTTCGAGCGAGAACGCCTTCTCATCCACCGTCCCCTGCTTCAGCTCGCGGATGGTGCACTGCACACGCTCCTTGCCGTCGGTGGAGGTCCATTCGTATTCCAGCGGAAAGCCGTGCACGCCCACCAAGGCATCATCGTGGATGTCGCCACCGGTGTTCGCCACGTTGTTCATGAAGCTGTGGAAGGGCACATCGATGTCCTGCGCCATCCAACCCACCCACGTGCCTTCTTCGTCCTTCGCGATCATCTTCTTGCACACATGGCCGTCGATGGTCTTGGTCTCGTCGGTCATCTGCACATCCCCGGCGATATGTGCGTCCGGCGTGTCGTCCACCACTTTCATCTTACGCGTCTTCATGGCCATGCGGGTGCCGGCACCATCGTCCATCAGCACGTATTGCCACTTCTCCTTCTGGTCGATGATCATGCGCATGGTCTCTTTGGCCGCAGAGGATCGGCCTTCGATGGCGATCTTCTCGGCGCTGCTGTGGATGGTGGTGTTGACGGGGCTATGCTGCTGCTCCTTGCCGTTCTCGAACAGGTGCATCTCCATGGTGAAGCTGCCGATGAAGCTGTTCGGGGTGAAGGGGTCGGTGTCCGGCACCAGCTGCATGCCACCGCCTTGCTGTTGAAGGATGGCATTGAGGTCCACCTGCGCGATGGATGGTGTGCTGAGCAGAAGGGCCGCCGTGGCGAAGGAGAGGAGGTGCGTGCTTTTCATGGGAACGGGATCCGGCGAATTTACGGTGTCGATGTCGGGATGGGGTCAACGCTCCAGTGCCTCGGTGCCGACCACGGAATAGGAGGAGAGGTCGATGCGCGGCGGAGCGGCCGGCCCAGCGTGGTACTCCAGCACTTCCAGTTCCAAGAGCGGCGCCAGCACGAATTTGAACACCACGTGCGCTCCGAATTTGAAGAGCAGCCGGAAGGTCTTCAGCGGGCCTTCGTTCAGCGGCATCCACGCCGGCCCATCGGCGAACGGGGAAAGCGCGATCTCGTCCACGGTCCAGAGCTCCATGGTGGTGCCATCCTCCACCAACTCGTAGCGCGTACACGTTTCACCAGCGATGATGGTGCGCTCCATGACCTCCTTCAGCGGCAGTTGCTGGAACTCGCGGATGGTGCCCGGTTCGCGCAGGCGGTCCACCAGCAACACGCGTTGCAGATCGCTCACCACGGCTTTGCGCCCGATGGCGTTGGCCACCACGCCGCAGTTCGCGCCGATGTCGGCGAACCACGTGGTGTGGGGGATGCCACGTACAAGCTCCAGTTGCATGATGCCCCGTGTGCTGTCCTGCCAAGCGCTCAGGTACAGCTGTTGGGTGATGCCATCCGTGGTGTCGGTGATGCTCAACCGCGCGCGGTACGAGCCGATGAAGGTGTTGTGCTTCACCGTGCGCACGGGGGTGGCGGTCAATGTGGTGGTCGCACCTTCGGCGAAGTAGGGCTGCATCCAGGCAGGGATGGCGATGGCTTGCGCGTGCACGCAGGAGGATCGCCCCAGCAGCAGGCTCACCGCGAATAGTGCCAGGCGAGCGCTCTTCATCGGCTCACGGAAGCTGTGGTGAAGAAGGCGACCCGTGCGAACAGTGCGGCCAGGACCAGGTAGCCGATGGTGAGGGTGCCGAAGAACCAAGCGGGCTCCATGGTGCTCACGACCTTCACCAGGGCCAAGCCACCCACGGTGAAGTGGACGAGGTTACCGATGGCCAAGGGTCGCCCATAGATGCCACCCAGGGGTGCGCCGCGCGACATCCAGTTCAAGAAAGCGGCACCGCACAAGGCCGCTCCCAGCAGTTGGCCCACGACGATGGTCCGGGGATCATCCGTGGCGAGCACTTCGGCTGCAGCGAAGGTGAGCACAAGGCCGAGCACCGCGAGAAAGGCGGCGCTGCTGATGAGGAGGATGCGTGTATTCATGGTGGGTGCCGAAGGAACAGTAGGCTTAACGAGGAATGGCTGGAGGGGGCGGCGGCGGGACCGGTAGGTCACCATCGCGTTGCGTGGGGGCTTCGATCGGTGGCTCCGGCACCTCTAAATCACGGATATCCTCAATGCTGATCACCTGCTGCCGTGCTTTCTCCCGCTCGTATTCCTCGCGCTCCTTTTCCAAGTCGCGGAACCGCTCGTCCAGCACGCGGTAGTTGCTCAGGTCCATCGCGGGTGGTGGCACCTTGCCGGGCTTGAAGCTGGTGAGGGTGGTGCTCATGATGGCGTAGGGCATGGGATGGTCGCGCAGGCCGAACATCAGCACCTCGCGGAAGTGCTTCTCATGACGAGCGTGGATGTAGCGCGGTTCCATCCAGCGGACCATGTCGAGTACCGGGTTCGGCACATCGTGTTCGGGTATCCAGATGGCGCCGTGGTTGAACTCCATCGTGCGGTACACCTGGCAATGCTTGCCGAGGATCTCCCGCGAATAGTCGCCGGGAGTAAGGGAGACCGCGATCCCGTCCATCAGTTCCGGCATGCCCACTTCCGCCAGGTTGCCGATGTAGAGCTTGGGCACCACATAGCTATGCCCTTCGTTGTACGCTGCCACGGCCACGTCATGGTCCAGGTCCACCATGTACAGCGTAATGCCCTTTTCGTGCGGCACATCGGCGGTGATCACCGCGCGGCGCTCGTCGGCCCAGTAGGTGTAGTTGCCGAATTGTTCGATCGTATCGCGCCGCTGATCGATCAAAAGGCTCTTGCTCTGTAAGCCGAAGGTGCCCACGAAGCGGTTGTCAGCGAAGCCGCGGTCCACCGCAGGCGGCGTGGCATCCACTGTCGGCGCGAAGGGTGGCAGGCGGTTGATGCGTTCGCGCATCCACTGCGGTAGGCGGCCCAAACGGACGTTGTTGGTGTAGAGGAAGCGCTCTTCGGTGATCCGGTTCGGCCGCCATGGCAACGCAGGCATCGGCTGTTTGCCCGGCGTGATCCGCTCGAACCACCAGTCGCCCGCAGCGGTGGAGTAGCCCTGGTCCTTCCACTTCACGCGCAGTGAAGCCCCGGTGTTCTTGTTGCTGAAGGCGCTGAGGTATTCCAGGTTGCCTTCCCTGCAGAGCAGCACCGCCCATTCCTGCAGATCAGCGAAGAGCTTAGGATAAGCAGTCGTGCGGTAGTAGGTGGTGGTGTCCTTGTTGCTGTTGCCACCCACGTACACCTCACACGACTGTCCCATCACGTCCTCCTTGCGCCCAGTGGTTCTTACCGAGTCGCTGAACACTTCATAGAAGTAACCCACCTGCGCCAGCTTCAAGTCGTCCAGCGTGATGTGCGTGATGCTCGGTGAAGGGCTCAGGTTAAGTTTCACGTTGGCCGCCAGGTCCACCACGGTGATGCGTGTGATGGTCGTCGAGTCGCGCAGCTCGCGGAAGATCATGCGGTGCTGATCGCCCCAATAGTGGATGCGCTTCCCGTACTTGTCGCGCAAGGTCCACGTGCCGATGAAGGCGTTGGTGTGCAAAGGCTTCGCGTTGCTCTTGGTGGCCTTGGAGGCGGGTTCGCCGGTGAGCTCGGTGTAGAGCCAACCGGGCAGATCGCGCAGGTTGCTGTTGTCCGGTTGGGCGGAACCACTGACCCAAGCCATACAGGCTGCGATCCATGCCAGAAGGGTCCGTATGCGCAAAGGATGCATCATTTCCAGCTATCGGGTGTGATCCGGAATTCGTTGGGGTCGACGGGACTTAGGTCCAACGAGATCACCTCCATGGTCACGTGCACCATGCGCTCATCTCGACCTTCAGCGAACAACGGCAGGCCTTCCATGCCCAGCCCGAAGAATTTGCCTTGAATGAATTCCTCGATGCCATCCCAGCCTTTGCGCGCACTGAAGAGGTCCAGGAACAGCGAGGCCGGTGCGTCAGTCACCCAGGCCGTTCGACTACCGTTCGCTGAACTATGGACGAAAAGCTCGCTGATCCGCCCCAGTACCTTGTTCTGCTCGTGGTCCGTGGCATAGAACAACAAGGGGTTCACATCCGTGGGTCGATGTGCCGTGCGCAGTTTCACCGGCGGTTCCGCTGTGACCTTGCCGGTGCTGGGGTCCAAGGTGTAGCGCGTTTCATCACCCGCCTTGCGGTGGATGACCATGGCGGTGTGCGCACCAGCGTTCTTCAGCGGCGTGCGCACCATCACCATACGCTCGTGAGTGCTGGTGTAATCCACGATCCATTCGGTGGTGTCACGCTTGTCGACCGTTCTGAACTTCAGCCGCGCCTTGCCCCGGAATTTGTTCATGGTCCTTTCCAGGATCTCCTTCGGGAATGGCATTGTGATCGGTGCGCTACGCGGCGAATCGGTGGCTCCTGATCCGACGCCTGCGTTCTCGAGCATGGGCACGGCTTCCTCCACGCCTTGGTAACCGCTCACTTCGCCCGGGTCGCTCGTTACCGTTTCACCATCCATCGCTACCCTGGGCTCTCGGTCGTAGGAGCGTCTGCGTTTATGACTGTCCAAGCGATGGTCCTTCACCCAATGGTCGCTCAGGTCGATCACGGGCGGCGGCACCTTGCCGGGCTTGAAGCTCGTGAGCTCCGTGGCCATCACCGCGAAGGGCATCGGCTTGTCCTTCACCCCGAAGAACATCAGGTCCTTGAACACCTGCGAAGGCTTCGGCTCCATCCAGCGCGCCATGTCGTGGATGGGGTTGGGCGTGGTCACATCGGAGAACCAGTAGTGCGAGAGGTAGCGCTCGGTGGTGGTGTGCAGTTCGCAGGTGCGGCCCAGGATCTTGCGTGTGGTGCCGGTAGGGGTGAAGGGAAGGTCCACACCAGCGCCGAACTCCACCAGACCCGCCGTCTCCAAGGTGGTGATCTCCACCTTGGGGATGACATGGTCATGGCCTGCGTTGCGCGATACGATGGCCACATCGTGGTCAAGATCCACCATGTAGATCCACTTGCCCTTCTCGTGCGGCGCATCCACGGTGAGGATCGCGCGGCGTTCATCGGCCCAGTAAGTGAAGAGGCCGAACTGGTCCTTGGTGCCGTCCTCGTCCGTCCAACGCGATGCGGACCGCGCAGTGAGCGTGCCCACGAACTGATTGTTGGGAATGCCACGGTCCACAGCGGGCGGCGTGTAGGCCAGTGGCAGACTGTCTTCTGGCAAGCGGTTCAGGCGTTCGCGCATCCACGGCGGCAAGCGACCGATCTGTGTGGCGTTCACCCACAGCAGGCGCTCTTCGGCCAGCACCGTCCCGTTAAGGTCCATCTTGGGCATGGGTTGTTTGCCAGATGTAATGCGGTGGAAGGTCACTTCGCCCTTCGTCGGCGTGTACTGCGGGCCATCCCATGCTACGCGCATCGCAGGCCCAGTCCGCTTGTTGTTGAAGGCGCTGAGGTATTTCACCTCGCCTTCGCGCAGCCAAGGGCCCCACACCTGTAGGTCGGCGAAGAGCTTGGGATGCGCCGTGGTGCGCCAATAGGTTACGCTGCCGCCGTTGCTGTTGGTGCCCACGTACTCGTCCACAGGCAGGTTCATCAGCGTATCGCGCTTGCCCGTGGCCACCACACTGTCGCTCCAGATCTCTAGGAAATAGCCCTGCTGCGGATGGTACAGGTCGCGCACCCGACCGCTGTGACCTCCTTGGCGTGGATACAGCGTGATCGATACGTTCGCTTGCAGGTCCACCAAGGACGTCCGCACCGGCGTGTCCATGCCCTGGACTTCCTGAATGATCATGCGGTGCTCATCACCCCAGTACAACAGCCGCTTCCCACCCGGTGCTCGCACGATCCACGTGCCCACGAAAGCGTTGGTGTGGACAGGCTTGGCGGTGGTCTTCAGCGTGGTCTTCGGCACTTCGCCGGTGATCAGCTCGGCCATCCAGGTGGGGAGGTCTGCCGGGTTCGCGAGGTGGTCGGGTTGGGCGAGGAGGAGGGTAGGGGCGATAAGAAGTATCCCGAGCAGGAAGTGACGGAACATGGTGGTCATGGGGCGGACCGCTTCCGCAAGAATGGTGCCCCGATGGATCGGATGCATACGAACTGCATGACACCGGGCTGTTGCGGGGTTAAAGCGCTCACGGTGAAGTCGGCCCAAAGCTCCAGCCCGAAATAGGGTGTGTATTCGCCCAGATCAAGACGTTCAGCACAGACACCACGGATCCCGAGCATTCTGTTCGTACCAACGCGCCAGATCCGAAAGGTCGGGTTCCCGTTCCACGCGCTCATGCGTCCACGGAAGGTGAAGGTGCTGTCTCCGGGGGTACCTCCTTCAGCGCAGCTACAGTGGGTGAGTTGAAGGTCTTGTGCGCTGCTGGATAGCGAAAGTCCCAATAGGAACAACCAGGTAGCAGCGGCACGCATACGGCGAAGGTCGTTGGGGTGAAGGTGCGGAACGTAAGTATCAGGCTTTGATCACTTCCTTCCGGTCAGCCGATATTCAATTTACTGATCGACGTATTCCCTCAGATCACCCCATCCCGCATCACCAATCGCCGATCCGCCATCTCCGCCAACTCCTCGTTGTGCGTCACGATCACGAAGGTCTGGCCGAGTTCCTTCCGCAGGTCGAAGAAGAGCTGGTGCAGTTCCTTGGCGTGTGCGCTGTCGAGGTTGCCGCTGGGTTCGTCGGCCAGCACCACGCTCGGGTTGTTGAACAGCGCCCGTGCCACGGCCACGCGCTGCTGTTCGCCACCGCTCAGTTGGTTGGGTTTGTGCTCTTTGCGCGGTAGCACGTTCAAGCGGGCCAAAAGCTCCTCGGCGCGTGGCGCACAGTCCTTCATGCTGCGCCCGGCGATCAGCCCCGGCATCATCACGTTCTCGATCGCGGTGAACTCCGGCAGCAGGTGGTGGAATTGGAACACGAAGCCGATGTGCTGGTTGCGGAACGCGCTCAAGGCCTTGCTGCCCAACTTGGTCACTTCTTCGCCGTTGATCGACAAGGAACCACCATCGGCTCGTTCCAAGGTCCCCAGGATCTGGAGGAGGGTGGTCTTACCGGCGCCACTGGCCCCCACGATGCTCACCACCTCGCCCTTGGCCACGCTGAGGTCCACGCCTTTCAGCACTTCCAGTTCTCCATATTTCTTGCGGATCGATTTTGCCAGGATCATGGTCCACAAAGGAAGCGAACAGTTCGACAGTTCCTGCCCACCTTCCCTCACACATCAGTTCCAACACACATGCCCCGCGCAACAGTACAATATTCCCCACTGCCCACTGTCCACTGTCCCACTGTCCACTGTCCACTGTCCCACCGTCCACTGTCCCACCGTCCACTGTCCACTGTCCCACCGTCCACTGTCCACTGTCCACTGTCCCACTGTCCCACTGTCCACTGTCCACTGTCCTGTGTCCCACTGTCCACGGTCCACTACCTACTGTCCACGGTCCACTACCTACTGTTCTCCCCAGAGAAACTATTTTCGATCATATCAGCTCGCTCATGACATCAACCTTCGAACAGTCCAAAGCCTGGCAACGCGCAGGTGACCTATTGGCTTTACTCGAAACCAATTTTGGCGATAGCAGACGTTTCTGGTTCAAGGACCAACTCCTTCGAGCTTCACTCTCTATCATGAATAATATCGCTGAGGGTCACGGGCGGCCATCGTTGGCTGATCGCAACCGCTACCTCGTGATCGCTAAGGGGTCGTGTAATGAAGTGCGTTCAATGCTCCATCATGCAAAGCGCATGGAGTATATGACCATCACAGACATGGAAAGGGCATTTGACCTTTGCCAGGAGATCGGCCGATTGCTCTATACCTACATGAACCCGAGTACCCGTAGATTCGGACATCTGCCGGGTTTCACAGGGCTCCTCATCATTGCAAGTTGGTTCCAGTCCCTTTCAAAAAAGCTCCCTGATCAATTGTAGTCAGTTTCAAACCGTTCACTTTCCACTGTCCCACTGTCCACTGTCCACTGTCCCACTGTCCACTGTCCACTGTCCCACTGTCCACTGTCCACTGTCCCACTGTCCACTGTCCATCCCCCCCGAACCACTACTTTCGCCCCGCAAACTTTCGCCCAGCAATGAACCTCCACGAATACCAAGGCAAGAGCATCCTGAGCAAATACGGCGTGGCCGTGCAACGTGGCCTGGTGGCCTACAACGCCGACGAGGCCGTTGACCAAGCCAAACGCCTGAGCCAGGAGACCGGCACCAAGTGG
>JAEUTC010000261.1 GCA_016787985.1 Flavobacteriales bacterium | reverse complement strand
GCTGCTCTTGTAGATCACGGGCAGCTTCAGGCGCTCGCTCACCTCCTTGAGCTTCTCGGCGGTGCGCAGCATCACGTCCTCGGTCTCGATCACGCAGGGACCGGAGATGAGGAAGAGCTGGTCGGAGCCGCAGGCGATGTTACCGACGTGGACGGTCTTGGTCATGCGTTCGCGAAGAATGGCTGCAAAGGTATCCTAGCCAACGGATGACGCGGCCTCCACCGCCAGATCGAACAGCAATTCTCCCAGCAAGTATCCTTCCAGCCGGTCACCAGGGGATAATCGCCCCACCCCAGCCGGGGTTCCGGTGAAGAGCAGGTCCCCATTCTCTAGTGCGAAGTAACGCTCCACGTGGGCGATCAGCGTGTTCACGTCGAAGAGCATCTGGCCACTGTGGCCGCTCTGTACCACCTGCCCGTTCTTCTTCAGAAGGAATTCGATGTGATGGCCGGTGGGGAAGGAGTCCATCGAAGGACGCAGCTCCGCTACGTACACCGAACCGTCGAACGCTTTGGCCTTCTCCCATGGCAGGCCCTTGGCCTTCAAGTGCTGTTGAACGTCACGCGCGGTAAGGTCAAGCCCGAGGGTCACTTTTGCGGGGATCGCCTTGCCCCCCTTCCTGCCGATCTCATAGACCAGTTCCACTTCGTGGTGCACATCGTCGCTGAACGAAGGCAACGTGATCGGGCCTGATAAAGGGATCATCGCGCTCGGTGGTTTCATGAACACCACAGGCTCTTCGGGAATGGCGTTGCCGAGCTCTTTGGCGTGTTCACCGTAGTTGCGGCCGATGCAGATGATCTTCATGTTCAAGGTGCTGGGCGATGGGGTCTTCGAACCAAGGGGAACATTAGGCCTGGGAAAGGGTTCAGGTGCTGGCCAGCACGTCGCGCATGATGGCCAATGTGCTACCGGGCAATTCCGCCTTGGTCATCAACCATTGCAAGTAGCCCGGGTCGTTTCGGCCGATGGTCTCCAAGGGCCAGTTCGCGTACTTCCCGAAGGAAAGGCAGATGGTGCCCTTTTCATCGAACTTCAATTTGCCTGCGGCATCCGGGCTGCGCTGCCGATCGCCACTGAATTCGCCAAGGAACCCCACGTCACCTTGCAAGGCATCGGGATATCTCTCGAGTTGAGCCAGCAGCACATCGGCGGTCGCTTCCACATCGGCCAGCGCATCATGGGCTCCCGCGTGTTCCTTTCCGCAGTAGAACCGCAAGGCGGCGCTGAGGTCGCGCGGCTCCATCTTGTGGAAGATCCGCTGAACATCCACGACGCGAAGCGATGCCGTGTTCCATTCGTAGCCGACCCGGTGCAACTCTTCGGTCAGGAACGGTATGTCGAAGCGCATGACGTTGAATCCACTGAGGTCGCACCCGGCGAGTTCGTCGAGCACTTCGCGGGCCACGGCTTCGAGGGTGGGTGAGCCAGCCACCATCGCATCGGTGATCCCATGTACCGCGGTGGCTTCTGGCGGAATGGGCATCTCCGGGTTAACTAAGGTCTGGTAACTCTCCCGCGTGCCATCGGGCAGGAGCCTCACGATGCCGATCTGCACGATGCGGTCCTTGCCGATGCGTGTGCCGGTGGTCTCAAG
The DNA here is from genome assembly GCA_016787985.1 of Flavobacteriales bacterium. GTDB lineage: Bacteria > Bacteroidota > Bacteroidia > Flavobacteriales_F > PHOS-HE28 > PHOS-HE28. The sequence goes on along the minus strand of JAEUTC010000261.1, from coordinate 2,358 downwards.
ATCGAAGAAGGCGAGTGGGCGTGAAAGGGAAATGGGCATTGGCGAAATGTAGAATGAAAGAGCCCCGGATGATGATCCGGGGCTCCTTGAACTTTGAACGATCCGCTGACCTAGCGCACCTTCAATTTGGCGTATTGGAACTTGCCGTATTTCTCGGTGTTCTGGTAGTCTCCGGCGTAGCGCGGGCCTTGTACAAGGTTGTTCACGGCTTCCAGGTAGAGCTTGGTCTCATCCTTACCGCGTGCCTTCACGGCCTCGAGCAATCGAGCCCGAGCATCTTCCATGCGTTTGCGGCTCAGGACCTCGTTGGTGCCATAAGTCTTCGTGGGGACCTTCGAAGCACTGGCCTCGATCACCACATTGGCCTTGCCGTTCTTGTCGATCAAGCCGACCACTACGTCCACGAATTCCTTCCAGCGTTGGTCGTTCTGGTCGATGTCCTTGGCATTGTACACGTAGAACTTGGTGAACTCATCCGCGTAGCTCGCGTCCGGTGCGGTGCGTTTGCCACCTTTTTCCTTCACCTCGGCATCGGTCAAGGCCTTCTCCTTGCCGGATGGATCAAGCTCCTTGCCCGCGATCGGCTTCACCGTTTCGCCCTTCTCCTTCTTTCCGGGAGGCGCACCCTTCGGCAGGTCCACGATGCTGGCTGGGCCGGCGAGTGAGACCGGGCTCAAGTAGATCTCCTTGTTGATCTCCTGATAGCTGCTCTCGCATTCCACGAAGATGTCCTCGGTGTGCACGGTCTTGTCATTCACCCGGTAGTCCAAGTTGTACTCTTTGCACGGAGGCAGGATGGCCACATAAACACCGTCACGCTGACGGGGCTTGTAGCTCTTCACCTCGCCGGTGGCTTTGTCGGTCACGTAGAGGATGGTGGAAGGGGGAAGCTCTTCGCCGGCCGCGGGGATGATGTACCCCTTCAGCACGGTCAGGCCTTCGGCTTCCATTTCCGTGGGCAGATCCACGAAATAGATGTCCTTCTCGCCGTAACCGCTGTTCTTGTCGGAACTGAAGTACCCACGACGACCATCGGCAGTGGTGACGAAGAACACATCGTCATCCGTGGTGTTCAGCGGTGCTCCGAGGTTCTTTGGTGCGCTCCATGTGCCATCGTCGTTCATCTCCGTGTAGAAGATGTCGAAGCCACCCATGGAGTTATGGCCCTTCGAGCTGAAGTAGAGCGTGCGGCCATTGGGGTGGATGAAGGGACCATCCTCATCGTAACGGGTGTTGATCACCGGGCTCAGGTTCTGCGATTTGCTCCATTCGCCGTTCGGCAGACGCACCACGCGGTAGATGTCGCGCCCCCCGATACCGTCCTTCCGGTCACTTACGAAGTAGAAGGTGTTGCCGTCAGCGCTGAGTGCACCGTGCGTCTCCCAGGCCTTCGTGTTGATGTCGCTACCCATCAGAACAGGGTCGCTCCAGATCTCACCCACGAGCTTGCTCTCGTAGATGTTCCCGTCGCCTCCATCATCGCGGTAGACGAACAAGGTCTGTCCATCGGCGGCCACGTTGATCGTGGCCAGGTGCCCTACGGCCGGATTGATGTTGAGCACTTCTGGCTTCTGCCAGTTCCCTTCGCGGTCCTTGTAGCTCACATAGACGTTCTCATAAGGCTGCCCTGCGATGGGGTCGATGACCGCGCTGTTGGAGCTGTCCGGACGCACACGACGGCTGGTGTAGAACAGGGCGTTACCGTCCACGCTGAGCACCGGGCTGAAGTCGGGACCGGCCCAGTTGATCACTTGGCCCACGTTGGAGATCTCGTAGTTCATGGGCGAACCTTGGAGCAGGCGCGCATTGGCCGTTTGCTCTTTGCCTCGGCTGGCGAGGTCGCGCAGTTCGTGTTTGGGGTCCGAGTTGTCCAAGAACTTCTGATAAGCCGCATCGGCTTTGTTGAAATCGTTGTTCAGGTGGTAGGCCCGGCCCAGGTAATAATCCACTTCGGGCGGTGCGTTGCGCTCGCGCGGATCGAAGGGGTCGTACCCAGCGGTGTTGAAGCCACCTAGGCTACCGGTCCGCAGTGCGGCGGCACGTTCGAGGTAGGGAAGGGCTTTGGCCTTCTGGTTGTAGGAGTTGAAGTACGACGCCCCGAGTTTGTAGTTGAGGTTGGCGTTCTCCGTGTCCGTGGCCAAGAGTTGGCTCCAGATATCTGCGGCCTGGTTGTAGAATTTCTCCTCCATGAGTTTGGAGGCCTCTTCGAACTTCCAGTTGAAGGAGGTGTTATCTCCTTGGGCCAGGATCGGACCACTCAAGATGCCCAGGAGCAGGGCGGTGATGGCAGCGTAGCCGTACTTCATTTCAAAGCGCTTTCGTTCAGGGCGGATAGAGCGGCTAAATGTAGAATTTTCC
>JAEUTC010000236.1 GCA_016787985.1 Flavobacteriales bacterium | reverse complement strand
TGGCGGGTAACACATGGCACAAGTAACCATCACAGGTACGATCAAAGTAGTCGGTAAAACACAGGACGTGAGCGACAAGTTCCGCAAACGCGAACTCGTGGTGACCGAACCCAGCGGCCAACGCCCGCAACACATCCCCGTAGAATTCACACAAGACCGCTGTGGTCTGCTCGATGGATACAACCCGGGCGATGAAGTGACCGTTTCGTGTTATGTGAACGGCCGCGAATGGGCGGGACGCGATGGTGTCACGAAGTACTTCCTCAGTCTAAGCGGCAACCGTATCGAGCGCTCCGGCAACGCAGCGAGCCCATCATCCAACGGCGGCTACCAGAGCGCACCGCCGCCCAGCGCGGCTGATATGCCTCCCGCTGGCGACGAGGATGATCTGCCATTCTGAACCACGCATGACCTTGAGAAGCGCGCGGGCCTTGGCTCGCGCGCTTCGTGTTCCTACACGCGCCTTCCCTTCCACAGCGGGCGATAGACCATCGTTACGCCAACGATGAGCGGTGCGTAGACCAGAAAGCACAGGTAGCCCAGAGCAGTGACCAACGCAGTAGATGGTTGTTGGAATCGGGTCCGCACGGCGCGCACAAGACCGACCACTGGCACCACCGCCAAGCCCCAAGCGGCGATCAAAAGGAACAGGGTCTCCGGTCCTTGGTCCTCGAACAAGGACTCCAGCGGGTAGCCCACGCTCACCGCGACCAGAAGCCATGGCCATAACAGCGCGACCGCTCCCAGTAGCGACATGTAGCCTATCGCACCGCGCATCTTACCTGCCCATCGGATACGTTGCGTGATGAAACCAGCCCACGTGCCTTCCGCCTCCACGGTGACCAAGCAGCTGGTATCCGCACACCCTGTAATCGTCCTTCCAGCCTTCCGCATCCGAGCCACGAGGAACACATCATCGCCACTGGCGAACCGGTCGCCGTCATAACCACCTACTGCAACAAAGGCATCCTTCCGGAACGCGAGATTCGCGCCGAACGCCAGGCCTGGGCGGCCGAGCATGGCATCGCCCAACGCCATCCCAGCCAGGGCGCCCTGTTCCTCTTCCTGGAGTCGACCGAGGAAGGAATGCGTGCCCATGGTACGAACAGGAAGGATCATCAGATCGACTCCGCCAGCGATCATTCGTTCGGCTATCGTCCTGGCCCTGCTTGGTCCACATCGGGCATCGGCATCGGTGAGGATGATGAGGCCATACCGTGCGGCCGCCACACCCGCCGTTATCGCCGCTTTCTTCCCGGGCTTCGGCGCTGCGATCAAGGTGAGTTGCGGCCAACGCGACATCATGCCGCGCACGACATCCGCAGTGTCATCTTCGCTCTGATCATCCACCACGATCACCTCGATGCGGTCCTTCGGCACATCTTGTGCGAACAGGTCTTGGAGCAACGGCACCAATGTCCGCCCTGCGTTGCGCGCCGGGATCACCATGGAAATGCCCACGGCCGTCCCGCCTTCGTCACTTGTGCTTTCACCGCGCGCGTTCCACACATCGCGCCACGCATTCAGCAACATGGCCTGAACCAAGCCGATGCCGAATAACACGAATGCGATCGTTAGTGCGGTCATGCTTCTGTTCCAGAGCGGACACGAATGCGGGCGAAGAGCAGGATCAAGCTACCTACGCTGGCGGGCAGCGCCACGTTGATCATCCAAAGCACCGATGTGGCCAACACTACAAGGCCCGCTTCCGCCCCCAAGGGGGAGAACACAGCGACGGCCACGGAGCCGCGGACCCCTAGCTCCGTAAGCATGACCGAAGGGATGAGCGTGGCGATGAGGTAGATCAACGGTACACCCAGTAGCAGATGCCCTACAGGAAGATCGGTTCCAACGCCACGCAACAGCAGGATGAACTGGAGACCGAACACCAGGTACCGCAGGGCGCTCAGCAGCAGCACGACGATCAGCTCGCTGCGTTCGAAACGTGCAAGCACTTGCGATGGAGTATCGAAATGCCGCGCAAAAGGAACCAGCAGGATCACCTGCCGGAACAACCCCGGATAGCCGTACAAGACCAACGCGACCATGGTGACCAATGTGGTGAGCGTGGTGAGCGCCCACGAGATCCAACCCACGGGCCAAGGCAAGGGGAGTCCAGCCACCGTTAGAAAGAGTAGACCCAGCGCACCGGCTACAAGCGTGACAACGAATTGGGCGATGCTCCCCAGCGCAGTGGCGAAGCCACCCGATATGCGGTTCTCCGGTGCCAGGAAGAGTACACGACCAAGGAACTCACCGGTCCTGTTCACGCTCACGAACCCTACGCTCGTGCCGGCGATGGTGGCCATGAACGCACGCCAAGGTCCAACGACCTCCACACCGATCATCAATCGACGCCACTTGAAAGACTCGAGCCACCAATTGGCCAGCATGAGGAGACCGACGATGAACACGATGCCCCTGTTCTCAACAAGGAGAGCCACGGAGCTTTCGCCTGTCGTCGCAACGATACCTTTAGCCCCGGCCAGCTTCACATAAAGGAACACGCACGCCAGCAGGAAGATCACCCACCGGAAAGCCATGAGCAAGGAGCGGCGTGCGTACATCGGTCCATCAAAGGACGCACAACCGAGCAAAAGTCGGTCTGTTGAAGTAGGGATAGCCCCCGTTCATGAGCGTATCATATTAGGCATCGACCCTGGCACCACGGTGATGGGGTTCGGTGTGCTCGCAGTACAAGGTGGCGCGATCCGCTTGGTGGAAGCCGGGGCGATCCGATTCGATCCGAGCCACGACCACACCTTGAAACTTCGCGCCATCTTCCGCAGCACCACCGAGATCATCGAGCGGCATCTCCCCGATGAACTGGCCATCGAGGCGCAGTTCTTCGGCAAGAACGTGCAGAGCATGCTGAAACTCGGTCGTGCGCAAGGCGTTGCGATCGCCGCGGCGTTGCAACGCGACCTGAGCGTCGTGGAGTACGCCCCCAAGCGCGTCAAGCAAAGCATCACCGGCAACGGCAATGCGGCGAAGGAACAAGTGGCGGCCATGTTGCTCAGCATCCTGCGCATCAAGGAGCTTCCCAACAGCACCGATGCCACGGATGCTGTAGCCGTCGCGGTGTGTCATCATTTCGCGAACACCGGACGCACCTCGGGTGGGAGCACGAAACGCAGCGGTGGGAAGGACTGGTCCTCCTTCATCCGGAACAACCCGGATCGGATCCGCTAGCTCAGGCCTTGCGGATGCGCTCGGCCAGGGCCTCGAACTCATCCGGGCTGAACTTCGCGCGTGGTTTGGTGAAGTCCAGATCGGCGATCCTGTCGATGGGCACCAGATGCACATGTGCATGCGGAACCTCGAGCCCGATAACGCTGATCCCGATGCGCGTGCACGGCACCACCGCTTTGATCTTACGCGCCACTTCCTTCGCGAATGGAAGGATGGCCTGAAGGTCACCACTCTCCAGATCGAAAAGGTGGTCCACCTCGGTCTTGGGCACGACGAGTGCGTGGCCAGCGCAAAGAGGGTTCACATCCAGGAACGCGATGAAGGAATCGTCCTCCGCAAGCTTGTACGCAGGGATCTCCCCGTTGATGATGCGGGTGAAGATGCTGGCCATTTTCAACGCGTGATCCCGAGTACCTCGAACTTGGTGGTGCCTGCAGGGGTGGTCACTTCGGCCACATCGCCGACAGAGCGTCCTAGGAGCCCCTTGCCGATGGGCGAGCTCACACTGATCTTACCGGTCTTGATGTCGGCTTCGCTTTCCGCCACCAGGGTGAAGGAGCGCTCGGTGCCGGGGCCCACCTGCTTCACGCGAACGGTGGAGTGGATGTAAGCCTTGCTCGTATCCAACTGCGAAGCATCGATGATCCGTGCATTGGCGACCACCTCCTCCAACTTGGCGATCCGCGCTTCCAACAGCCCTTGATCCTCCTTGGCCGCATGGTATTCAGCATTCTCGCTGAGGTCGCCCTTGTCGCGGGCATCCGCGATCTGCTGGCTGATGTGTGGTCGTTCCACGGTCCGGAGGTGGTGTAATTCCTCCTGTAGTTTCCGCAGTCCTTCTTCAGTGTAGTAGGCCGGAGTGCTCATGGCCGGAATGCTTGAGGTGGGAAAGAATGAAAGAGGACCCCGAAAGGTCCTCTTCCCAAATATAGTGCGAAGGATCAGAGACTGATGCGCACCCCGATGCTGTGGATGCCTGCGAACGGGTTCGTGGCCCGGTAGGAATAATCCACTGCCAGTGCGGACTTCTTCTCCTCACCGAAGGGCAGGTCGATGCTCAACCCCGCCGAAGGTCCGGTGAAGACGGTGGTGCGCTCCTCTTCGGAAGTGATCCCATCTTCATACATGTACCCGCCGCGCAGATGCACCATGCGCTTGAACGCATACTCGATGCCGATGGAGCCCTGGTCCTTGGTGAAGGAATTCGAGGTGAAGTTCCCTGCGAAGGTGATCCGGTGCATGTCGTTCAGGTGCCAGTCGTAGGCCGCACCGATGTTCAGCAGCGAAGGGATCTCGAATCGGGCCGAGCGCTGTTCCAAGGTGAGCTGGTCGCTACCCGAGATCAACAGACCCTGCACGGAAAGACCGTCACCGGAAAAGGACATGGCGGGACCGACGTTCTTGAGCGCGATGCCGAAATGGACGTTCTCCTTCTCGCCGGTCACATATTGGATACCCGCGTCGAAGCACATCCCTTGCGAGCGCACGTTGGCGATGCTCTCCGAAACCATACGGATGAGCAAGCCGCCGTGGATGCTGTTCGAGAAGCTCTTGGCGTAGGAGAACCCGATGTTGGCCATGGAGGGACGGAACGTGCCCAAGCCACCAGCAGGGTTATCCACCGTGGTGATCTCGAGATCGCCGAAACCCATGGTCATGGCGGAAATGCCCAGCACACCGGATGCGCCCAGCTTCTGGCCGAAACCGATGCTGTTGATGGTGGTTCCCGAGCCGCTCAACCACTTGGTATTGGTGAAGAGCACCTCGGTCTTGTTGATGTGGGCCAGACCGGCGATGTTGCCGAACATGGCCTCTGCACCGCGCACCGAGGAAGAGTTGGCCAACGCCCACCCCGAGGAACGGGCCCAAGGGTTGATGAGGAGTTGGGTGGCACCAGCGGAACCCGCGCGGTCCGGATTACCTGCAAAGACCGCCGCGGTGGTAAAGGCCAACGCTACCGTCAGCGCAGTGGTCCTTTGTTGCTTCGTTCGCATCGTGTACTTCCGTATTGTGTGTGCTGGCACTTAGAAATTCTGGAGGTCCAACGGGCGCATGGCCCCGAACCACTTCACCACTTTCTCCCCGACACCTGGCACATCCACATGGCAGATGTAAAGACCACCTGCGATCGGGATGTTGGTGGTGTTCTTCAAGTCCCAATCCAGGTAGGTGAGTTCATTGTCCTTGCGGAACTTCCTGACGAGGGTACCACTTACCGTGTAGATCGAGATCGTGCACTGCTGAGGCAGGTTGATGAACTTCACACGGTTGTCGATCCGTGAGGTCTCGTACCCACTGAACGCATAGTACGGGTTGGGAACGATGTTGATCAGGTCGAGCGCGCTTTCCGCCGTCGTGATGTCGTCGTTGATCGTCTCCAGCCCGGAGGTTCCGAACTTGTACAGCGGCAGGCCATTGTTCCGGTCCGTCTCAATGGAACCTGGACCACCGGCGTAGTTCGTGTACGTCTCGTAAGGCTTCTTCACGTTCAAGGTGATCCGAACGTCCGTACTGAGCAGCTGCGTACCAGGGATCAGCATGGCACTACCCACCCAGCCGATCGACTTGAACGTCTTCAGACGGCCAGCCGAGTTGTTACCTTGCATGGTCTGGCGGATGAACGCACCTTGATCGTATTGTGGAACCTCGGCATCACTATCAAGCAGACGACGCTCGTTCTTGAAGATGTAGATCCAATGGCACCCACCGAAATAGGGCGAGCCGCTGGCGGTGAACAGATCACTGTTCGGGTTCCAGAGCATGTCACGCCCGATACCACCGCCCAGGAAGCTATCCTCCCCGTAGCCGATGTTCAACCGCTCGCCGGTCTCCAGATCCACCGCATAACCTGGGAACCATCCCATGCCGGTGGCATTGGTCAAGTTCCCCTCTTCAGCGACGTAGCCTGGCATGCCTGCCATACGCCCGTCCTTATCAATACTCGGCGAAGCCCGAAGTGCCATACGACCCGCAGCTCCGATCCCATTACCGGTGGCATCCTGTTCGAACACCGGAGAGCGTGTCCACAAGCTCTTGTCCGAGGTGATGACCAGTTGTACGCTCGGGGTCCTGCGCAACAGTGCGAAGGTCATCGAAGGATGCGGGTTGTTCGCCTCCGCGTCGGAGGATGTACCACCCTGATAAGGAGCCTGACCTACGAGCGCCCAAGGTGCCCAGGTACCGCCGAGGAAATTCTCCCAGTTCTCATCGGGATCCAACGCACGGTCGGCATAAAGCGGAGACTCTGGACTGTTGTACACACCGGAGCGGATCCAGTTGTTCACCACGTCGGCCTCCCCATCCGCGATACCGGTGAGCCAAGCCCGAGCCGGATCCGCGAATTCGATGTTACCGGTCCCGATCGGATCGGCATAATCACCCGTGTACAGCGCTTGCTGGATAGACACACTGATGCCCCAATCCGGGATCACTTGCTCATAGGCGATGTCGATGATCCGGTCGCTGGTCACCGTATCGCCCGTGGCCAAATTGATGATGAACCAGTTGGCGTCATTCAGGTTGCCCGGTGTGATGGTGTCATCCTTCATCCAGATCTCGAATTCGGCCAATGGCACCTTCAAGGGATCGATCACCTTCACCGAAACAGGGCCCGCACCACGC
>JAEUTC010000233.1 GCA_016787985.1 Flavobacteriales bacterium | reverse complement strand
AAAGTAGACCGCACCGCCATGGCGATCATGATCACCGACGAATGCATCAACTGTGGTGCATGCGAACCCGAATGTCCGAACAACGCCATTTACGAGGGAGGGGCCGAATGGCGCCTTGCCGATGGCACCTCGTTGAAGGGGGCGCAGACCACGCCCATGGGCAACACCTACGATGCGGAAGCCGCCAACGCTCCCAAGACCATGGACGTGTACTACATCGTGACCGATAAATGCACCGAATGCACCGGCTTCCACGATGAGCCCCAGTGCGCGGCCGTTTGCCCGGTGGATTGCTGTGTGGACGATCCGGACTTCCGCGAGACCAAGGAGCAGCTGATGGCGAAGAAGGAATTCATGCACCTCTGATGGGGAACTGGCGTACTGAAGGGACGCCCAACGCCGTTGTTCGCTGAGCATGCGGACCTCCTCGATCATCGTTCCCCTGTTCGCACTGGGCGGCCTTGCTTCGCTGGCACAGGACGACGTAAAGGCGCGCATCGCGGCCAACCTGGAACGCTCGGCTTCCGTGGCGTCCATCGAACAGGACAGCCTGAACGGGGTCATCAAAGCCGACCTACGGACCTTGCTGGATAGGCCTGGTGCGATCAACTCCTCCTACGCCGACCTGGCGATGACGAAGGTGGAAGCTCCAGACGGGGCTTTCAAACTGTTCACCTGGAATCTGCCACGCACGGATGGCACACACCTCTTCGAAGGTTTCCTGCTCACACGAACTCCGCAGGGTCAGGCCCTTTACGAGTTGCGCGATATGACGGGGAAGATCGCCGCACCGGAGGTGCCGGAGCTGGGGCCTGAAAAGTGGTATGGCGCCCTCTATTACGATGTGGTACCCGTGAAGAAAGGTGGCCGCACCTATTACACCTTGTTGGGTTGGAAGGGGTACTCCAAAGCCGAAACGCGCAAGGTGATCGAGGTGCTCAGCTTCAAAGGTGGCAAACCGCGTTTCGGTGCCCCTATCTTTTCCTCCACCAAAAACAGCGGCAGCCGCATCAAGCCCATGCGGCGGGTGTTCGGCTATGCGTTCAGCGTGACCATGACCTTGAAGTACGACCCGGCGTTGGAGGCCATCATCATGGACCATCTCTCGCCGCATCGCCCCGACCTGAAGGACCAATGGGCCTTCTATGGACCGGACATGACGCATGATGGGTACTTCTGGCACAAGGGCGAGTGGTGGTTCGGGCCGGAGATCGATCTGCGGGAACCTGAGAACACCAAACCAGGCAAGGCGCTGGACCACCAGAAGCACTGAACGGCGGATCGAACGCTCGGATGTTCGCCGATCGGGGCCCAAGGATGGCCTGCCTGAACGTGGTAGGTTACTTTTGCCGCGCCGAACAACACGGCATCCCTTCCATGAGCACATCCACGACCATGAAGGTCCACAACTTCAGCGCAGGCCCATGCATACTCCCGCAAGAGGTGCTTCGCAAAGCCGCGGAGTCGATCATCGACTTCGAAGGCACCGGCCTCTCCATCATCGAGATGAGCCACCGGAGCAAACCGTTCGAGGAAGTGATGGCCAAAGCACAGCATTTGGTGAAGGAATTGTTGAGCGCCCCCGATCACTACCAAGTGGTCTTCCTCGGCGGTGGTGCCAGCATGGGATTCCACATGATCCCGCAGAACTACATGAAGGTGGGTGGCAAAGCCGCCTACGCCAACACCGGTGAATGGGCCAGCCGGGCCATCAAGGAAAGCAAACTGTTCGGCGATACCCTGGTGGTGGCCAGCAGCGAGGACAAGAACTTCAGCTACATCCCGAAAGGCTTCTCCATCCCTACGGATGCGGATTACTTCCACTTCACCAGCAACAACACCATCTTCGGCACGCAGTACAAGGAATTCCCGGTGAGTCCGGTCCCTTTGATCTGCGATATGAGCAGCGACATCTTCAGCCGACCGGTGAAGGTGAGCGACTTCGCGCTGATCTATGGTGGTGCGCAGAAGAACATGGGGCCAGCGGGCGCCACGGTGTACCTCTTCGACAACGCCTATCTCGGCAAAGCAGGCCGCAAGCTGAGCCCGATGATGGACCTGAAGAACCACGCGGACAAGGAGAGCATGTACAACACCCCCCCCGTTTACGCCGTGTATGTGAGCATGCTCACCATGCAGTGGATGAAGGACCAAGGGGGCGTGGTGGAGATGGAGCGCCGCAACGCCGCGAAAGCGAAGCTGCTCTATGATGCCATCGACCGGCTACCGATGTTCAAAGGCACCACGGCCGTAGAGGACCGCAGTGTGATGAACCCCACCTTCGTGATGACCGATGCCGCCTTGGAGCCTGCCTTCGACGCGCTGTGGAAAGCGGCCGGGGTGAGCGGGATCCGGGGCCACCGCAGTGTAGGAGGCTACCGCGCCAGCATGTACAATGCACTTCCCCTGGAAAGCGTGCAGGTGCTGGTGGAGGTGATGGAGGAATTCGCCAGGAAGAACGGATAAACGACCGGTTAGAACGATGCGCGTACACGCCAACGACGGGATCTCGGCACAAGCCAAGAACAGCCTCAGCGAAGAAGGATTCAAGGTGACCACGGACCATGTGCCGCAGGACCAGCTGATCGCCTACATCAACAAGGAGAACATCGAGGTCCTGCTCGTGCGCAGTGCCACCAAGGTGCGGCGCGATCTGATGGACGCATGCCCCTCCCTCAAGCTCATCGGCCGCGGGGGCGTGGGCTTGGACAATATCGATGTGGCCTATGCGAAGGACAAGGGCATCCCGGTGATCAATACACCGGCCTCCAGCAGCATCAGTGTGGCGGAACTGGTGATGGCGCACCTCTTCGGCATGATGCGCAACCTGCACAAGGCCAACCGCACCATGCCGGTGGAGGGCCGCGCGAAATTCAAGGACCTGAAGAAAGAATACGAAAAGGGCTTCGAGCTGCGCGGAAAGACGCTCGGTGTGATCGGTTTCGGTCGCATCGGTCAGTGGACGGCACGCTACGCCCTTGGCTGTGGCATGCGGGTTATCTATGTGGACAACAACGCCACCGTTGAGGCGATCGAACTGGAGATCGGCGGCCATACCGTCCGGGTGCCCGTGAAGATGGTCTCGATGACCGAATTGTTGCAGCAAGCCGATGCCATCAGTTTGCACGTCCCGGCTCAAAAGGACGGCCGTGCCGTGCTCGGTGCCGCCGAACTGGCCACCGTGAAGCCTGGTGTGGTGATCGTGAACACCGCGCGTGGTGGCAGTGTGGATGAGGACGCACTCTTGGGCGCGCTGCAAGAAGGGCGTGTTCGCGCAGCAGCATTGGACGTGTTCGTCGGTGAACCTGAGCCTCGCGAAGACCTGCTCACTGCCACGAACCTGAGCCTCTCCCCGCACATCGGAGCGGCCACCGCAGAAGCACAGGGTCGTGTAGGCGATGAGCTCGCCGACCAGATCATCTCGTGGCGCTCCACCGTTGATGTGGGCTGATGATCCGCATACGCCCCTTCCGAGCCTGGCGACCGACGCCTGACAAGGCCCACCTCGTGGGTTCGCGTTCCTACGTCTCGTATACCGACGAGCAGTTGCACGACAAACTCGTCGGCAACCCCTTCTCTTTCCTGCATGTGATCCACCCCGACCACGGCAACAACGCGCACCTGAGCCGGTCCGAGCGTTTCGCCAACGTGCGGCGCAAGTGGAACGAGTTCATCGGTGAGGGCTGGTTCGTGCGTGATGAGCGACCGTGCATCTACTTGTACGAACAAAGCCGGAAAGGCCTGCTTTCGCGCGGCGTGATCGTTGGTGTGAACGTGGGCGACTACCGCGGCGGCAAGGTGAAAGTGCATGAACACACCCTGCAAGCGCGCGAGGAACTCTTCAAGGAATACCTGAACGTGACCGGCATGAACGCCGAACCCGTGTTGCTCGCCGCGCCAGCGGGTCACGGCTTGGACGAAGCCCTTGGCCAGGCGTGGAACGCCCCGCCCGTCTACGACTTCAGTACCACCGATCGTGTGCGCCATCGTTTCTGGGCCGTACACGACCAAGCCATCGTGCAGCAGGTCACGCAACGCTTCGGCGCGATGGATGCGCTGTACATCGCGGATGGGCACCACCGCATGGCCAGTAGTGCGCGCTTGGCCGAGAGCACGGGCGCTTTCGCCGATGCACCGAAAGCCTGGTGCCTGGCCTTCATCGTGCCGCAGGAGCACCTGCACATCCACAACTTCGATAGGGCCGTCACCAGCTTGAGCGGTATGGACACCGATGAGTTCCTGGAGGCGCTGCGTGGCGTAGGTGCACTGGACCCACTCGCCGGCAGGCCCGAAGCGTCGCCAGCACACGGACATGTGCATGTCTGTACACGCAAGGGTTGGTATAGACTGAAGCTCCCCCTTCCATCCGCTGCCGCCGATGCCTCCGAAAGGCTGGATGCCTCGATCCTGAGCGATGCGGTGCTGGATCCGGTGTTGGGTATCCATGACCTACGCACCGATCCGCATGTGAAGTTCATTCCTGGAACGGCCGGTGTGGGTGAATTGGAGCGTATGGTGAAGACCGGTGAAGCCGCAGCAGCCTTCAACCTGCGGCCTGTAAGCTTCGAAGAACTGAAGACCGTGGCGGACACCGGTGGTTGTATGCCGCCCAAGAGCACTTACATCGAACCAAAGCTGCGCAGTGGCATGACCGTGTACAGCTTGGAAGACCTCTGACCATGGATGCGGCAGCCCGCACAGCGCTGGCCGAGCGGTACCATTCCGTTCGATCCCGGATACCGCCCGGGGTCACCCTGGTCGCCGTGAGCAAGACCCGGTCGGTGGAAGAGATCAAGGCGCTGTACGACCTGGGGCACCGTGCCTTCGGTGAGAACTATCCACAAGAACTGCGGGAAAAGCAACCCATGCTCCCGGCCGACATCGAATGGCACTTCATCGGCCACCTCCAGACCAACAAGGTGAAGTACATCGCTCCCTTCGTGCATTTGGTGCATGGTGTGGATAGCATAAAGCTCTTGGACGAATTGGACCGGCGTGCAGCCCAACACGGAAGGACTCAGGATGTGTTGCTGCAAGTCCATATCGCCGCGGAGGAGACCAAACATGGCTTCGGCGCCGATGAGGTGCTTGCTTTGGGGGCCGCACCCTGGTCCTGGAAGAACCTAGTGGTCCGCGGGCTTATGGGCATGGCCTCGAACACCTCGGATCATGCACAAGTCCTGCACGAGTTCGAGGTCCTGAGGGGGGTGTTCGATCAGCTGGCCGGATCGTTCGGCCCCCGTTTCGATACCCTCAGCATGGGCATGTCCGCTGATGTGAAGGAAGCCCTCGCGGCTGGAAGCACCTTGCTGCGGGTGGGTACAGCCATTTTCGGCGAACGGGACTATTCGGCGGCCTGACCGGTCGCCCCGGGCAACCAATGATCCATTTCGCGTCTGTTCCTCGTACATTCGGGGCACCGAAGCGATGATGAGGACTCTCCTTCTTCCCCTTGCCTTGGCGGTGGCCTGTGTCACATTCGGGCAGCGGCACCTCGAGATCGGGGTGGGTTCGGGCGTAACCCATTACTATGGTGACCTCGGCAATATCGATGGTCCCGTGCAGTGGAACAGCGCGCGACCGGGTATGCAGATCACCTTCCGCGACTTCCTGAACAACAAGAAGCGCTACATCACGCGCTCCCTCACCACCGAGGCACGGATCAGCTGGTTCCGGATCGGGTATGACGAAACGGCACCGCTGAGGAACTTGGCGACGACCGAGTTGAAGAACTTCAAGCGCGGTCTGAGTTTCAGGAATGACCTGGTCGGTGCTTCGGGCCATCTTGTGCTGAACGCGTACCGGGAGCCCTACACACCACTTTTCCAGCAGCGCTTCTTCATGTTCTTCCACATCGGCCTGGGGGTCTACCATGGACGTCCAAAAGCCGATCTCTTCCGCGGAAGTGTGGATCCCGAGAATCGCTACTACTTCTGGGAAGACGGCTCCATTCGCGATGCACCGCGGGGAACGACCGGCGCGAATGTCATTGAGCGGGATGGCAAATTCGAGACCGACCTGGGAAGTTGGTTGACCGAAAGTTATCCCGATGGTTCCGAGTTGGGCAAGCCCCGTGACTTCAAGGCCTGGCACATGGCGGTGCCGATGGGTGCTGGTTTGCGCTACATGCTCACCAAGCAGCTCAGTGTTGGTGTGGAGTACTGCTATATGATGTTCATGACGGACGAACTGGACGATGTGAGCAACCTCTACGCCACCTACGAACAGATCGACAACCTCTACATGGAGGAACGTGACCGGACGCTCGCGCGCTACATCAGCGATCCCACGGGTTGGGGCACGGTCGGCGATAACGAAGACTTCAAAACGAGCCGGAGAGGGAACCCAGGATTGCTGGATTCCTTCAGCTACTTCAACTTCGAGGTCTCGTACAAGTTCAAACGGCGCCCCGGTCGCAGAACTTACATGCGCCTTTGAGCGGCGCGATCAGAGCGTGCTGCCCTGTATGGTACCTTCGTGGCCTGAATAGAATATGATGAGCGGAACGCGCCACACCGCGCAAGCCAAGCGGATGGACCTTGCCTTCGCCTCGCTGTTGAGCAAGGACGATGAGGAGGTGCTGGCTGCGATAACCCGTATCGGACAGGAAGGCGATGCACGCGCCATTCGACCTTTGTTGGTGACCTTGGCGACGAACCCATCCACTTCCGTGCAACAGCGCATTTGTACTTTGTTGTACGAAGTGAAAGCACCGCAGGCGGATGCAGCACTGTTGGCCGCTTTGGAGGACGCGGAGTTCAAGGGCATCCGGAACATCGTCCTAAGCACGTTCTGGAACGCTGGCATCGATGTACGCGATCACCTGAACGTCTTCGTGGACATAGCGCTCGCTGGCTCCGCTGCCGAATGCTTCGAATGCCTTACCGTGATCGAGAATCAGGAGATCTGGCCTGAAAAGGACACGCGTTCGGCGTTGAAGCGGGTCGAAAAGGCCATTCCCAGCGAGTCCGATCCGTACAAGGCTTCGATGCTGGCCGATCTGGTGAGCGTTCTCCAGTATCGCTTGGGTATTAACGCGACCGACTAGGGCACCCGCGCGATCACCCAACCGTCGGGGCGTTGGAAGACCGGGATGGCCCCCGCCCTGCGGGCCTTTTCCCAATTGATCGCTGGAAATCGACCGGTCCATTGCGCTGCAAGACCCTCGGGATGCACCACGATCACTGCACCGCGCTCAAAGGTGTCGATCTCCGCGTACCAGAGTTCGGTCACGGGTACATCCGGGCAGTAGGTGCTCAGCGCAGCACCCATTCCATGGCTATACAAGTGATCCGGCGAAAGCTGGTTCGCGAGTGCGCTCAACTCCTTTTCCACCCTGGCCTGATGGATGAAAGGCACCATCGCCCGAACGAATAATGCGCATTGTACGCAAGCCACCACCAGGAGCAGAATGCCAGTCCGCGTGAACGACGCGCGCAACGCACCATAAGCGCGCAGGAACGCGAGGTGGAACAGGACCACCGTGAAGGGCAGGGCCAACAAAAGGACCCGATCGTTCTGAAAAGGCATGCCCGCCACGAAGAGCAGGTATCCTCCGAGCAGGATAGCCGCCAAGCGGGTGGGCGGATCCTTCAAGTCATTCCACCGGAAGAAGGGCACAACGAACAGGCCGATGGTGAATTGGCCCGGATGGATGACCACCCCTAAAGCGTAAAGGATGTTCGGGAACATGTAGTGCAACACACCATCATCCGAGATCAGGTCGCGGCGGAACCAGTTCAGGGGGGTCCATTCTGCGAGTGGTGTGCCCAGGAGAACTCCATTGCGTTGCATGGCCGCTGCAAGGATGGACCCCGCCACCACCGCGATGAACGAGATGATGGCCACCGTTCGAGGGCCGATCCTCGCAACGGCGCGTTCGCCTGCGACGAACAGCACCAGGAGAACGGCTATGGGCGCCACGGCAAGCCTAACGGAGAGTGCGAGCGCGAGGAAGCCGACCATCCCGATGAGCGCTGCATATCCACGATCGCGTATCCAGGTGAGCGCAAAACAGAACGCAGCGGTCGTGAACACCAAGGCCAGAACATCGCTCATGGTCGTGAGCGCATACCGCAAGAGGAAGGGTGAAAGTGCGATGCCAAGGAGCACATACGTGCGGGATATTGCACCACCCGCTCCATGGCGGAGTGAACGATCCAGGATGATCACCACCCCCGCGAACGCCAGGACCGAGATGATCCGCAGGGCCCAAAGGGGGCCCATAACGAGACCAAGTACCGCACCGAGGATCGGATAGCCGTGGGGATGCTCCGCCATGATGGGGCGCGCTCCTCCTTCGACCAAGTAGGCCTGCCAAGCCCGCGCGATGCGGTAATAGTCGTGGGCATCCTGGCCATTCAGGCCTTGGTAACCTGACACACTGACCCAGGTGAAAGCCACCACGATAGGAACAAGAAGGGGCCATACTCCGTATCGAGGCGCGAAAGACATGCGCCGAAAGTAGCAGAGCGGTCATGTCGACGTCACATCACTCTCCCAACTTGGCACCCTCCAGGGCCAAATGAACGCGTACCTCAGTGACAAGATCCGGGTGATCTCGTTGATCACCATGGTGTTGCTGACGTTCGTGCACGCCTACACTTTTCCCTCCATCACGTTCCAAGGCGATCCCCTTTCCTGGGAAGGGCTCAGCTTCGCCGTCCAATACAGCATCAGTCAAGGCCTCGCCAAGTTCAGGCTGCCGATGTTCTTCATCCTTTCGGGGTATTTCTTCATCCGACCCCTCCACCAGAAGAAAGTGGCCTTCCTCCCCCAGTTCACCAAACGACTGCGGACGGTGGCACTACCCTACCTCATCTGGTCCACGATCGGCTTCCTGACCTACCTGGTGATGCAATGGCCGGAAACCACCCGGTCGCTCTTCCCGCATAATCAGGTCTGGGGCCTTACGGTCGGTGGCGTGGCGCGCAAGATCCTGTTCGATCCCATCCCTTACCAGCTGTGGTTCTTGCGTGACCTGATGGTGCTGTTCGCATTGGCTCCCCTGTTCAGGTGGTGTATTGAACGGTTCGGTGCCTTCGTGCTTTTGCCCCCGCTCGCGTATTGGCTGTTGGAAAAGGACCTGGTCATCCTCGGGAACGAGTCCCTACCCTTCTTCCTCGCGGGAGGTTGGCTGGCCATGCGTGGTCCCGACCATGAACCCGCGATGACCGATCAGGCGCGGAGGATCATCATCATCACCTGGCTATCGACCATCGTGGCGAAGACCGCACTGGTCATGAACGGACAGGTGCATCAAGAGATGATCCGTCAACTCCACCATGTCTGTGTGTTCTTGGGATTGATCTCCGTTTGGGTGGGATACGACCTCGTTCTGCGCACCGTTGAAGTACGTCACCATTGGGCCTATCGCTTCACGGCCTACTCCTTCTTCATCTATGCCGCGCACGAGCCATGCCTTACGATGGTAAAGCACGTGCTCCTCCACTTTCTCGGTGGTCATCCGCTCGCCGTGCTGCTGTGCTATTTCACGGCTCCCTTGATCACCCTGCTGCTGTGCCTGTCCGCGGCATGGTCCTTCGACCAGTTCGCGCCTACTACCTACGGGCTGCTCACCGGTGGACGTGGACTGCGGCACACGGGCGTATTCGTCCCTCGCATGTGGTCCACCGCACGTGCGGTCTGAGCATCAGCCGAGGTAGGCGGTAAGGGCCCTTTGCACCCGGTCGTTCATGTCCTGGGTGGATGCCGGCGCAAGGCCCTGCCCGGTGATGCGTTCAAATAGTTCCGTGTAGCGCTCGGTGACGCTTTGCACGAACGCGTCGTCCATCGCAGGCACTTGTTGTCCCTCCTTGCCCATGAACCCGTGGGCGATGAGCCATTCGCGCACGAACTCCTTGCTGAGCTGCTTTTGCGGTTCGCCCTTTTCCTGCCGTTGCTCATAGCCCTCGGCATAGAAGTAGCGCGAACTATCCGGGGTATGGATCTCGTCGATCAGCAGGATGCTACCATCGCGGGTGCGCCCGAACTCGTACTTCGTATCCACCAGGATCAAGCCACGTGCTTTGGCCAGCCGTGTGCCTTCAGCGAAAAGCGCGAGCGCATATCGGCACATGGTGTCCCATTCCGCCCGCGTGCATAGGCCTCGATCCAGTATTTCCGCTGGCGTGATGTCCTCGTCATGCCCCTGCTCGGCCTTGGTGCTCGGCGTGATCAACGGTCGCGGGAAGCGGTCGTTCTCCCTCAAGCCATCGGGCATCGGTGCGCCACACAGGATGCGGTGCCCTGCAGCGTACTGCCGCCATGCATGACCGGCGAGGTACCCGCGTACCACCATCTCCACCGGAACGGTCTTGGCCGTGTGGCCGATGACCACGTTAGGGTCGGGGGATGCGATGGCCCAGTTCGGTGCCACATGCGCAGTGGCCTGCAGCATGTGCCAGCTCAGTTGGGTGAGCACCTGGCCTTTGCGCGGTATGCCCCGTGGCAACACCACATCGAAGGCGCTGATGCGGTCCGTGGCGACAAGGATGGTGCGGCCATCCTCCATGTGATACACATCGCGCACCTTGCCCCGGTAGATCCCTTGGACGCCAGCAAGCTGCAAGTCCGTGCGCATCAATGTGCCGTCCTTCTCACCGCTCATTTCCGGTTCTCGTTGTTGCGTTCTTCGATCTCGCGGAAGGCCTTCAGGACCTTCGTCACCAACTCGTGTCGGATCACATCCTTTTCATCCAGTTCCACTACGGATACCCCTTCCACGGTGCGCAACATGTTCACCACGGGTAGCAGTCCGCTGGGTTGCCGATCGGGAAGGTCCACCTGGGTGGCATCACCGGTGATGACGAATTTGGCGTTGCGCCCCATGCGGGTCAGGAACATCTTCATCTGCGTGAGCGTGGCGTTCTGCGCCTCGTCGAGGATCACGAAAGCGTGGTCGAGGGTACGCCCGCGCATGAAGGCCAGCGGTGCGATCTGGATCACACCTTCATCCAGGTGATCGGCGAGCTTGGAAGCCGGGATCATCTCCCGCAAGGCATCGTACAACGGCTGCAGGTAGGGATCGAGCTTCTCCCGCAGATCCCCAGGCAGGAAGCCCAGGTTCTCACCCGCCTCCACCGCGGGGCGCGTGAGCACGATGCGCCGCACCTTGCGCTCCTTCAACGCCTTCACCGCCAGGGCCACCGCTGTATAGGTCTTACCGGTCCCTGCAGGACCGATGGCGAAGACCATATCGTTGCCTTCCACCGCTTCCACCAAGCGTTCCTGATTGCGCGTGCGTGCCTTCACCCGCAAGCCGGCGTTGCCGTAAACGAGTACGTCGGACTCATCGGGATTCTCCCGCTCACCCGGGCTGGTGGTGGTGCCCATGATGTCGTCCAGCACCTTGCGCGGTAGCTCGTTGTAGCGGGTGGCATGTTCCATCAACTGCCGGAAACGCTCTTCGAACTGGGTGATGTCCTGGTCGGTGCCGCTCACCTTCAACGTGTCGCCACGGGCGATGATACTCAGTTTGGGAAAGTGCGTGCGGATGTGCCGCAGGTTGGCATCATTGGCGCCGAGGACCTCTACAGGATCCACGCCGACGATGGTGATGAGCTTCTCGATCAAAGTAACTCTCGGTTGTTGATTTCTTGTGCCGGACCCCGTTGGAGGGTCGGGATAGTTTTGAGCGCCGAAGGTAGCCCTTGCCCGCGCTTCCTGCGATCCCGATGGCCATCATCACCCTGACCACTGATATGGGACTGAAGGACCACTACGTGGCCGCGGTGAAGGGTGCCATTTGGACCCAATACCCCGAGGCGCGGATCGTGGACGTGAGCCACCTGATCAAGCCCTTCGACAGCGGACAAGCGGCTTTCGTCCTGCGCCAGGCCTACCCCGAATTCCCGCGTGGTACGATCCACATCATCGGGGTGAATCCCGAAGCCGACGGCCAAACCCCGCACCTGGTGGTCCGCCACGATGGCCACTTCTTCATCGGCGCGGACAACGGGATCTTCAGCCTGCTTTTCGAAGGCATGCCGCATGAGGCCTTCGAGATCACCATGAAACTGGACGATGACCATGTGGCCTTCCCCACGCGCAGCGTGTTCGTGAAGGTGGCCTGTCATTTGGCGCGCGGCGGAACCATGGACGTGATCGGCCGCAAGGTGGCCCGGGTGAAAGAACTCATCGGTTTCCAACCGGCGGTGGACCCCACGAGCATACGGGGCAAGGTGCTTTACGTGGACAGCTACGGCAACCTGGTGACCAATGTGCGGAAACACCTTTTCGACGAGGTCGGCAAAGGCCGCACGTTCCGCATCGGTTTCGGACATCGCGACGACGACATCACCAGACTGCATGGCACCTATGGTGATGTACCGAACGGGGAACGACTGGCCTTCTTCAACGCCACAGGGCTGCTGGAGATAGCCGTGAACAAAGGCGTGGAGGGCTCCGGTGGAGGCGCGGCGCGGCTCTTCGGCGTGTACCAAGATGATACCGTGCGCATCGAATTCGGCGAGTGGCGGTGACCCACGCTCGGCATAGACCAATCAGCCAACAGCAGAACCGATAGAGAGACCATGATCGTCCGTATCGTGAAAATGACCTTCCGGCCCGAAGAGACGGCCCGGTTCCAAGCGCTCTTCGAAGGTTGGAAACCGAAGATCCGCAGCTTCCCCGGCTGTCGCCACCTGGAGCTGCTGCACGATGTGAACGACCCGCGTATCTTCTTCACCTACAGCCACTGGAACGGTGCGGAAGACCTGGAGAAATACCGGGTGTCCGAGGTGTTCGCGAGCGTGTGGCCCGTGGTGAAAACCCTGTTCGCCGCACCAGCGGAGGCCTGGAGCGTGGACCGGGAGCACCATTTGCCCTGATCCACGGGCCCGATCGTTCTGCGGAGTATGCCCAGCGATCCATCGGGCGAATGGACGGCCTTGAGCGGATCGCTGCACCATGGTCCGGTCTTTGTCCGATCTTAGGCCCATGTACCGTTCCCTCCTCGTCGGCGCCGCCATCCTTCCCTTGGTCGCACTGGCACAGCCTTCGGCCGATGATCACCTGAAGAACGCCCAGGCGGCGTACAAGGCGAACGAGTTGACCCTCGCACAAGCCTATGCCGACAGCGCCATCGCGTTGGAACCCGGCATTCCCGGCGGATTTAAGCTGCGCGGTGACATCAAGCAACGCCAGCTGGACCTGCACGGTGCCCTGATGGATTATGTGAAGGCCGAAAAGGTGGAACCGGACAATCCACGGCTTTATGTGAGCCGTTCGGCCGTGCACATCACCGAAGAACGGGTGAAGGAGGCCATGCGCGACATCGAGAAGGCCTTGGACCTGGACGATACCGACCCGGATGCGTGGTACAACCGCGCCTGCGCCAACTACATCGGCCGTAACAACGAAGGGGCACTGCGCGATCTGGAGAGATCATTGGAACTGCGCCCGGACAATGCCGAAGCGCTCTTCTTGCGCGGTGTGGTGAAGGGTGAATTGTTCAAGGAGAGCGAGGGCATCCTGGACATCGAAGCGGCGTTGAACCTTAAGCCCGACATGGCAGATGGGCTCATGAGCTTGGCCGTGCTCCAGTACGAAACGAAAGAGTACGAGAAGGCGATCGGCACGTTCACGCGGGTGATCGAAGCCAAGGACGAAACCCTGAAAGATGCGCTCTACTACCGGGCCGATTGCTACTACGCCTTGAAGAACAAGGAGAAAGCCTGCGAAAGCTGGCGTGAGGCAGCCGGTCTTGGCGAGGCCGATTCCAAGTTCATCGTGAAGAACTACTGCAACACCGACGAGGAGAAGATCCCCAAGAAGCCGGTGCGCGTTCGCCGGAAAACGGTGATCGAATTCTGAGCGGGGTTCGATTTTGGTCGTCCGCCATCGTCGTGGGCTTATGATCGAGTCCCCTACTGCAGGAACGTCGACCGCAGATGGATCGGCGCTCCGAACTGACAAGGTATAACTGACAACTCCGTCCCACCAACCGAGCAACGGCGCCTCCCCTGCCCATCGCGACCGCTATCTTGGCGCCCGCTTTCCGTTATGCGTGTACTGGTTCTCAAGGAGGTAAGGGGATTCCTGGGGTCGTTGATCGGCCAGGTGGTGGTGGTGGTGTTCCTGCTGCTCACCGGCTTGTTCCTGTGGGTTTTCCCGAACAACATCCTCGACACCGGTTATGCGGATCTGGCGCCGCTGTTCTTCATCGCCCCGTGGGTGTTCCTGTTCCTGGTGCCAGCGGTGACCATGCGCAGCTTCAGCGAGGAGCGGCGTACGGGCACCATCGAATTGCTGCTGACGAAACCGCTCACCGAGATGCAACTGGTGCTTGCCAAGTACGTCGCTGCGGTGATCCTGATCATCTTCGCTCTGCTGCCCACCTTGGTGTATTGGTACAGCTTGAGCGAGCTGGCCATGCCGAAGGGCAACTTGGACACCGGAGGCATCATCGGCTCGTACATCGGATTGTTGTTGCTGGCTTGTTGTTTCGGGGCCATCGGCGTGTTCGCATCCGCCATCACCGAGAACCAGGTGGTGGCCTTCATGATCGCGGTGTTCCTCTGCTTCTTCCTGTACCTGGGCTTCGACCTGATCGCCAGCTTCGATGCCTTCGGCGTGTTGGAAGGGCCGATCAAGGCCATCGGGATCCAGGACCACTACGCCAGTTTGAGCCGTGGCGTGGTGGACCTGCGCGATGTGCTGTACTTCCTGGGCACCATCACGGTATTCCTGTTGCTCACGCGCACTGCGCTCCAAAGCCGGCGTTGGTAGGATGAGAACTCCAGACCGCTCCTTTCGCAGGCTATCTGGCCTTTTCCTAGTGATCACGATCATTTTCGTCCTGTGGCTGATCGTGCCTTCTTTCTTCTCTAATAGAACGAGCTCACTTGGCGATAGTGCACTCGACATCAATATTCACGATACCTATTTCGTCATCGCGAATACCCATATCCTCATTGTTATGGCGGTTATAGCGCTTGCCTTTTCGTTCTTCTACTTTGGATACGATCGTCTAACAGGTCTGCGTTTGAACCAAAGCCTAGGCTGGGCTCATGGAATAGGTTCTCTCATGATGATCCTAGCCCCGATTTCAATGCTCCCATTTGATACTCTAGGTGGGCGAGTTCCTCCGCGCTACTATCCGGACACCGAAGCACCGATGTTCGAGGGCGCGATGGACTTGGTTACCATTTGCCTTGTTGTGGGCATACTTGCTCAGATCATCTTCGTCATCAACCTTGCGCTAAGTCCATTCCGCAAGAGATCACTATGAGCAAGCCACGCAGCCCCCGCACCACCGATCTGCTCGAGCTCGTTCTGGGCTTGGCCGTCGTGGGCCTTGTGCTGTTCATCGGCTCGTTCCTGCGGTTGCGGGCCGACCTCACCAACGAGAAACGCTACACGCTCACGCCTTCCACGAAGCAGCTATTGGAGGAACTGCCGGATGTGGTGTACGTGAAGGTGTACCTCACCGGTGAGCTGCCCGCCGACCTGCAACGGTTCTCACGCTCGATCCGCGAACTGCTCGACGAGATGCGCGTGGTGCAACCGGAGAAGGTGCAATACAGCTTCATCGATCCGAGCGAAAGCCCCGATGAGAAGACGCGCAAGGAGACCTACGACCAG